>NZ_AP028672.1:2582500-2894866 GCF_041154505.1 Acidovorax sp. A79
CAGCACGCCCGCCAGCAGGGCGGCGGCGATCTCCATGGGGATCCGCCCCATGGCCCGCTCGAACCAGCGCGTCACGCCGGCCAGCGTGATGAGGACGGCGCTGACCATGAAGGCGCCCACCGCCTCGCCCATGGTGAAGCCCCCGGCCAGGCCGGCCGTGGCCAGCACGGCCGCGCCAGGGGTGGACCAAGCCACCATCACGGGCTTGCGCAGGATGAGCGAGGGCACCAGGGAACACAGGCCCATGCCCAGGCCCAGCGCCCACATCCAGGACGTGACCTGGGCCGGCGTGGCACCAAACGCCTGCGCGGCCTGGAACACGATGGCTACCGAACTGGTGAAGCCCACCAGCACGGCCACGAACCCGGCAGTGAATGCCGACAGGCTCAGGTCTTTGAAAAATTGCATGGGCTGGATTCTGGCACCACGCATCCCCGCCGGCGGCCGCGCCACCACAGAAAGGCGGGGGACACGATTGCTATTATTTTTATAGCTATTGGCGCTTGATGAGCAAGCGCTTGAAGCCCAAAAGACCCCAACCCGCTCAAATCTCGATCTTGGATCCGAGTTCGACGACCGCGTTGTTGGGCAGGTGCAGGAAGTCCGCCGCACCACTGGCGTTGTGGTGCATCTGCGCGAACAGCTTCTCGCGCCAGGGCGCCATGCCGCTGCCAATGGTGGGGATGACGGTATCGCGCGAGAGGAAGTAGCTGGTGGTCATCGACTCCAGCTCGCAGCCCCGCCCGCGCAGCAGCTCCAGCGCACGCGGCACGTCCGGGTCGTTCTTGAAGCCGTAGTGGATCACCACCTGCCAGCAGTCGTGGCCCAGGGGCTCCACCTGCAGGCGCTTGTCCAGCCCGATCCAGGGCGTCTCGTGGTTGTGCACGGTCACGAACAGGTTCTGCTGGTGCAGCACCTTGTTGTGCTTGAGGTTGTGCAACAGCGCATTGGGCACCGCACCGGTCTCGGCCGTGAGAAACACGGCGGTGCCCTCGACCCGCGTGGGCGGGCTGATGAACACCGACTCCAGGAAGTCCTTGAGGTCGATGGCGTCCGCACGCAGCTTGTCGTTGAGCAGCCGTCGCCCCTCCTTCCACGTCATCATGAGGGAGAACACGACGCCGCCGATCATCAGCGGGAACCAGCCGCCCTGGAACAGCTTGAGCAGGTTGGAGGCAAAGAACGCCAGGTCCACCACGAAGAAGCAGCCCGTGGCCGCGATGCACAGCGCCAGCGGGTAGCCCCAGCCGTACCGGATCACGAAGAAGGTCAGCGTGGTGGTGATCAGCATGTCCAGCGTCACGGCGATGCCGTAGGCGGCCGCCAGGTTGCTGGAGGAGCGGAACATCACCACGGCCAGCACGATGGCGGCGAACAGACCCCAGTTGACCAGCGGCATGTAGATCTGCCCGGTGTCCCGCACGCTGGTGTGCTGGATGTTCAGGCGCGGCAGGTACCCGAGCTGGATGACCTGCTTGGTCACGCTGAAGGCGCCGGTGATGAGCGCCTGCGATGCGATCACGGTGGCCATGGTGGCCAGTATCACCAGCGGGACCAGCGCCCAGTCGGGCGCCATCATGTAGAACGGGTTCTTCACCGCCTCGGGCTCGGCCAGCAGCAGCGCGCCCTGGCCGAAGTAGTTGAGCGTGAGCGCGGGCATGGCCACGCCGAACCAGGCCATGCGGATGGGGCGCTTGCCAAAGTGGCCCAGGTCGGCGTACAGGGCCTCGGCCCCCGTCACGCACAGCACCACGGCCCCCAGGATGATGAAGCTGGTGCCGGGATGGGCCCACATGAAGCCCAGCGCGTGGTGCGGGCTCAGCGCCCAGAGGATCTCGGGATGCCCCACGATGTGCGAGACGCCCAGCAGCGCAATGGTGATGAACCACACCAGGGTGATGGGCCCGAAAAACTTGCCGATGCCGCTGGTGCCGCGCTTTTGCACGGCAAACAGGCAAAAGAGCACGACCAGGGTGATCGGAATCACGTACTGCTTGAAATGCGGCGAGACGACTTCCAGCCCTTCGACGGCCGACAGGACCGAGATGGCGGGCGTGATGACGCCGTCGCCATAGAAGAGCGAGGTGCCGAAGATGCCCACGGCCAGCAGCACGCCACGCAGCCGGGGCTTGTCCTTGACGGCCTGGGAGGCCAGCGCCAGCATGGCGATGAGCCCGCCCTCGCCGTGGTTGTCGGCGCGCAGCACCAGCACCACGTACTTCAGCGAAACAATGACGGTGAGCGTCCAGAAGAAGATCGAGAGGATGCCGTAGATATTGGCTGGGGAGAACGGCACATGGCCGGACCCGAAGACCTCCTTGACGGCATACAGCACGCTGGTGCCGATATCGCCATACACAACACCGATGGCGCCCAGCGTAAGCGCTGCGAGCGATGATTTGGAGCTTTGCACTGACCGCACCCGGCACACAGGGGCTGCCGGGTTCCGTTACTTTTGGGAACGCTATTGTGCGCCTGAGGCAGATCAAGTGCCTGGGGGGAGCTCCCCATGTTGCAACGCAACAACTTGCCCTTGGCAGCCCGGCGCAGACATGGCAGGCCGCGCGGAATCCCCCGGCGAAACTGGCGCTGCCTGATCGCAGGGGCGGCCCCGCCCCAAGGGCCGCGGCCCTGCCCCCTCCGGGAGAACACGGAGAAGACACGCCGCTTCCCGGGGGCGCCGTTTCAGTCGTACACCTCGGCGTCCGGGTTGGTGGCTTCCAGCTCGTAGCTGGCCGCCAGCATGGCCAGGCGCGCGACCACGCCGTACATGTAAAAGCGGTTGGGCGCGCTCACGCCGGGGCGCACGCCGGGCTGGGGCATGTGCGTGCTGTGCTCGAACGCGAGCGGCACGAAGCTCGCGCCCGGGGCGTTGAGGTTCTCGTCCACGCCGCGCTCGGCATGCATGCGGTAGAAGCCGCCCACCACGTAGCGGTCCATCATGTAGACCACGGGTTCGGCCACGGCCTCGTGCACGCGCTCCTGCGTGAGCACGCCTTCCTGGATGATGAGGTCGCTGACCGGCTGGCCGTCCTTGATGATGGCCATCTTGTTCTTGGTCTTGCGGTTGACCGCGTCCAGCTCCTTGGCGTCGCGCACGGTCATGATGCCCATGCCGTAGGTGCCGTTGTTGGCCTTGACGATGACGAACGGCTTCTCGTTGATGCCGTATTCCTTGTACTTGCGGCGCACCTTGGTCAGCAGCGCATCCACCGTGGTCTGCAGCTTGTCCATGCCTTTGTCCTCGGCAAAGTCCACGCCGTCGCACTGGCTGTACATGGGGTTGACGAGCCAGGGGTCGATGCCCAGCATCTTGCCGAAGCGCTTGGCCACCTCTTCATAGTTCTTGAAATGGGTGCTCTTTCGGCGCACGCTCCAGCCCGCATGCAGCGGGGGGAGCAGGTACTGCTCGTGGATGTCTTCCAGGATGCCGGGCGGCCCGGCGGAGAGATCATTGTTCAGCAGAATGGTGCAGGGGTCGAAGTCCTTGAGGCCCAGGCGGCGCTTGGTGCGCACCACGGGCTCCAGCGTCACCGTGTCGCCATTGGGCAGCTCGATGAGCGTGGGCTTCTTGATCTCGGGACTGATGGAGCCCACGCGCACGTTCAGGCCCGCCATGTTGAAGATGCGCTGCAGCTGCACCACATTGGCCAGGTAGAAGGTGTTGCGCGTGTGGTTTTCCGGAATGATCAGCAGGTTGCGCGCCTCGGGGCAGATCTTCTCGATGGCGGCCATGGCGGCCTGGACGGCCAGGGGCAGCATCTCCTTGGTGAGGTTGTTCCAGCCCCCGGGAAACAGGTTGGTGTCCACGGGCGCGAGCTTGAAGCCCGCATTGCGGATGTCCACCGAGGTATAGAACGGCGGCGTGTGCTCCATCCACTCCAGCCGGAACCAGCGCTCGATGGCGGGCATCGAGTCGAGAATGCGCTGTTCGAGTTCGTTGATCGGCCCGGTGAGGGCCGTGATGAGATGCGGAACCATGGAAAGCCCTCGGGAAGCGATTGCGATGAATTGTAGGGAGTTGGGGTCGGGCCGGAAATTCGCAAGCCGCCTGCGGCACGAGCCGTGGCGGGCGCTGGCTACCGGCGCCAGAAGGCGGGGGTGAGCAAGGCCATGAAGCTCAGGATCTCCAGCCGCCCCAGCAGCATCGCCAGCGAACACACCCAGATCTGGAAATCGGTCAGCACGGCATAGGTGGACGCGGGGCCCACGCTGCCCAGCCCCGGGCCCGCGCAGTTCACGCTGGCCAGCACCACCGAGAACGCCGTGACCGGGTCCAGGTCGGTCAGCAGCATGACCATGCTGAGCCCGAAGACCGTGCCGCCATACACCAGCATGAACGCGAGCACCGAGAAGATCACGCGGTTGTCCACCACGGCCCCTCCCAGGCACACGGGCTGCACGGCGCGCGGGTGCACCAGGCGGTTCATCTCCCGGCGCGCCTGCTTGGCCAGGATGAGCATGCGCACCATCTTGATCCCCCCGCCGGTCGACCCCGCGCTGGTGGCCACGCCCGACAGCAGCAGCATGAACACGGGCGCAAACACGGGCCAGGCCAGGTAGTCCACGGTGGCATAGCCCGTGGTGGTGGCGAGCGAGATCACATTGAACATCGCGTGGCGCAGCGCATCCAGCGGGGCATAGACCCCCTTGGCCCACAGCAGCAGCGCCACCACCAGCCCCCCGCCCACCAGCGAGAAAAGCGTCGCGCGCAACTCCGGGTCGCGCCAGAAGCCACCCCAGTGGCCCTTGCGGAAGGCCACGAAGTACAGCGCGAAATTGCAGCTGGCCACCAGCATGAAGAAGACGCAGATCGCCTCCAGCAGCGGCGACTGGAAATACCCGAAGCTGGTGTCATGGGAAGACAGCCCGCCCAGGCTCACCGTGGTGAACATGTGCATCAGCGCATCCAGCGGCCCCATGCCGGCCGCCCAGTAGGCCAGGCCGCAGGTGACGGAAAACAGTGCATACACGCCCCACAGGCCCTTGGCGGTGCCCGTCATGCGCGGCGTGAGCTTGGCGTCCTTGAGCGGCCCGGCCGCTTCGGCCTTGAACAGCTGGCTGCCCCCGACCCCCAGCAGCGGCAGGACGGCCACCGCCAGGATGAGGATGCCCATCCCGCCCATCCACTGCAGAAAGGTGCGCCATACATTGACCGACACGGGCAGCGCGTCCAGGCCGCTGAGCACCGTGGAGCCGGTCGTGGTCAGGCCCGACACCGCCTCGAAGTACGCATGCGTGAAAGACATCGGCCGCCCGATGTGGTGGCCCGCCAGCATCAGGGGCACCGCGGCGGACAGCGGCAGCAGCATCCACACCAGCGACACCAGCATCACGCCGTGGCGCGGCTGCAATTCCTGGCGGAAAAGGCGCAGGCGCCACCAGAGCCACGCCCCCACCGCCATCGTGGCGCCCATGGCGATCGGGTACACGTGCCACACGCCATCGCGCGTCCACAGCGACACCACCAGCGGCAGCCCCATGGCCAGCGAAAAGATCATGACCAGAATGCCCAGCACGCGCAGGACGGGAAACATGTCTGTCATGACGGGCGTCCTTGGTCCATGGCAGCCGGCATCGCATGCAGCTGCCGATACTGGCGCAGCCCAGGCGAGGGCCGCCGCGCAAGGGCCGCCGCGCCGCAGAGGCGGCGCTTCGCTGGCGTGCGCTGGCGGCGTCCCCCTGCCCGCAGCGCGAAGCGCTGCGAGAGCGGGGGCTGGGGGCCGGGGCTCCCAGCGTGCCTGCGCAGGCTGGGACGGCCCCGAAGAGCTGGTGCCTCTGGCAACTGCACGGAGGCGCGAATCGACTCAGGGGGGGACATCAAAAAAACGTCGCGCTCACGCGGAAGAGCTTTTCCACGTCGCGCACGAGCCGCTTGTTCGGCAGGAAGAACACCACGTGGTCGTTGCCCTCGATCACCGTGGAACTGCGCGGGATGATGACCTGCGGCTCGCGCAGATCCCCGGGCGGCGCATCGGGCGAATCCGGCAGGCCGCGCACGATCAGGCCCATGTGCACATCGCGCGGCAGCGCCAGTTCGCTGACCTTGCGGCCCACCACGCGCGAGCTTTTCCGGTCGCCGCGCGCCACGATCTCCAGCGCCTCCGCCACCCCCCGGCGCAGGCTGTGCACGGCCTGCACATCCCCCTGGCGCACGTAGGCGAGCAGCTCGCCCAGCATGGCCTGCGCGGGCGACAGCGCGATGTCGATCTGCGTGCCGTGCATCAGGTCGGCGTAGCTGCGGCGGTTGATGAGGGCGAGCACCCGCCTGGCGCCCATGCGCTTGGCCAGCAGGCACGACATGATGTTGTCCTCGTCGTCGTCGGTGAGCGCCAGGAACAGGTCCACCTCCTCGATGCCCTCGTCGCCCAGCAGGTCCTCGTCGGTGGTGTCGCCCTGCAGCACCAGCACCTCGGAAGGCAGGGCCGACGCCAGCTCGACGCAGCGGTCGGCGTGGTCCTCGATGATCTTGATGTTGAAGCGCCCCGGCGCCTGCGCCAGCTGGCGGGCCAGGCGCAGCCCCACCCGGCCGCCGCCGGCGATCATGATGCGGCGCACGGGCTGGGAAGGCTGCGACTGCGGCCGGTGCAGGGCCGCCAGCACCTTCGCGATGTGCTCCTGCGCGGCCAGCACGAAGACCTCGTCGCCCGGCTCGATGCGGGTGCGCCCGTCGCACGCGACGAAGCGGTCCGGCTCGTCCGGAAACCGCCGGTAGATGGCCACCATGCGCATGGCCATCTCGGGGTCGCTCTCGCGCAGTTGGCCGATGGTGTGGCCCGCCATGGGGGCACCCGCACGCGCGCGCACCGACACCAGGCAGGCACGCCCCCCCGCGAACTCGCGCACCTGCATGGCCTCGGGGTATTCGATGAGCTTGCCGATGTAGCGCGTGAGGGATTCTTCGGGGCAGATGATGCGGTCCACCGCAAAGCCCTCGGGTCCGGTCAGCCGCGTGTCCAGGTCAAAGCCGGTGGAGCGCACCCGCGCGATGCGCTTGGGGATGTTGAACACCAGCTGCGCGATCTTGCAGCACACCAGGTTGGTCTCGTCCTGCGCGGCGCAGGCGATCAGCAGGTCGGTGTCCTGCGCGCCCGCCTCGGCCAGCACGGCGGGCTCGATGCCGTTGCCCACCACGCCGCGCAGGTCGAAGCGCGACTCCAGGTCGCGCAGGCGCGCGGCGTCCGTGTCGATCACGGTGATGTCGTTGCGCTCCGACACCAGGCTGTCGGCCACGCTCTGGCCCACGCGGCCCGCCCCGAGGATGATGATTTTCATGTGGTATGGGCCGTCAGCGCACTACTGGCAAGCGCCACCAGCTATGAAAAATGGAGCAAATCAGGTCCGCACCTCGCCCTCGCCCAGCACCACGTACTTGAGCGAGGTCAGGCCTTCGAGCCCCACGGGCCCGCGCGCATGGAATTTGTCGGTGCTGATGCCGATCTCGGCGCCCAGCCCGTACTCAAAGCCATCGGCGAACCGCGTGCTGGTGTTCACCATCACGCTGGCCGAATCCACCTCGCGCAGGAAGCGCTGGGCATGCATATGGTTGGTGGTGAGGATGGCATCCGTGTGGTGGCTCGAATACCGGTTGATGTGGGCGATGGCCTCGTCCACGCCATCCACCACCTTCACGCTGATGATCGGGGCCAGGTACTCCTCGCTCCAGTCCTGCTCGGTGGCGGGCACCAGCTGGGCGCCTTGTACCGATTGCAGGATGGCCAGCGCCTGCGGGCAGCCGCGCATCTCCACGCCCTTGGCGGCGTACACGGCGCCGATCTTCGGCAAGAAGTCGGCCGCCACGCCCCGCGCCACCAGCAGGCCTTCGCTCGCGTTGCAGGGGCTGTACTTGTTCGTCTTGGCGTTGTCGGCCACCTTCACCGCCATGGCGATGTCGCAGGGGTCGTCCACATAGGTGTGGCAGTTGCCGTCCAGGTGCTTGATGACGGGCACCTTGGCGTCGCGGCTGATGCGCTCGATCAGGCCCTTGCCGCCACGCGGAATGATCACGTCCACGAACTGCGGCATGGCGATGAGCTGGCCCACGGCCTCGCGGTCGGTGGTCTGCACCAGTTGCACCGCGTCCTGAGGAAGGCCCGCCTCGGCCAGCGCCAGTTGCACGAGCCTGGCCAGCGCCTTGTTGGAGTCGATGGCCTCGGAACCGCCGCGCAGGATGCAGGCGTTGCCGCTCTTGATGGACAGGCTCGCGGCCTCGATGGTCACGTTGGGCCGGCTCTCGTAGATCATGCCGAACACGCCGATCGGCACACGCATCTGGCCCACGCGGATGCCGCTCCCCTGCTGCTTCATGCCCAGGATCTCGCCAATGATGTCGGGCATGGCCGCCAGCTGCTCGCAGCCCTCGGCGCAGGTCTCCAGCACCTTGGGGCCGAGCTTCAGGCGGTCCACCATCGGCTCGGCCAGGCCGGCGGCGCGGGCGCGTTCGAGGTCGCGGGCGTTGTCGATCTGCAGCGCCTCCACGTTCTCGCGCAGCAGGCGGGCCAGGGCCTTGAGTGCTTTGTTTTTGATAGCTGCTGGCGCTTTGGCCATCAGCGCAGAGGCCGTTTTGGCCTGCTGGCCGAGGGTGTGCGTGTATTCAGCGACGTTGAGGGCGTTCATCCGGTGATTTTGCCGCAGATACCCTCTGTGCGGCCCACCGAGCGCCTGTTACCCTTGCCACCCCGCCGCCATCCCCCGCTTCCAGAGCCGCCCATGACCCGCGCCCACCTGCTCCAACCTGTCCACGACGCCCTGCAGGCCTTCAGCCACGGCACGCTGTCGGCGTCCGCCCTGAGCACCACCGCCCGCGCCCAGACCGACCTGCTGGCCGCCCTGCCCCCGCGCTACGCCGAGGTGCTGCACGGCCTGCTGGACCGGCTCGAATCCAGCGCGCTGTTCTCGGAAGAAAGCTGCTCGTTCAGCCAGAAGGATCTTGTCGCCAACCTGGAGATGTGGGTGGACAAGGCACGCGGCGTGCTGGACGCCGCCTGATCATTACTATCATTTTGATAGCTTCCAGCGCTTGATGGACAAGCGGTAGCGGCTATTTTTATCTGGAACCAGGCGCAGCGCGGTTCACCGCGCCGCCTGCGTCAGCCGGCACAGCTGGAACGCCAGGCGCTGCAGCGCCTGCCAGCCGTCGGTCGGCCAGTCGGGCGCCTTCAGGCCCTTGACGATGCCGTCCACCGTGTGCGCGGACTGCAGCAGCCGCGCCAGGGCGGCGTCGCTCGCCTTGGGCAGGATGCGCTCGAACAGGCGCTCCTTGGGGCCCCAGATGCGGTTCTCGCGCAGGGCCATGGGCAGGGGGCGGCCGGCGTTCATCGCGTCCTTCACGCGCTTGAGGGCGCGGATGTCCTCGGCCAGCGCCCAGTGCACCAGCACCTCGGCCTCGCCCTCGGCCTGCAGGCCGTCGAGCATGCGCTGCACGCGCGCGGTCTGGCCGGACAGCACGGACTCGGACAGCTTGAACACGTCGTAGCGCGCCACGTTGAGCACGGCGGCCTCGACCTGGGCCTGCGTCAGCTCGCCCGCCGGGTGGAGCAGGGCCAGTTTCTGGATCTCCTGGTGCGCGGCCAGCAGGTTGCCTTCCACGCGGTCGGCAAAGAACTGCAGCGTGCGCTGCCCCTCCTCGCCCGCCACCACGCGCTGCCCCTGGGCGGCCAGGCGCTGTGCGATCCACTGCGGCAGCATGCCGCGCTCGATGGGGTCGATCTGGAGCGAGGTGCCGCTCGATTCGAGCGCCGCGAACCACGCGCCGGTGCGTGTGGCCTTGTCCAGGCGCGGGAGCATCACGAGCGTGAGCGTGCTGTCGTTGCCCCGGGCGGACTCGGCCACCTGCTGCAGCGCCACGCTGCCGTCCTTGCCGGGCTTGCCCGAGGGAATGCGGATCTCCACGATCTGCTTGTCGGCGAACAGGCTGAGCGAGCCGCCCGCCGCCAGCACCGCGCTCCAGTCGAAGTGCGCGCCCGCCACCGTGTAGGAACTGCGCTCGGTATAGCCCTGCGCACGGGCCGTGGCGCGGATGGCGTCGGCCGCCTCCTGCTGCAGCAGGGGCTCGTCGCCATGCAGCACGTAGAGCGGCGACAGGCCCCGTTGGAGATGCGTGGAGAGTTGGGCCAGGGCGACTTGCATGCGGCAAAGTTTATCCCCTTGCCCTGGCACCCTGGCGCACCAGGAGGCCAGGGGCACAGAAAACCCCGCAGATCGCCAGCACAGGCCTGCAGATTGCACGGTACACGCACCCGATTGCGCAGCTGTCCTGCTTTTCATTGGCGCTCCCCGCCCCGACAATCACCCCGCCACCACACGGGCACCCAGCACCCCGGGCGCGCCCGGCACCGTCCGTTCCCCACAAAGGCCTCGCACCATGACCTCCACCCCGCCCCTCCCCGCACCATCCATCAGCCTCCTGGGCGCCCCCACCGACGTGGGAGCGGGCGCGCGCGGCGCCTCCATGGGCCCCGAGGCCCTGCGCGTGGCCGGGCTGCAGCCGGCGCTGGAAAGCCACGGCCTGCGGGTGTTCGACCGGGGCAACCTGAGCGGGCCGGCCAATCCCTGGCAGCCCCCGCAGCAAGGCTACCGCCACCTGCCCGAAGTCGTGGAGTGGAACCAGCTCGTGTTCGATGCGGTGTATGCCGAATTGCGGCGCGGCCACCTGCCCATCCTGATGGGCGGCGACCACTGCCTGGGCCTGGGCAGCATCAGCGCCGTGGCGCGGCATTGCGCGGAGACCGGCAGGAAGCTGCGCGTGCTGTGGCTTGATGCGCATGCCGACTTCAACACCAGCGCCCTCACGCCCAGCGGCAATGTGCACGGCATGCCCGTGGCCTGCCTGTGCGGCTTTGGGCCGAAGGAGCTGACGCAGTTGGCCCGGATGCCCGGCGGAGGCCCCGCGCTGCACCCCGGCCAGATCCGCCAGATCGGCATCCGCAGCGTGGACGAAGGCGAAAAACGCTTCGTGCACGAGCAGGGCCTGGAAGTCTTCGACATGCGCTACATCGACGAGGTGGGCATGCGCCAGACCATGCAGCAGGCGCTGGCCGGGCTGGATGCCGACACCCACCTGCACGTGAGCTTCGACGTGGATTTCCTGGACCCGGACATCGCGCCCGGCGTGGGCACCACGGTGCCCGGCGGCCCCACCTACCGCGAGGCCCAGCTGTGCATGGAGATGATCGCCGACAGCGGCCGCCTGGCGTCGCTGGACATCGTGGAGCTCAACCCCGCGCTGGACGTGCGCAACCGCACCGCCGTGCTGGCCGTGGACCTGGTGGAGTCGCTGTTCGGCAAGAGCACGCTGATGCGCGTGCCATCGGACCTGCGCGCCCCGCAGGCGGCGCTTCGTAGCGCTTCCTGAAACGGGCGCGCGCCCCCGCGCGGGACGCCGTGGAGCGGGCCTGGCCCGGCCGCTGGCGTCGCCGCCCCCGGCTACCGCTTCACGGCGGCCAGCCGGCGCATCAGCTGCTGCACCAGGTCGGTCCGCATGTTGCGGTACAGCAGCGCCTCTTCGGCCTCCTTGGCCAGGGCGATGGTTTCGTTGTAGCTGATGTCGCGCTGCTGCAGCAGTTCGGTGTCAGGGATCAGTTCGGTGCCCGCCGGGGTCCGGAGCCTGAAGCGGATGCGCAGCCGCAACTGCAGCTCGCGCACCTGGCCCGAGGCGTTGAGCCCCACCACCACGCGCTCCTGCGGCTCCTGCAGCAGGTCCAGGATGGCCTCGGCGGTGGGCAGGGCCGCCGGGTCGCGCAGCACCTGCAGCTTGCTACCCGACCCGTCCAGCGTGCGCTGCAGCTCCCGCGCCAGCGGCGAGCCCGCGGGGGCCGCGATGTAGAGCGAGTCGAACCCGAACTCCGGCACGCCCCGCAAGCGAAAACCGCAGGCCGACAGCAGGGCCGCGGGCGCGATGAAGAGCAGTGTGCGTCTTTGCATTTCAGTTATCCATTGCGTTCGCGCCACCCACAACCCGTGGCACTGGCCCGGCCCAGGCCAGCAGGCGCCGCACCGGGGCCGCCCCGGCGCGCAGCGCCTCAGGGAGGTGTCGCTTCATTTCACACCACCACGTTCACGAGGCGGCCAGGCACCACGATCACCCGCTTGGGCGCTGCGCCCGCGGCATGTGCCGTGAACGCCTCGCTGGCCAGGGCGATGCGCTCGATCGCTGCCTTGTCGGCCTGCGCCGGCACGTGGATGGAGCCGCGCAGCTTGCCATTGACCTGCAGCATGAGCTCGATCTCGTCCTGCACCAGCGCGTTCGCATCCACCTGGGGCCAGGGCGCATCCAGCAGATCGCCCAGGTGGCCCGCGTAGCCCAGGCTGCTCCACAGGCTGTGCGCGATGTGGGGCGTGGCCGGGTACAGCACGCGCAGCAGGATGCCAAAGCCTTCGATCAGCGCCACCTGGGCGCCGGCCGACTCCGTGGCCTTGAAGTCCTCGAGCGCGTTGATCATCTTCATCGCGCCCGACACCACGGTGTTGTACTGCATGCGCTGGTAGTCGTAGTCCACCTGCTTGAGCACGGTGTGGATCTCCAGCCGCAGGGCCTTGGCTTCCTTGCCGAATTCCACCTCCTTCAGGCTGCTGGCGCTTGCCACGCTGGCGCTGGCGGCTTGCATGTCCATGGCGGAGAGCTTGAAGCCGAAATTCCACACGCGACGCAGGAAACGGTAGCTGCCTTCCACGGCCGCGTCGTTCCACTCCAGCGTGGCCTCGGGCGGGGCGGTGAACATGGTGTACAGGCGCGCGGTGTCGGCGCCGTACTTCTCGATGAGGTCCTGCGGGTCCACGCCGTTGTTCTTGGACTTGGACATGGTGCCCACGCCCTCGTAGTCGATGGGCGTGCCCGCCGGCAACAGGCCGTCACCGCTGGTGGCTTCGTTCTTGAGCCTGGCGCCAACGATCTTGCCGCCTTCGTCCAGCACATGCTCCACATCGTGTGGCCAGAAGTAGTCCTTTCCGCCCTTGGCGGTGCGGCGGCTGTAGATGTGGTTGAGCACCATGCCTTGCGTGAGCAGCTTGGTGAAGGGCTCGTCCACCTTGACCAGCCCCAGGTCGCGCATGACCTTGGTCCAGAAGCGCGCGTACAAGAGGTGCAGGATGGCGTGTTCGATACCACCGATGTACTGGTCCATCGGCATCCAGTAGTCGGCGCCGCCAGCGACCATGGCGTCGGCATTCTTGGGGTCGCAATACCGCATGAAATACCAGGACGAGTCCACGAACGTGTCCATGGTGTCCGTCTCGCGCCGCGCGGCCTTGCCGCACACGGGGCAGACCACGCCAGCATGGAAACCTTCGTGCTTGTGCAGCGGGTTGCCCGAACCATCGGGCACGCAGTCGGTTGGCAGCACCACCGGCAGGTCCTTCTCGGGCACGGGCACGGCGCCGTGTTCATCGCAATGGATGATGGGAATGGGCGTGCCCCAGTAGCGCTGGCGGCTCACGCCCCAGTCGCGCAGGCGCCAGGTGGTCTTGGTCTCGCCCAGGCCCTTGGCCTGCAGCGCGTGGGCCACGGCGGTGACGGCTTCCTTGTAGCCCAGGCCGCTGAAGCTGTCGGAGTTGATGGTGACGCCGCGCTGCTTGTCGCCGTACCAGTCGTTCCACTGGTGGTAGTCGAAGTGCTCGCCATCGACCAGCACCACCTGCTTGATCTCCAGGTTGTACTTGAGGGCGAAGGCGAAATCGCGCTCGTCGTGCGCGGGCACGCCCATCACGGCGCCGTCGCCATAGCCCATGAGCACGTAGTTGCCGACCCAGACCTCGACCTTTTCCTCCGTCAGCGGGTGCGTGACGAACAGGCCCGTGGGTTGGCCCTTCTTTTCCTGCGTGGCCAGCTCGGCCTCGGTGGTGCCGCCGCTCTTGCATTCCTCGATGAAGGCGGCGAGCTCCGGGTTCGTCCTGGCGGCGTGGGCGGCCAGCGGGTGCTCGGGCGCCACGGCGCAGAAGGTCACGCCCATGATGGTGTCGGCGCGCGTGGTGAAGACGTACATGCGGCCGTCGCCGATCAGCGTGCCGTCATCGCCCCGGATATCGTGCGGGAAGGCGAAGCGCACGCCTTCGCTCTTGCCGATCCAGTTCTCCTGCATGAGCTTCACGCGTTCGGGCCAGCCGGGCAGCTTGTCGCCGGTCACGAAGTCCAGCAGCTCTTCGGCGTAATCGGTGATCTTCAGGTAGTAGCCCGGGATCTCGCGCTTTTCCACCGTGGCGCCGGTGCGCCAGCCCTTGCCGTCGATGACCTGCTCGTTGGCCAGCACGGTCTGGTCCACCGGGTCCCAGTTCACGACCTGGGTCTTGCGGTAGGCAATGCCCTTTTCCAGCATCTTGAGGAACAGCCACTGGTTCCACTTGTAGTACGTGGGGTCGCAGGTGGCCACTTCGCGGCTCCAGTCGATGGCCAGGCCCATGGCCTGCATCTGCTTCTTCATGTACGCGATGTTCTCGTACGTCCACTTGGCGGGGGGCACGCCGTTCTTGAGCGCGGCGTTCTCGGCCGGCAGGCCGAAGGCGTCCCAGCCCATGGGCATGAGCACGTTGTGGCCGTTCATGCGCAGCTGGCGCGTGAGCATGTCGTTGATGGTGTAGTTGCGCACATGGCCCATGTGCAGCTTGCCGCTGGGGTAGGGCAGCATCGAGCAGGCGTAGAACTTCTTCTTGCTGGTGTCCTCCGTCACGCGGTAGGCGTCGGTGGCGGTCCAGTGGTCGTGCGCGGCGCGCTCGACGTCTTGGGGAGAGTATTTGTCTTGCATGAGGGCTCGGGGATGAGAGAGGTGTGCGGCTGCGAGGCCGCGCTGCGCAGATTTTAGGCTGTCAGGCCCTGCGTTCCGCGCCCGCCGCCGCCAGCGGCCTGCGCGGCCCCCCAGGGACCCCGGCGCATGGCGGCTTCAAGGTGCCCTGGCAGGGGCCGTTGGCGCGCCAGCGGCCGGCGGCTCGGCCACGAAGCCGATGCGCTGCAGCCCGGCCAGGTGCGCCGCGCCCATGACCTCGACCACCCGCCCATAGGGCACGGCCGCATCGGCGCGCAGCTGGATTTCGGTGTCGGGCCGTTCGGCGCCGATGCGGCGCAGGCGCTCGGCCAGCGCGGGCTGCGACAGGGGCTCGTCCTGAAGAAAGGCCTGGCCCGAGGCATCGACCACCAGGGTGACGAACTGCGGCACCGTGCCGGGCGTGGCGCCTTCGGTGCGCGGCAGGTCCAGCCGGATCGCGCTGGCCATGAGCGGCGCTGTGAGGATGAAGATGACCACGAGCACCAGCATCACATCCACCAGCGGCGTCATGTTGATGTCGCTCATGGGCTGGGGCCCGGCGGTGCGTTCAAGTCGTCCGAAGGCCATGGTGAAAACGGACCTCCGGGATTCAGGGCCGAGCACCGGCGGACGGCGCCGTGTCGATCAGCAGTTCGCGCAGGTCGCGCGCGAAGCCTTCCAGGTCGGCCTCGATGCGGCCGATCAGGCGGCCGAACACGTTGTAGGCCAGCACGGCCGGGATCGCCACCGCCAGCCCGGCCGCCGTCATGACCAGCGCCTCGCCCACGGGGCCGGACACGCGGTCGATGGTGATCTGCCCCGCGCCCGCCATGGCCGTGAGCGCATGGTAGATGCCCCAGACGGTGCCCAGCAGCCCCACGAACGGTGCCGTGGAGCCCACCGTGGCCAGCAGCACCTGGCCAAACTGCAGGCGCCCGAGCACGCCGTGCAAGGCGTCGCGCAGCACGCGGGTGAGCCGCTGCGACAGGCTGCCTGCCGCCGCCAGCGTGGGCTGGCCGGTGGGACCGGCATGATTTGCTATTGAATTCGCAGCAACAACCAAAGGCAGGACAAGCGCAGCGCGGTCAAAAGACTGCAGGCGCTGTGCAGCAACGTCCATGGACGGCGCCTGCCAGAACGCCGCCGTGCAGCGGGCCACGTCGGCGCTGGCCTGCCGCATGAGCCGCAGCTTCCAGACGATGACCACCCAGCTTGCCACGGACATGGCCAGGAGCACCAGCGCGGCACCCTGCGTGACGGCGTCGCCCTGGCGCCACCAGTGGAGAGCGTCCATGGCTGGCCCGATGGCTAGTTGTTGTTAAGGCCCAGCACATCGAACATGTCGAACATGCCCGTCTTGTGCCCGGCGAGGAAGCGCACCGCGCGCAGGCTGCCCTGCGCGTAGGTGGCGCGGCTGGAGGACTTGTGCGTGATCTCGATGCGCTCGCCGATGCCCGCGAACAGCACGGTGTGGTCGCCCACGATGTCGCCGCCCCGGATGGTGGCAAAGCCGATGCTCGACGGGTCGCGCTCGCCCGTGACGCCCTCGCGCGCAAACACGCCGCACTCCTTGAGGTCGCGGCCCATGGCGCCGGCGATCACCTCGCCCATCTTGAGCGCGGTGCCCGAGGGCGCATCCACCTTGTGGCGGTGGTGGGCCTCGATGATCTCGATGTCGTAGCCGGTGGCCATGGCCTTGGCGGCCATCTCCAGCAGCTTGAGCGTGACGTTGACGCCCACGCTCATGTTGGGCGCCATGACGATGGCCGTGCGCTGGGCCAACGCCGCGATCTCGGCCTTCTGCGCATCGGTGAAGCCGGTGGTGCCGACGACGGCCTTCACCCCGAGCTGGCTGCACACGGCCAGGTGGGCCAGGGTGCCTTCGGGGCGCGTGAAATCGATCAGGACGTCGGCGTTTTTCAGGCCCGTGGCAATGTCGGCCGTGATGGCGACGCCGCTGGCATGGCCGAGGAACGCGGTGGCATCCGAGCCGATGCCCGGGCTGGACGGCACGTCCAGCGCACCGGCCAGCACGCAGTCGTCACTGGCGCGAAGGGCCTCGATGAGCATGCGGCCCATGCGGCCCGATGCGCCGGCGATGGCGACACGGCAGGGGCCAGAGCCCGTGGAAGCGGTGGAAGGGGCGGCAGGCGAAGAAGTCCCTGTCATGGGTGTCCTGTACGTTGTGGTTGAAGCACGGCGGGCCAGGCACGGCCCACCGCCAGCCCGCCGGCGTTACCGTGCGGGCGCTTCAAGCGGTGGATAGCTGATGGAAGCGGGCTCCAGCGGCGCCGCGGTGGGCGACGCGGGGGGCCGCTGGGAAGCGGGATACCGGGCCAGCTGCTCCGGCGTGGCCTCGAGCACGGGCACCTTGCCCTTGGAGCCGCGCGACCCCAGGGCCGCCACGAACTCCGTCTCGGTCGGCATCTCGTCGCCCTCGGAGCGCTCGAGCGCGTCCCCCTTGAAGTACACGGTCAGCTTGCGGGTCTGGGCATCTTCGCCGGGGCGCTTGAGCGTGAACACGTATTCCCAGCGGTCGGCATGGAACAGGCTGGTGACCAGCGGGGTTCCCAGAATCTCTCGCACCTGCTGGCGGCTCATGCCAGGCTGGAGCGCCTCGACCTGCTCGCGCGAGACAAAATTGCCCTGCACCACATCTATCTTGTAGGGGGTGACAATGTTGGCAATGCGGGTACTGGCGCCATCCAGGCTGCTGCAGCCGGCCAGGGCGGCCACGCTGGCACCGATCAACAGGACCAGGCCCAGGCGGGCGCTGCAACGGGCTTTGACGGGCATGGGTAAAAGGGCTGAGGATATGATCGCCCCATTGTAGCGGCAGGCCCTCCGACCCCCAGGCGGGGCCGCATCCCGAAAGACCATGCCATGACCAACATCGACGAACTCAAAAGCACGGGACTCAAGGCCACGCTGCCCCGCCTGAAGATTCTGGAAATCTTCCAGAAGGGCGCGCAGCGCCACATGACGGCCGAGGACGTGTTTCGCGTGCTGCTGGAGGAGCGCTCGGACATCGGCCTGGCCACGGTCTACCGCGTGCTCACGCAGTTCGAGCAGGCCAGCATCCTGATCCGCAGCAATTTCGAGAGCGGCAAGGCGGTGTACGAGCTCAACGAAGGCCAGCACCACGACCACTTCGTGTGCACCTCGTGCGGCAAGGTGGAAGAGTTCTACGACCCCGAGATCGAAAAACGCCAGCAGGCCGTGGCCAAGGCCAAGGGCTGGCTGGTGCAGGACCACACCATGGCGCTGTACGGGCAGTGCGCCGACTGCGCTAAGAAATGACTCCCCCCTGAGCCACCTTCGGCGTCTTCCCCCTAAGGGGGACGCTCCCGGCGCGGCGGGGCGGCCCTTGCGCGGGAGCCCTGGTATGGGCCGCGCCAGTTTCGGTGGCCTGAGCGCCGCTAGCCGCCCGTATCGCGCTCCATGGCGCGGCGATGGCGTTCGACAAACTCTTGGTAAGTGTCGATGCCGCGCAGTTGCAGGATGGTGTTGCGCACGGCGGCCTCGACCAGCACGGCGATGTTGCGGCCGGCGACCACCTGGATCACGACCTTGAGCACGGGCACGCCCAGCACGTCCTGGGTGAGCGGCTCGTAGGGAAGGCGTTCGTAGTCGCGCTCCAGGGTTTCCTTGCGCACCAGGTGCACGATGAGCTTCAGCCGCATCTTGCGGCGCACGGCGGTCTCGCCAAAGATGGCGCGGATATCGAGCAGGCCGATGCCGCGCACTTCCAGCAGGTTCTGCAGCAGTTCGGGGCACTTGCCCTCGATGGTGGTCTGGTTGATGCGGAACAGGTCCACCGCATCGTCGGCCACCAGGCCGTTGCCGCGCGAGATCAGCTCCAGGCCGAGCTCGCTCTTGCCCAGGCCCGATTCGCCGGTGATCATCACCCCCAGGCCCAGGATGTCCATGAACACGCCGTGCATGGTGGTGCGGTCGGCGAAGTGCTTGGACAGGTAGGCGCGCAGCACGTCGATGACAAACGCCGACGACTCGTGCGTGGAGAACATCGGGATCTGCGCCCGCTCGCACATCGACACCAGGGCGTCGGGGGCGGTCTGGTTGTCGGCCAGCACCAGCACGGGCGGCTCCAGCGTCACGATGCGCGCGATGCGGCGCTTGCAATCATCGGGTGAAGCGCTGCCGAGATACGCGATCTCCCGCTCGCCCAGGATCTGGACGCGGTACGGATGGATGTAGTTGAGATAGCCGACCAGATCGGCCCCGGAACGTGCCGAGCGCACCGCCACTTCGTCAAAGCGGCGTTCGGAGGCGCCCAGCCCCGCCACCCACTCCCATTTCAGGAGGCCCCGGAATTCCTCGAAAAGGACATCGGCGCTGACGACATTGGGCTTCACGGTGGATCGGCGACGGTGCGAGCGTGCGTTCGTGCGCGGCGCCAGGCGGCTCAGGCCGTCTGCGTGGACTGCCAGCCCGCGATCATGCCGTGCAGCTCGGTGGCGTCGGTGCAGCCCTTGAGCCGTTCACGCAGCGCCGAATCGCTCAGCAGCTCGGCGATCTCGGACAGGATCTCCAGGTGCTTTTGCGTGGCCGCTTCGGGCACCAGCAGGAAAATGAGCAGCCCGACGGGCAATTCGTCCGGCGCATCGAACCCGATCGGATTGAGCAGCTGGAACACGGCGGCCATGGGCGCCTTCAGGCCCTTGATGCGACCGTGGGGAATGGCCACGCCATGGCCCAGGCCGGTGGAGCCCAGGCGCTCGCGCGCGAACAGGCTGTCGGTGATCAGCGCGCGCGACAGGCCGTGCTGGCTCTCGAAAAGGAGACCCGCTTCTTCAAAAGCACGCTTCTTGCTGGTGGCGTCCACGCACACGAGCACTTGAGCGGAAGGCAGGATGGAGGCGAGTCGGTTCATGGTCAAGGGTAACAATTATGCACACGTTGGCGAAAACCCTGAGCACAACGCATCGGGCAACAAAAAAACCGCCCAGTGGGCGGCTGCTGTGCCAGGCTCAGGGCTGCCGCATCAGGCGTGCAGTTCGCGCTTGGCGGCATCGTGGTGATGGTCCTGCAGGCGATCCTTGTGGCGCACGACCTGGCGGTCCATCTTGTCGACCAGTTCATCCACGGCGGCATACAGGTCGGCGTGGGAGCTTTCGGCAAACAGGTCGTTGCCCTTGACGTGGATGTTGCATTCCGCTCGCTGCCTCTTTTCCTTCTCCTTTTGCTTCTCTACCGTCAGCAGTACCTTGACATCGACAACCTGGTCAAAATGGCGGGTGATCCGGTCCAGCTTGGTGGTGACGTAGTTGCGCAAGGCTGGGGTAACTTCGAGGTGGTGACCGCTGATCGTCAAGTTCATAAATAAGTCTCCTGTAACACTCTCGGTGGAAGAACGCCGCCCTGGATCAGAGGAGCGGCTCGGCGAACCTGGATGCATCCCGTTGACGTGAAGTCACTATGCCCCCGCCCTCCCTGAAAAGCAATCCCATACCGACCCTGTGCGCTGGGTTATGCCGACCAAGGTGCCAAGCCTCCGAAAAGCGCGCACAATGGGCAGGTTGCCGGGTGGGCCGTCCCGTACACCGCAGTCCCGCAGATGCGGCTCCTCACCGTGCCGCGGGCGCCGCGCCGTGCAGCGTGAGCCGCCCCACCACCACCATTGACAGCAGGCTCGCCGCAATGCCCACCACGGCGGCCATCCAGTAGTCCTGCACCAGCCCCTGCGCGTCGCGGCTGATCAGCACCCCGCCCACAAAGGACGCCACGCCCATCGCCGCGGACTGCACCGACGCATTCAGCGTCATGAAGGTGCCGCGCAAGGGCGCCCGGGCCGCCGAGGAAATGATGGCCATGCCCGGAATCATGCGGCCGCTCATCAGCGCGAACATCAGCGTCGACACCACCAGCACGGCCACCAGCGGCACCCCGCGCACCAGCGTGATGCCCAGCAGGGGCAACGCGCCGGCCAGCGCCAGGCAGCGGAACATCACCACCTTGCCCCAGCGGTCCGTGAGCACGCCGAACAGGCGCGCGGTGAACAGCGTCACCACGCCGCCGCACAGGTACACCAGGGGAATCTGGTCGGGCCGCACCCCGGCGTTGGCCTGCATGTAGATGGTGATGTAGGGAATCACCGTGAAGCCGGCGAACATGATGAGCGCCGAGAACAGGAAGGCCCAGCGGTGGTTGGCGTCGGCCAGCACCTGGGCGATGCCGCCCAGCGCGGTGCGGCCATCCGCGGCCCGCAGATGCCCCGTCATCACGGGCATGGTGCGTGCCGCCAGAACGGCCAGCACGCCCACCATCAGCGCAATGGCCAGGAATGGCAGGTTCCAGCCCCCGTATTCGGCCAGGATCAGCCCCAGGGGCACACCGGCCACGGTGGACAGGGAAAACGACGTCATCACGATGCCCATCGCGCGCCCGCGCCGCTCGAAGGGGATCACGTCGGCCACGATGGTTTGCGACAGCGCCGACAGCACGCCCCCGAAGGCCCCCGCCAGGATGCGCGCGGCCATGAGCGTGCCGTAGGTGGGTGCCACGCCGCAGGCCAGCGTGGCCAGCCCGAACAAGACGTACAGCGTCAGCAGCAGCCGCTTGCGGCCGAAACGGTCGATGTAGGTCGAGGCCAGCAGCCCGGATGCACCCGCCGAGAGCGTGTAGGCCGAGACCAGCAGGCCGAACTGCGCATCGCTGATGGCAAACAGCCGCGTGAACTGGGGCCCCAGCGGCATCATGATCATGAAGTCGAGGATGTGGGTGAACTGGATGCCGGCCAGCGTGAGCAGCAGCCACAGTTCTCGGCGGGGGGTCAGGGTGGAATGGGAGGGCACAGGAAGCGGCCAGGGCGGCCAGGTCGGACTCAGGGCCGCCAGTGTGCCGCAACTGCACGAAGCGCGCTGGCCCGTTCGCCAAAGGCGCGTTCCGGTGCGCTCCCGCGCGCCCTCGGGAACCCATGCCACGCGCACGCTTCGGGCCCCGCGCGTAAAATCCACCGGTTGCGCGCCAGCAGGCATTTCCCATGCCCCCGCGCTCCATTCCCCACGTTCTTCGGCCTGCCTGCAGCGGACATTGACCGCCCACCCCGACACCATGACCCAGCCCAGCTCCAACGCCCTGCACACTTCCGCCTTGACCTCGCTGCCCCTGCTGGCCCGTGGCAAGGTGCGCGACAACTACGCCGTGGGCGACGACCGCATCCTGATGGTGGCCAGCGACCGCCTGTCGGCCTTCGACGTGATCATGGGCGAACCCATCCCCGGCAAGGGCGAGCTGCTCACGCAGATGGCGCTGTTCTGGTTCGACAAGCTCGGATACATCTGCCCCAACCACCTGACGGGCGACGCGCCGGAAAGCGTGGTGTCCGCGCAGGAGGCCGCGCAGATCCGCGGACGGTCCATGCTCGTGCAGCGGCTGCAGCCCATCCCCGTCGAAGCCGTGGTGCGCGGCTACCTGGCCGGCAGCGGCTGGAAGGAGTACCAGGAATCGCGGTCGGTCTGCGGCGTGCCGCTGCCCGAAGGGCTGACCAATGCCGCCAAGCTGCCTGCGCCCATCTACACCCCCGCCGCCAAGGCCGCCATGGGCGAGCACGACGAGAACATCACCTTCGAGCGCACGGTGGAGATGATCGGCCTGGACCTGGCCACCCGCATCCGCGACCTCAGCATTGCGATCTACCAGGCCGCCGCCGAGATCGCGCTGACCAAGGGCATGATCATCGCCGACACCAAGTTCGAGTTTGGCCTGGCGCCCGATGGCACGCTGGTGCTGATGGACGAGGTGCTCACGCCCGACAGCTCGCGCTACTGGCCCGTGGAAGGCTACGAAGCCGCCCTGGCCGCCGGCCAGAACCCGCCAAGCTACGACAAGCAGTTCGTGCGCGACTGGCTGGAGCAGGCCCAGGTGAACGGCAAGCCCTGGGACAAGACCGCGCCCGCCCCCCGCCTGCCGCGCGAAGTGATCGAAAAAACCGCCGCCAAGTACCGCGAGGCGCTGGAGCGTTTGGTCGGTTAAACGGCGACCTGCCTAAAAAACACAAAAGGCTCCCAACCGGGAGCCTTTTCTTTTCTGCCCATCGCACGATGCCGTCGCAACGGGCACGGTACAGGCCAGCGGCCGCCGTGCAAGGGCCGCCCCGCCGCACTGGCGGCGTCCCCCTTCCAGGGGGAAGGCGCAAGGCGCCTCAGGGGGTAGCCTGTTCTAGCTCAGCACCACGCTCGACAGCCGGCGCCGGTAGGTCGCCACCACCGGGTCGTCGGGCGGGATCTGGCCGTCGGCCACTTTCGCCTTGGGGGGTTCGATGATCTCGAGGATGGCCACGTAGGTCTTGCGGGCGATCTCTTCGCCCCAGGCCTTGTCGCGCATGAGGATTTCGAGCAGTTCGTCCATCGCGTCCGTCCAGCGCTGGCCGGCCAAGAGCCAGCGGGCGCGGGCGTAGCGGGTATCGAAATCGCGCTTGTTGGCGGCAATCTTGGCATCGAAATCGGCCTCAGCGCTTTCTCCATATGCGCCAGAAGCTACGAAATCAATAGCATCCATCCAGACTTTCAGCGCGCCGAGCTTGCGCGAGCCCGCGGCCTTGGCGATCACGGGGGCGAACGCGACCTTGGCATCGTCCTCGCGGTGCAGCTGCAGCAGGAGCTTGACGTAGTCGAAGCGCGCATCGTCGTTGGAGGGATCGGTCACCACCGCATGCTGCAGCTTCTCCAGTGCGGTGCTGGTGTCACCCTCGGCCAGGGCGTCCTGGGCTTCTTCCTCCTCCATTTCGGCCACCATTTCCTCGGCGGTGGGCACGTGCTTGTCGAGGAAGGCGCGCACCTGGCCCTCGGGCAGGGCCCCCATGAAGCCGTCCACGGGCTGGCCGTTCATGAGCAGCACACAGGTGGGGATGCTGCGGATGCCGAACATGCCCGCCAGCTGCTGCTCCTGGTCCGAGTCGATCTTGACGAGCTTGAAGCGGCCGGCGTATTCGGTCTCGAGCTTTTCCAGCACCGGCCCCAGCGACTTGCAGGGGCCGCACCAGGGCGCCCAGAAGTCCACCAGCACGGGCACGGTCATCGAGGCGGCAACGACCTCGGCTTCAAAGTTCTCTACGGTGACGTCAATCATGGTGGTGTACGGGCGGGGCCGGTCAAGCTGGTTGGTTCGCGCTATTTTGGCCCATCGACATGCCCGGGTGCGGCGAAGGGAAGCGCAAAAAGTAAAATCGCGGGTTCCACCTACAGCCGTGCCGCGGGCGCAGCCCGCGGCCAAGGCACCTTCCACACCATGAAACCCATCCAGATCGGCGTGGTCATGGGTTCCAGCAGCGACTGGGACACCATGCAGCATGCAGTGCAGATTCTTGAGCAATTCGGCATCCCGCACGAGGCCCGCGTGGTTTCGGCCCACCGCATGCCCGACGACATGTTCGCCTACGCCGAGGCGGCCGCCGGCCGGGGCCTGAAGGCCATCATTGCGGGTGCCGGTGGCGCCGCCCATCTGCCCGGCATGATTGCCGCCAAGACCACCGTGCCCGTGCTGGGCGTGCCCGTGGCCAGTCGCCACCTGCAGGGTGTGGATTCGCTGCACAGCATCGTGCAGATGCCCAAGGGCATCCCCGTGGCCACGTTCGCCATCGGCACGGCGGGCGCTGCCAATGCCGCCCTGTTTGCCGTCGCCCTGCTGGCCAACGAAAGCCCCGAACTGCGCCAGCGGCTCGAAGCCTTCCGCGCCGAGCAGACCGAGGTGGCCCGCAACATGACCTTGCCGCCCGCCGCATGAGCGCCAGCAACAAACCCCTCCTGCCGGGATCGACGCTGGGCGTGCTCGGCGGCGGCCAGCTGGGCCGCATGTTTGTGCACCAGGCCCAGGCCATGGGCTATTTCACGGCCGTGCTCGACGCCGACCCCACCAGCCCCGCCGGGCTGGTGAGCCACCACCACATCCAGACGGGCTATGAAGATCCGCAGGGCCTGGCCGAGCTGGCCCGCCTGGCCGATGCGGTGACCACCGAGTTCGAAAACGTGCCCGCGGCCGCGCTGGCCGCCCTGGCAGCGCAGCGCCCCGTGTCGCCCGCCGCCAGCGCCGTGTCGGTGGCGCAGGACCGTGCACGGGAAAAAGCCCATTTCGTGGCCTGCGGCGTGCCCTGCGCGCCGTATGCGGTGATCGAAACGGCTGAGCAACTGGCTGCGGTTTCTTCTGATCTGTTGCCAGGCATCCTGAAAACGGCTCGCATGGGCTACGACGGCAAAGGCCAGGTGCGAGTGAAGACCGCTGCCGAACTCGCCGCTGCGTGGGACGCGGTCGGCAAGGTGCCCTGCGTGCTGGAGAAGATGCTGCCGCTGGCACTGGAATGCTCGGTGATCGTGGCGCGCGGCGCCGACGGGGCCACCGTGCACCTGCCCGTGCAGCGCAACCTGCACCGCGACGGCATCCTGGCCGTGACGGAGGTTTTTGAACAAAATCTGCCTCCAGCGCTTATTCAGCAAGCGGTAGCAGCTGCAATTTCGATAGCAAACGGCCTGCAGTACGTCGGCGTGCTCTGCGTGGAGTTCTTCGTGCTGCAGGACGGCGGCCTGGTGGTCAACGAGATCGCCCCGCGCCCGCACAACAGCGGCCACTACAGCCAGAACGCCTGCGACGTGTCGCAGTTCGAGCTGCAGGTGCGCACCATGGCCCGCCTGCCGCTCACGCAGCCGCGCCAGCACAGCCCCGCCGTGATGCTCAACCTGCTGGGCGATCTGTGGTTTGCGCAGGGCGGCACGGAGCAGACGCCCCCCTGGGCCGAGGTGCTGGCCCTGCCCGGCACGCACCTGCACCTGTATGGCAAGCGCGACGCCAAGCGCGGCCGCAAGATGGGCCACCTCAACATCACCGCCGCCACCCCCGACGCTGCGCGGGCCACCGCCCTGCGGGCTGCGGCCCTCCTGGGCATCGCGCCGTTCTGACCATGATTCTTGACGGCACCCAGCCCGCATCCATCGCCGCCGCAGCGCGGGCCGTGCGCAGCGGCGCGCTGCTGGGCCTGCCCACCGAAACCGTGTATGGCCTGGCCGCCGACGCCAGCAGCGATACCGCCGTGGCGCAGATCTTCGCCGCCAAGGGGCGCCCCAGCGATCACCCGCTGATCGTGCACGTGGCCAATGCCGAAGGCATTGCCCACTTCGCCAGTGAGGTACCGGGTTTTGCACAGAAGCTCGTCGATGCCTTCTGGCCCGGACCGCTCACGCTCATCCTGCCGCGCCTGTCCGGCGTGGCCACGGCCGCCACGGGCGGCCAGGACAGCGTGGGGCTGCGCTGCCCCGCCCACCCCGTGGCGCACGCGCTGCTGCTGGCCTGCGCCACGCCCGGCGATGGCGATGCCCTGGGCGGCCCGCCCGTGTGGGGCGTGGCGGCCCCCAGCGCCAACCGCTTTGGCCGCGTGAGCCCCACCACCGCCCGGCACGTGCAGGACGAGCTGGGCGCCGGGCTGCTGGTACTCGACGGTGGCCCGTGCGAAGTGGGCATCGAAAGCACCATCGTGGACTGCACGCGCGGCGTGCCAGTGCTGCTGCGCCCGGGCGCCGTCACGCGCGAGCAGATTGAGGCCGCCTGCGGCACCGCGCCGCTGTCCAGGGACGACCTGCCCGCGCTCACGCCGCGCGCCTCCGGCACGCTCGAAGCCCACTACGCCCCCGCCGCCAAGGTGCGCCTGATGGACGCCAAGGCCCTGCAGACCGGCCTGGACCTGCTGGGCGCCGAGGCCGCCCACATCGCGGTCTATGCCCGTGCCGCGCTGCGCACCCAGTCCTCCAGGCTCGTCATGCGGCGTATGCCCGACGACGCGGCCGCCACGGCCCAGCAGCTGTTCGCCGTGCTGCGCGGCTTCGACGACGACGGCGTGAAACTGATCTGGATCGAGACCCCGCCCGCCGAGCCCGAGTGGGAAGGCGTTCGTGACCGCCTGCAACGGGCATCTGCCGCATGATTCCAGCCGCACAAGGCGGCTTTACATGGGTTGACGTTGCACCGCTAAACTACCCCCCACTTTTCTGGAGAAATACATGGCAGCAAATTGGATGCGCCGCACCGTTCTGGTCGCCGCATGTGCGTCGGCCGCGTTGCTTGCGGCCTGCGGTTCAAGCACCACCGAATCGGCCATCACGCCCGAGCGCTTCATCGCGTTCGGCGATGCCAACAGCGACGTGGGGCAAAAGGGAACGCGCTACACCGTCAATGACGGCAGCGTGAACAACTGGACCCTGCAGGTGGCCGCCAGCTACGGCAAGCCCCTCACGGCCGCCTCGGCGGGCGGCAAGAGCTACGCGGTGGGCAACGCCCGCGTCAAGGCCAAGCCCGACGCCGCGGGCAACGCCAGCACCCCCACCATCACCGAGCAGATCGATACTTTCCTGGCCAGCGGCAGCTTCGCGGCCAACGACGTGGTGATCCTGAGCGGCGGCATCAGCGACGTGATCGCCGGCATGGCCGCCGTGCAGGCAGGCACCCAGACGGAAGCCGCCATGGTGGCCGCAGCCCGCCAGGCCGGTGAGGACATGGCCGCGCAGGTGCGCCGCCTCGTCGCCGCGGGCGCCAAGTACGTGGTGGTGACCGGCACCTATGACCTGAGCAAGACCCCCTGGGCCAAGGCCATCCGCCGCGAGGCGCTGCTGACCGACGCCAGCAGCCGCTTCAACGACGGCCTGCTCGTGGGCATCGTGGACCTCGGCGCCAACGTGCTGTACGTCGATTCCGCCTACTACGTGAACCTGTACACGAGCGTGCCCGCCAACTACGGTTTCAACAACGCCACGACGCCCGTGTGCACCTCCGTGGACGCCGCCAACGGCATCGGCATCGGCGCGGGCCAGGTCAACTCGGCCCTGTGCACCCCCTCGACGCTGCTGGCGGGCGCCAACCAGGCCTCCTACGTGTTCGCCGACCCGGTGTACCTCACCCCTTCGGCACAACGCCAGTTCGGCACCTACGCCCATGACCGGCTGAAGGCGCGCTGGTAACCCGCCTGCGGGGTGGCGGCGCTCGTGGAGCGCGCCACCGGGAGGCACAAAAAAGCCGACCCCAGGGTCGGCTTTTTGCTGTGCGCCCTGCCCTGGGCGGGCAGGGCGGATGCCTTTGCCTACTTGACGGTGTCAAACACTGCACGGGCCTGTGCATGGCAGAAGGGTGGCTCATACGTGCCGTGGTAGGCGGCGTAGTAGGTCGCGAATGCGGCCGATGCCGGATCGGTGGGGGCCTGGCCGCCCGGGCCGAAGGTGGCCTGGATCGCGGCATCGACGTCCACCGACGCCACGTTGGTCAGGCCCCGGCTGTCGAAGTCGGCCTTCATGATCCGCTGGTGGATGGCGGGCGGCACCGTGGGGTCGCCCGCCCCGCCGCACAGCAGCACGCGGGCCTTGGGGTTCCAGCCCAGCAGGTCGTTCTTCTTGGCCGCCAGGTACAGGGGGTGGGTGGTGCTGGTCTGCGAGCCCGTGATGAAGGCGGGCTGGAACAGCGCATCACGCGCCTGGTTGGGCGTGCCCGCGGGCAGGGTGCCCGAGGTGACCAGCGTGGTGTAGGTCAGCGTGGGGTGGGGCAGCAGGGTCTCGATGTAGCCCGAGTACGGCGCCTTGAAGACCTGCTTGACGTCCGTGTAGACATCGCCATAGACCTTCTGCCAGGCCGTCACCAGGTACGGAACGAAGAACTGCACGCCCGCGATGGCGTCCGGGATGCGCAGCGAACCCGACAGGTTGTAGGGGCCCGCCAAGTGGGCGCCGGCCACCACGTTGAATTCATTGCCGTAGTCGCGCTCCGCGGAGCGGTGCGCCGCCATCGACGAGTGCCCGCCCTGCGAGTAGCCCGTGAACATGACCTTGCCCGACAGATTGGCGCCCACGGTGCCCGCCGCGTTGCGGGCGGCGCGCACCGAGTCGATGACCGAGGTGGCTTCCGAGTCGGCGTGCAGGTAGGGGTGGTAGCTGTAGCCCGACTTGGCAAACCCCAGGTAGTCGGTGGCCACCACGGCATAGCCCTGGGCGGCGTACATGGCAGCGAGCAGGAAGGTTTCGCTGTCCTGCGGATTGGCCAGGGTGCGGGGCTTTTGCACGTCGGTGCCCTTGGCATAGGCGACCAGCGGCGCGGCGGTGCTGCAGCTGCCCGCGGGCACGAGCATCACGCCGGAGGCGTTGGTGCTCTCGCCCCCCTTGGCGCCCGCGGTGGCGTAATTGAGCGCAACCACCTTCACGTCGCATTTCGCCTTGCCGGTGATGGCCTGCAGGCCGCTGCTGGAAGTGCCTGCGTCGATCTGCGCGGCCGTCAGCGTGGTGAGCACCGCCGGGGGATCGATCAGCGCGCCGCGGGCGGGATCGTCGGAGCCACCGCAGGCAACAAGCAGGACCGCGGCGGCGGCGACACAGGTAAGGCGGAAATACGTCATGAATGGATACCTCAGGTCTGGAAGGAACGACGCATCGTGCGCGCACCTGCACTGCACCATCCATAGGGGATAACGCGGACCGCACCGGGCGCGCAGACGCCTAGGCGACAGCGTGCCGCCACGGGCCGGCGGTCAGTGCCCGCCGCCTGCCCCGTAGGCCACCTTCATTCCCAGGATCGTCCCCGCCAGCGCGAGCGTGATGGCATTGGCCACCACGATGGGCCAGGCCGCCAGGGTCAGCCCATAGACCAGCCACAGCGCCACGCCCGCCGTGAACACGCTGTACATGCCCAGCGAAATGCCGCGGACATCCCGCGTGCGGAAGGTGTGCAGCGCCTGCGGCACGAAGCTGCAGGTGGTCATGGCGGCGGCAAGGTAGCCGATGAGCTCGGTCGTGGGCATGGGGCGGTGGTTCCGGAAACCTGTTCGAAGCGAAGGCCCGGGCGCGCGGGGCCGGGGCAACGCCGGATTATTCACTGGTCACGCGCCGCCCAGTCGACCAGGCTGTCCAGCACGGGCCGCGCTGCGCCGGCATTGGCATGGTTGACGACCGCCACCAGCACATAGCGCCGGCCGCTGGCCGCGTGCACGTAGCCCGCCACGGCCATCACGTCGCGCAGGCTGCCCGTCTTGAGGTGGGCCACGCCCGCGCGGCTCTGGCTGCGGCGCAGCGTGCCGTCCACGCCGGAGATGGGCAGCGAGGCCACGAGCTCCGGCATCACGGGCGAGGCCCAGGCCACCTGCAGCATGCGCGCCAGCGCCTGCGCGGTCAGGCGGGCGTCCCGGCTCAGGCCCGCGCCGTTGTCGGCCAGGGGCAGTTCCGCATCGCCCATGCGCGCGAGCCACCACTGGCGCAGGGCCTCGCGGGCACCGTCGAAGGTGGCCACACCGTTCCTTTGCAATGCCAGCGTGAGGAAGACATGCTGCGCCATCACGTTGTTGCTGTATTTGTTCACATCGCGCACCACCTCGGCCAGGGGGGGCGAGGTGGCCACGAAGGCGGGCTTCAGGCCGGCCGGCACCTTGCCCTCGCGCACGCTGCCCGTGAGCTTGCCGCCCAGTTCGCGCCACATGCCTTCCACCGCGCGCGCCGCAAAGCCGCGCGGGTCGGCCGCCGCCACGGGCCACACGCGTTCGCCGCAGGCGGCCGGGTACACCCCCTGGAAGACCACCTTGGCGGGGTCGGCCAGCTCCGCGCGCAGGGCGCCACGCCAGTCTCCGCACTCGGTGCCCGGCGCCGCCAGCGCCACGGTGGGCTGGCGCGACACGCCCGCCAGGGGCGGGTCGTACTGGATGCGGGCCAGCCCGCCGGCTGCGTCGGGCACGAAGGTCATCACCGAGGACTTGTAGTTGAGCAGCAGCGCGTCGGGCGCGGCGTTGTACGGGCGCAGGGGCTCGCCGTCAAAGCGCGCCGGGTCGTGGTCGGGCACATCGAAGGCGGTGCGGTCGAGCACGATGTCGCCCACGATGACCTGGATGCCCTGGCCCTGCAGGCGCCGCATCAGCAACCACAGGCGCTCCATCACGAGCTTGGGGTCGCCCTGGCCCTGGATGTAGACATTGCCGCGCAGGCTGCCCTCCTGCACCGTGCCCTGCACGTAGACCGGGGTGTTCCACACATAGGCGGGGCCCAGCTGCTCCAGCGCCGCGTAAGTGGTTACCAGCTTCATCACCGACGCCGGGTTGACCTGGGCCTGCGCGCGGTGCGAAAGGCGCGCCGCAGCGCGCCCGCCCTGGGCATCCACGACCACCACCGACAACGCCTCGCGCGGCAGCCTGGCGCGCTGCAGGGCCGCCTCGACTTCCGGGGGCAACGAAACGGGTGCGGGGGTGGCGGACTGCGCCCCGGCGGCGCCGGCGGCCCCCGCCAGGACAAGCGATGCCGCGCAGCAGCGCACGGCATCCCGCAGCGCATTCCAGCGCCAGGCAACAGGAAGAGAAAACATGGCGGAAGTCTATCGCCCGGCGCCAGGGGCGGCCTCTGCCCCGGCCCCGCCGGCAAGCCGCGCGCCAGCGCTGGCGGCGGCAGGCACCGATAATCCCCCGATGCGCTTTTCTCCTCGTGCCATGGGCCTGCTGGCGGCGGTCGTGACCGTCACCATCTGGACAGGCTTCATCGTCATTGCCCGCGCCTCGGCCCAGCGCACGCTCACCCCGTTCGACATCGCGCTGCTGCGCATCACCGGCGCCAGCCTGGTGCTGCTGCCCTGGGGCTGGTGGATGGTGCGGCGGCGCACGGCGGCGCAGGGCGCGTCCGCCCCGCCCTCCAGCCTGGGGGGCATCTCGCCCCTGCCGCTGCGCACCACGGCCCTGCTGGGCATCTTCGGCGGGCTGCTGTACGCCATGCTGGCCTACGCGGGGTTCTTCCATGCGCCCGCCACCCACGCGGCCGTGCTGATGCCGGGCAGCCTGCCGCTGTGGACGGCGCTGCTGGCCGCCGCGCTGCTGCGCGACCACATCACCCCGCTGCGTGCCGCGGGCCTGGCCTTCATCGTGGCGGGCGACCTGCTGGTGGGCGGCCGCAGCCTGCTGGCGGCCTTCTCGGGGGGCGACGTGTGGAAGGGCGACCTGCTCTTCATGATGGCGGCCGCGAGCTGGGCCACCTACAGCGTGCTGGCCCGGCGCCACGCGGTGGACGCCGTGCAGGCCACCATCGCGATCACGGCGTTTGCCTGCCTGGTCTATGTGCCCGGCTATGCCCTGCTGACCACGCTGGGCGCCGTCACCAGCCACCTGGCGCTGGCGCCCTGGAGCGAGATCGTCTTTCACATGGTGTTCCAGGGCGGCGGCTCGGTGGTGATCTCGGGCATCGGCTTCACGCGCATGATCCAGCACTATGGGCCCGTGCGCTCCACCATGATCACGGCGCTGGTGCCCGGCCTCTCGGCCATCGGTGCCGTGGTGTTCCTGGACGAGCCGATGTACTGGAACCTCGTCACCGGCCTGCTGCTGGTGACTGCCGGTATCCTGCTGGGCGTGCTGCGCAGGAGCCCGGCGGGCCCGGCCGCCACCGCCACGCCCGCCCCTGGCCACACCGCCTCCTGACCTCCTTTTGCCGCGCAAACCCCCAGGCCCCATGAATCTGCTTGCCTTCGACACCAGCACCGACACCCTCTCCATCGCGGTACAGCAGGGCGATGCCGTGTGGCATCACACAGGCCCCGGGGGCGCGCAGGCATCGGCCACCCTGATCCCGGCGGTGCGCAGCCTGATGGCGCAGGCCGGCGTGTCGTTCGACACGCTCGAGGCCATCGTGTTTGGCCGGGGGCCGGGTTCCTTCACCGGCCTGCGCACCGCTTGCGCCGTGGCCCAGGGGCTGGCGTTTGGCGCACACGGGGGCCACGGCGTGCCGGTGCTGCCCGTGGACACCCTGCTCGCGGTGGCCGAGGAGGCGCGCCACGCGCAGGGCTGCACGCGCGTGGTGGCGGTGCTGGACGCGCGCATGGACGAGGTCTACCACGCGCGCTGCGAATGGCGGGCCCCCGAGGCACGCTGGCAGGCCGACGCCGACTTTGGACTGGGCGCGCCGGAATCCGTGCTGCCGCCCCCGGGCTGGACGGTGGCGGGCAATGCGCAGGCCCCCTACGGCGACCGGCTCGCGCCCGATGCCCCCCATGTGGCCGCGCTGCCCACGGCCGGCGCGCTGCTGCGCCTGGCCCCTGCGCTGCTGGCCGCCGGCCACGGCGTGCCGGCCCGCGATGCGCTGCCGCGCTATATCCGCGATAAAGTGGCGCAAACCACCGCCGAACGTGCCGCCCTGCGCGCCGCCCAGGCGGCAGCCAACCCGCAGGAACCCGGGGTTGGCGCGTCCCAGTGAACCTTGTCCTGGCCACCACCGCATGAGCGCCCTGCCCACCCCGCCCGCCCGCGCCCTGGAAGCGCGCTTTGAAACCCTCACGCTCGCGCGGCTCGACGCCGTGCTGGCGGTGGAGCAACGCGCCTATTCGCACCCCTGGACGCGCGGCAACTTCACCGATGCGCTGGCCTCGGGCTACCAGGCCCAGCTGCTCATGGCCGGCGACCATCTGCTGGGCTACTTCGTGGCGATGCTGGGCGTGGACGAAGTGCACCTGCTCAACATCACCGTCACGCCCGAATTCCAGCGCCAGGGCTGGGCGCGGGTGCTGCTTGATGCGCTGGCCCTGTGGGCACGCGGACGGGGCGCGCAGTGGCTGTGGCTGGAGGTGCGCGTGAGCAACCTGCGCGCGCAGCACATCTACCAGGCGCACGGATTTCGCCGCGTGGGCGAACGCAAGCGCTACTACCCCGCGGCCGAGGGCCAGCGCGAAGACGCCGTGGTCATGAGCCTGCCCCTGTAACCCGCAAGAACCACCCACCCCGCCCGTATGAGCCTCCACCTCGATGCGCGACAGCGCGCCATGCTGCAAGAAATGGGCGTCACCGTGTGGGGCCCGCCACAGGCCGTGGCGGTGGCGGCGCCAGCCGCGCAAGCAGCGGGCGCCACAGCAGCCCCCGGCACCGATCGCCCACCGGCGCGGCCCGCCCTGGTGGCCGCCACGACAGCCCCGGCCGCCGCCCCCGACCGCGCGGCGCCCCCCACCCCGCCCCGGGTGCCCGCGCGCGCTGCACCGGCGCCAGCGCAGGACACGCCGCCCTCCACCCTCTCCGCCGCGACGGCCCCCGTCGCCCCGGCCCTGAGGCTGCACGCGCCCCAGCCGCTGTACCCCCTGGCCGATCCGGCGCAGGCGCCCGCCGGGCTGGGCCCGGGCTGGCTGATCGTGGCCGAATGCCTCACCCCCGACGACCCGCTGGGCGGCGACGCAGGCCGCCTGCTCGACAACATGCTGCGCGCCATGCAACTGCACCGGCATCCCCGCGTGTTCCTGGCCGCGCTGGAGCGCCCCGCCCCCGGCACGCAGGCGAGCGCGGACATCCAGGCCACGCTGGCCGAGACCGTGGCATCGCTGCAGCCCGCCCTGGTGCTGGTGCTGGGCCATGTCGCGGCGCGCGTGGCGCTGGGCCGCGCCGAACCGCTGGGCCGCCTGCGCGCGGGGCCACACGCGCTGGGCGGGTGCCCCGCCGTGGTGACCTACGACCCCGCCTTCCTGCTGCGCTCGCAGGAGACCAAGGCCGCCGCCTGGGCCGACCTGTGCCGGGCACTGGCCATCGTGCGCCAGGCTTCATCCACCTGACCACGGCGGGCGCGGGCTTTTGCCACGGGCCCGCCGCGGCGGCAGTGCCATAATCCGCCGCCTGTCCATTTTTTACGGAGAAAGCTCCTTGGAAACCTACCCGAGTTGGTAGCTTTCAGCTCCCCGGCCTGCCTGCTGTGGGGTTGAAAGCACCCGATCCCCCACACCGCAGATGCCACACAACAAGGGAGTGAGCCCATGCTCAACATCTTCACGCTCGCCAATGGCCGGCTGTTCCAGGAAGAAATCGAGTCCCTGGAAGAGCTGACCCGCTTCCAGCCGATCTGGGTGGACCTGGAAGCCCCCACCCTCGAAGAAAAGCGCTGGATCAAGCAGCATTACGGCCTGTCCATCCCCGAGGATGCGATGGACGAGGACATCGAGGAATCCGCCCGCTTCTACGAAGAAGACAACGGCGAGCTGCACATCCGCAGCGACTTTCTGATCGACGACGACGAAGACCCGCGCTCGGTGCGGGTGGCCTTCATCCTGAACCAGCACAACGCCAACCTCAAGAGCCGGGGCGTGCTGTTCTCCATCCACGACGAGGACGTGCCGGTGTTCCGCCTGCTGCGCATGCGCGCGCGCCGGGCCCCTGGCCTCATCGAGGACGCCAAGGAAGTGCTGCTCAAGCTGTTCGACGCCGACGCCGAATACTCGGCCGACACGCTCGAAGGCATCTACGACGAGCTGGAAAAGGTGAGCACCCAGGTGCTGGCCGGCGACGTGACCGACGCCCGCGCGGGCGAGGTGCTGGCCGCCATCGCGCGCCAGGAAGACTTGAACGGACGCATCCGCCGCAACGTGATGGACACCCGCCGCGCCGTGAGCTTCATGATGCGCAGCAAGATGCTCAACTCCGAGCAGTTCGAGGAAGCCCGCCAGATCCTGCGCGACATCGAGTCGCTGGACAACCACACGGCGTTTTTGTTCGACAAGATCAACTTCCTGATGGACGCCACAGTCGGTTTCATCAACATCAACCAGAACAAGATCATCAAGATCTTCTCGGTGGCCAGCGTGGCGCTGCTGCCACCCACGCTGATCGCCAGCGTGTACGGCATGAACTTCAAGTTCATGCCCGAGCTGGAGTGGAGCTACGGGTATGCCTACGGCATCCTGCTGATGATCGCCAGCGCGGTGGGGCCGATGTGGTACTTCCGCAAGCGGGGCTGGTTGAAGTAGCCCCCCTGTGGCGCTGCGCGCCTTCCCCCCCGAGGGGGGACGCCTCCGGTGGACCGGCGAAGCCGGATCCACGGTGGCGCTGGCACGGGGGAGCGCCAGTTTCACGGCGCGGCGACCGATGATCTACGGCCACGCATGAAAATATCCAATCAAGATAGCCCCTAGCGCTTATCCAATAAGCGTGAGTAGCTATCAATTTTATAGTTTTTGCAAAAACGCCAGCACCATGTGTTCGGCGTAGCGGCTGGCCACGGTCGTGACGAAGAGGGGGAAGTCCGCGTGGGCGGTGTCGTCGGCACGGTCGGAGATGGTGCGCACGGCGGCGAAGGGGATGCCGTAGTCGTGGCACACCTGGGCGACGGCGGCGCCTTCCATTTCCACGGCCAGCACGTCGTGGCCGGCGTCGCGCAACGTGGTGCGCAGACGGTGGGCTTCATCGGCTGCGGAAACAAAGCGGTCCCCGCTGGCCACCAGGCCGTGGTGTGCGCGGTGCAAGACACCTTCCAACGCATCTGTTGCGTCAGTTTTCAAGCGAAATTGGCCGCTGGTGCTTGATACACAAGCGCTGGCCGCTTCCAGAAGCAGAGCAGACAATACAGTGTCGCATGCCAGGCGGCTGCGCGTGTAACCCGGGATCTCCCAGCGAGGGAACAGGGGCGAGGCATCCATGTCGTGCTGGAGGTAGTCCTGCGCCACCACCACGTCGCCCACGTTCACGCCATCGCCCACACCGCCCGCCACGCCGGTGAAGACGATGCGCGCCACGCCGAAGCGCTCGATGAGCGCCGTGGCCGTGGTGGCCGCCGCCACCTTGCCGATGCCCGAGAGCGCCAGCACCACCGGCCGGCCGCACAGGTCGCCGCGCCAGAAGAAACGGCCGGCATGCACCAGGCGCTGGGGGTGCGACAGGTGCGGGACCAGCGAGCTTTGCTCTTCGGGCAAGGCGCTGAGGATGGCGGTGGTCATGGCCTACGAAACCGACACGTCCCATACCAGCGGACGCCGTGGAACTGGCTTCGCCAGGCCGCTGGCGTCGTCCCCCTTCCCGGCGCGAGCCGAGAGAAGGGGGAAGCCGCGAAGCGGCTCAGGGGGATGGTCATTTCTTGTCGCGCAGCTCGCGGCGCAGGATCTTGCCCACGGGCGTCTTGGGCAGCTCGGTGCGGAACTCGATGACCTTGGGCTGCTTGTAGCCCGTGAGTTCAGCGCGGCAGAACTCCTTGACCTGCGCTTCGGTGAGCGCGGGGTCCTTCTTGACGATCACAAGCTTGACGGCCTCGCCGGTCTTCTCGTCGGGCACGCCCACCACGGCGCATTCGAGCACGCCGGGGCAGTTGGCCACGACTTCTTCGACCTCGTTGGGGTAGACGTTGAAGCCGCTGACGAGCACCATGTCCTTCTTGCGGTCCACGATCTTGAAGAAGCCGCGCTCGTCCATGACGCCGATGTCGCCGGACTTGAAGAAGCCGTCGTCGGTCATGACCTTGGCGGTTTCATCGGGGCGCTGCCAGTAGCCGGCCATCACCTGCGGGCCCTTGATCGCGATTTCGCCGGGCTGGCCGAGGGTGGTCACCTCGCGGCCGTCGTCGTCGAGCAGCTTCATCAGGGTGCCGGGGAGCGGCACGCCAATGGTGCCGGTGAACTCCTTGGCGGTCACGGGGTTGCAGCTGACCGAGGGGCTGGTCTCCGACAGGCCGTAGCCCTCGCAGATGGGGCAGCCGGTCTTCTCCAGCCACAGCTTGGCCACGGCGCCCTGCACGGCCATGCCGCCGCCCACCGAGACCTTGAGGTTCTTCCAGTTGACGGTGTTGAAGTCGGGATGGTTGGCCAGGCCGTTGAACAGCGTGTTCACGGCCGGGAAGCTGTGGAAGGTGTGCTTGGACAGCTCCTTGAGCACGGCAGGCAGGTCGCGCGGATTGGGGATCAGGATGGTCTTGCCGCCCGTGCGCATGCTCAGCATCATGTTCACGGTGAACGCGAAGATGTGGTACAGCGGCAGCGCGCAGATGCTGGTCTGCTGCTCGCCCGCGGGCACCTTCTTCATCACCGGGTCGTTCCATGCCTCGGACTGCAGCACGTTGGCGATCACATTGCGGTGCAGCAGCACCGCGCCCTTGCTCACGCCGGTGGTGCCGCCGGTGTATTGCAGCAGCGCGATGTCGTCGGGCCGGATGTCGGGCTTCTTGAGGGTGCCGCGCGTGCCCTGGGCCACGGCGTCATTGAAGCGCACGGCGCCCGGCAGGTTGTAGGCGGGCACCATCTTCTTGACGTTGCGCACCACGTAGTTGACGAGCGCGCCCTTGAGCAGGCCCAGCTGGTCGCCCATGGCGCACAGCACCACATGCTTGACGGGCGTGTTGGCAATGCAGCTTTGCAGCGTGGTGGCGAAGTTCTCGATGATGACGATGGCCTTGGCGCCCGAATCCTTGAGCTGGTGCTCCAGCTCGCGCGGGGTGTACAGCGGGTTCACGTTGACCACCACGAAGCCCGCGCGCAGGATGGCCGCGACCGTGACGGGGTACTGCGGCACGTTGGGCATCATGATGGCCACGCGGTCGCCCTTGACCAGGCCCAGGCCCTGCAGGTAGGCCGCGAACGCACTGCTCAGGGAGTCGGTCTGGGCATAGGTCACTTCCTTGCCCATGAAGCTGTAGGCCACGCGGCCCGCGTACTTGGTGAACGCCTCGTCCATGAGGGCCACCAGCGACGGGTATTGCGCGGTGTCGATGTCTGCGGGGACGCCTTGCGGATAGGCAGCCAGCCAGGGGCGATTCGTCATTTTTTGTCTCCTGATAAGTTTTATTGAGGCCGTGAGACCGTGCTGATTTTTTCAGCACGGTCGTGCTTTTTTCGCGGTGGAATTATGCCCGTCACCCCTTGAGCGCGGAAAGAACTTCGTCGAGCATTTTCTTGGCGTCGCCAAACAGCATGCGGTTGTTGTCCTTGTAGAACAGGGGGTTGTCCACGCCCGCATAGCCCGAGGCCATGGAGCGTTTCATCACGATCGAGGTCTTGGCCTTCCACACTTCCAGCACCGGCATGCCGGCGATGGGGCTGGACGGGTCGTCCAGCGCGCTCGGGTTCACGATGTCGTTGGCGCCGATGACCATGGCCACGTCGGCATTGGGAAAGTCCTCGTTGATCTCGTCCATCTCCATCACGATGTCGTAGGGCACCTTGGCCTCGGCCAGCAGCACGTTCATGTGGCCGGGCATGCGGCCCGCCACGGGGTGGATGGCAAAGCGCACATCCACGCCTTTTTCGCGCAGGGTCTTGGTGATCTCGTACACCGTGTGCTGGGCCTGGGCCACGGCCATGCCGTAGCCGGGCACGATGATGACGCTCTTGGCATCGCGCAGCAGCTCGGCCGTCTCGGCGGAGCTGACGGGCACGGCCTCGCCTTGCGGCTCGGTTGCCTCGCCCTTCTTGGCCGGTGTGCCAGCGCCCGAGCCGAAGCCGCCCGCGATCACGCTGATGAAGTTGCGGTTCATCGCGTTGCACATGATGTAACTCAGGATGGCACCCGACGAGCCCACCAGCGCGCCCGTGACGATGAGCAGGTCGTTGGACAGCATGAAGCCCGTGGCCGCCGCTGCCCAGCCCGAGTAGCTGTTGAGCATGGACACCACCACCGGCATGTCCGCGCCACCGATGGCCATCACCATGTGGATGCCGAACAGCAGCGCGATCGCCGTCATCACCATCAGCGGCACCATGCCTTGTTCAATGGTCTCGGCGCGCAGGAACTCACGGCCAAACCAGATCACGACCAGCAGCGCGGCCAGATTCATCCAGTGGCGGCCGGGCAGCAGCAGCGGCTTGCCACCGATCTTGCCGTTGAGCTTGCCAAAGGCGATCAGCGATCCGCTGAACGTGACCGCGCCGATCAGGATGCCGACATAGATCTCCACTTCATGAATGATCTTCTCCGCGCCCTGCAGCTGGATCGAGGTATCGACGTAACTCGCAAACCCCACCAGGCAGGCCGCCAGGCCCACCAGGCTGTGCATGAGCGCGACCAGCTCGGGCATCTGGGTCATCTTGACGACCTTGGCGGCATACAGGCCGATGCCGCCGCCAATGACCAGAGCGCCGACGATCCAGGCCACCCCTGCGGGGCTGACGCGCGGGCCGAACACCGTGGCCAGCACGGCCAGCGCCATGCCGACCATGCCGAACAGGTTGCCCCGGCGCGAGGTTTCGGGGTTGGAGAGCCCGCCCAGGCTCAGGATGAACAAAATGGCCGCGCCCAGGTAGGCGACGGTGGCGAGACTTGGGGACATGTTCTGTGCTCCTCGTGTTCTTGTTGTGATGGAGTTACTTGCGGAACATGGCCAGCATGCGGCGCGTCACCGCAAAGCCGCCGAACATGTTGACGGCCGTGAGCACCAGCGCGGCAAACGCCAGCCACAGGATGAGCCCATCCGGGCGCCCGTTGACACCCGCATCGGGCGGCGCGATCTGCACCAGCGCGCCGATGGCGATGATGCTGGAGATGGCGTTGGTCACGCTCATCAGTGGCGTGTGCAGCGCGGGCGTGACATTCCACACCACCATGTAGCCGATGAAGCAGGCCAGCACGAACACCGTGAAGTGCCCCAGGAAGGCCACGGGCGCATAGGCGCCGATGGCCCAGAACAGCACGGCCAGCACGGCAAAAACGATGGTCAGCGTCTTGGCGGACATCGGTGCGCCCGGGCCATGGCTGGATTTCTTGGCGGCCACAGGAGCCGCTGCGGCCTTGGGTGCCGGCACAGGGGCCTGTTTGAGCGGTGGCGCAGGCCAGGTGATCGCCCCATCCTTGACCACGGTGAGGCCGCGGATCGCGTCGTCCTCCATGTTGACCACGGCCACGCCGTCCTTGGCCTTGCACAGCTCTTCCGTCAGGCGCAGCAGGTTGGTGGCGTACAGCGTGGACGACTGCTTGGCCAGGCGCGAGGCCAGGTCGGTGTAGCCGACGATGGTCACGCCATGGCGCACCACTGCCTGGCCGGGCACGGTCAGTTCGCAGTTGCCGCCCTGCTCGGCGGCCATGTCCACGATCACGCTGCCGGGCTTCATGCTCTGCACCATCTCGGCCGTGATGAGCTTGGGCGCGGGCTTGCCGGGGATCAGCGCGGTGGTGATGATGATGTCCGCATCCTTGGCCTGGTCGGCGTACATCTTGCGCTGCGCAGCCTGGAAGCCCTCGCTCATGACCTTGGCGTAACCGCCGCCGCCCGAGCCTTCTTCCTCGTAGTCCACCTTGACGAACTCACCGCCCAGCGACTTGACCTGGTCCGCCACCTCGGCACGTGTGTCGTTGGCGCGCACGATGGCGCCCAAGTTGGCCGCCGTGCCAATGGCCGCAAGACCCGCCACGCCAGCGCCCGCGATGAACACCTTGGCCGGCGGCACCTTGCCTGCCGCCGTGATCTGGCCATTGAAGAAACGGCCAAAGGCGTTGGCCGCCTCGATGACAGCGCGGTAGCCACTGACGCCTGCGGTGGAGGTCAGCGCATCCATCTTCTGGGCGCGCGAGAGCGTGCGCGGCAGGCAGTCGATGGCCAGCACCGTGGCCTTGCGTGCCGCCAGCTGCTGCATGAGCTCGGGGTTCTGGGCGGGCCAGATGAAGTCGATGAGCGTCGTGCCCTCACGCATCAGCGCCACTTCCTCGCTGCTGGGCGGGCGCACCTTGAAGACGATGTCCGATGCAGCCCACAGCGCGGCAGCGTCGCCCACGACCTGGGCCCCGGCGGCACGGTAGGCGTCGTCGCTGAAGTTGGCGGCCTCCCCTGCCCCCGACTCCACGGCAACCGCGAAGCCCAGCTTGATCAGCTTCTCCACCACATCGGGCACGGTGGCCACGCGCTTTTCGCCAGGGAAAGTTTCCCTTGGCACGCCAATGCGCTGCGGCTGCGGGACTGGGCTTGTCTGCATCAGAGGTCTCCTCGAGTTTCGTAATCGTTATGCAAGGCCGCCAGGCAGGGGAGGGCTGGCGCGCTAGCGTCTGGAAGGGGGCGCGGGAAACGGGAACGGCGGAATGGCCAGGTGGCCATCCATCATGCCGGCGCTCAGGCGCACGGCCTGGGCCAGGTCATGGGCCCACTGCTGGAGGGGCAGGCCCGCGGTCAGGAATTCTTCGTTGCTGCGCGGCCGGACGCTGAGCAGCCGCTGGTCCACCAGGGCATCCACCGCCACCCAGACACCCGCTTCGGTGACGTAGCGGTAGCCCACATGCGCGTAGGGAGTGCTCAGCGCGATCTGGCGGCTGGCCATCCACTGGACCAGGTCGGGCCGGTTCTTTTCGAGCCACCTGGGGCTGCTGGCCCAAAGCTTGAAGCGCAGGCAATCGGCGCGCACGGGGCTGCCGTCCGCGGGATCCTTGACCACGACGTCCTGTTGCGGCGGGCAGTACCCCACCCCTTGCGGAGACCCACGCAGGTCGCCCGTGCGGTTTGTCTGCACCCGCAGCGCGGCCAGCCATTCACCTTGCGCACCCCGCAGCCCCACCGCACGGGTCTGGAGCTGGGTACGGCCTGCGGGACCGGACATGGCTTCTTCGGAAGTGCCCAGGTCTTGCCACGCCCCCGGCGGCAACACCAGACGGGCCCGGCCGACGGGATATTCGGACTTGGGGGGAACGGTCAGGGGCGCGCACGCCACCGTGAACACCGTCACAGCCAACACAGGCAACAGCCGCCGGAACTTTGAAATTGTCAGAGTCATAGAGAAAGGTTCATACGAATTCGCCTTCAATCATCCCACGGCACCCGAGTCCGTCCATCGACGGCTTCTGCCATGCAACAACCAGCTCGGTGTAGCTGGTGAGAAATGTGTTGAACGCGCCCTGGTATCGGACACTTCTTGCGGCGCTGCCGGTGGGCAAGCTGACCGCGAGCTTACATGAAGAAGATCTTGTCGCTGTCACCTTTATCTGCTGTAGAGGGAACTCCCCAGTCTCTGCATGCAGACAGGCAAAAAAAAGCCTGGCAGCACAACGCAACCAGGCTGGGCAGCGGCCCCGCAGGGCCTCGTGCCAACGATCAGTTCACCACTTGCGCCAGAGTACCCGCGGCGTACTGGGCCGCCACGGCCTGCAGGCTCAGGCCCTTGATCTTGCTGCCCTGGCCTTCGCAGCCGAACTCCAGGTAACGCTGCTTGCACACCTGCTTGGCGGCCTCGCGGGCGGGCTTGAGCCATTCGCGGGCATCGAACTTGTCGGGGTTCTCGGCCAGGAACTTGCGCACCGCGCCGGTCATGGCCAGGCGGATGTCGGTGTCGATGTTGATCTTGCGCACGCCGAACTTGATGGCTTCCTGGATCTCCTCGACCGGCACCCCGTAGGTTTCCTTCATCTTGCCGCCGTACTGGTTGATGATGGCCAGCAGTTCGGCGGGCACCGACGAGGAGCCATGCATCACCAGGTGGGTGTTGGGAATGCGCTTGTGGATTTCCTTGACCCGGCTGATGGCCAGGATGTCGCCGGTGGGCTTGCGGCTGAACTTGTACGCGCCATGGCTGGTGCCGATGGCGATGGCCAGCGCGTCGAGCTGGGTGGCCTTGACGAACACGGCGGCTTCCTCGGGGTCGGTCAGCATCTGGCTGTGGTCCAGCTTGCCTTCGGCGCCGATGCCGTCTTCCTCGCCAGCCTCGCCGGTTTCCAGGTTGCCCAGGCAGCCCAGCTCGCCTTCGACCGTGACACCCACCTTGTGGGCCATCTCCACGACCTTGCGCGTCACGTCGACGTTGTACTCGAACGATGCCGGCGTCTTGCCGTCTTCCATCAGGGATCCGTCCATCATGACCGAGCCAAAGCCCAGGTCGATGGCGCCGGCGCACACCTTGGGCGAGGTGCCGTGGTCCTGGTGCATCACCAGGGGGATGTGCGGGAAGGCCTCGACGGCGGCCTGGATCAGGTGCTTGATGAAAGGCTCGCCCGCGTACTTGCGCGCGCCAGCGCTGGCCTGCAGGATGACCGGCGCGCCCACTTCGTCGGCGGCGGCCATCACGGCCTGGACCTGTTCCAGGTTGTTGACGTTGAAGGCAGGGATGCCGTAGCTGTGGGCGGCGGCATGGTCGAGCAGTTCGCGCATCGAAACGAGGGGCATGGTCGTAGGGTCCGTTGAAGGTTGGAGGAAGGCGCTGTCAGCCTGGCAGTGCGGTGGTAACCGCTTGGTAACCCGTGATTTTAACCGGGGGGCGCGGACGGCGGCAGGGGCAAATCCAACCGGAAACAGGTGGTAAAGGGCGCGGGGGCCGGTGCCGCGCCGAACTGGCCGCCGTGGATGTCCGCCACCCGCCGCAGGATCTCGTGGCCCAGGTGCAGGCTGTCGGAGGTGCCCCTCGCTCCCCCGGAGGCGGGAGCATCGCCAGGGCGCCGGGCGCCGTCGTCGCACACCTGCAGCCATGCACCCGCCCCGTCAGACGCCCCCACCTGCACCGCGATGTGCGTGCCTTGCGGCGTGTGCTTGAGCGCGTTTTCCACCAGATTGCGCGCGGCGATGTCCAGCAGCAGCACATGCCCGGACACCCAGAGCTCCGGCGGGGCCGACAGCGCCATGTCGTCGCCCCGCTGCCACGCCGCCTGCGCGTAGTCGGCGCAGACCTGGCGGGCCACGGCGCACAGGTCCACCGGCGCCTTGGCCTCGTGCAGCTCAGCCCGGCTCGCGCGGGCCAGGGCCAGCAGCTGGTTGAGCACATGGCCGGCCCGCAGGGCATCCTGGCCGATGCGCGCGATGGCCTGCGCCCTGGCACCGGCCTCCAGGTCTCCGGCCAGGGCGCTGGCCTGCAGCGCGATGGAGGACAGCGGCGTGCGCAGCTCGTGGGCGACTTCGTTGGCCAGCCGCCGCTCGCGCACCAGCGCCGCCTGCTGGCGGTCCAGCAAGGTGTTGATGGAGGCGACCACCGACTCGAATTCGCTCCACGCATGGCGCGAGGCCAGGCGCGGCGCGCTGGCGGGGTCGAGGGCGGCCACGTCGGCCGACAGGGCATACAGCGGCCGCAAACCCCGCCACAGGGCCAGGCCCAGCGCGAGCGACACCACGGGAAGCAGCCAGAGGCCGGGCTCGATCATCTGCTCGGCGATGTCCTGCGCGAGTTCATCGCGCTCGCGCAGCTCCAGCAGCACCATGATCTTGCGCATCCGCGCGGCGTCCCATTGCGAGAAGCTGCGCCACACCGTCCCGTCCGGCCCGAGCGCCATGTTGGCGAATCCCTCGACCTCGCCAAAGGCCGGCGCCGGCGCGGTGCCGCTGTGATGGAGCATGCGGCCCTGCGCGTCCCACTGCACGACGCTGAGGGACTGCTGGTAGTCGTGCGACTTGAGCCAGGGCGTGGGGGCGCGCTGGGTGACCTGCGGCCCCTCGGCGGCCTCGGTCGCACGCAGGTTCAGCAGCAGGGCGGCCACGCTGGCCAGGTGCCCGTCGGTCAGTTCGTCCGCCTCGTGCACCCCCGTCTGGTAGCCGATGAACACGAAGCTGCCCCACACCAGCGCCAGCGCTCCAAGGCACCACAGCAGCAGCTGGCGCGTCAGGGACGGCCGGCGAACACGGGCCGCAGAGGCCGCAGGAGAATCACTCATTCTGCGGGCTCCTGGGGCATGAAATAGCCCACGCCGCGCATGGTCTGGATGCACGCGCTGCCCAGCTTGCGGCGCAGGTGGTGGATGTGGACCTCCACCGCGTTGCTCTCGATGGCCGCGTCCCAGCTGTACAGGCGCTCCTCGATCTGCTGGCGCGAGAGCACGCGCCCCCGCGCTTCCAGCAGCACCAGCAGCACCGAAAACTCCCGCGGCGACATCTCCACCGCCTTGCCGCCCTGGTGGACGGTCCGCGCAGCGGGGTCCATTTCGATGTCTGCGTAGCGGATGGTGGGGGACGCCCGGCCGGCGGCCCGGCGGAGCAGGGCCCGCAGGCGCGCGTCCAGCTCATCGATATCGAAGGGCTTGGCCAGGTAGTCGTCGGCGCCCTGGTCCAGCCCCGCGATGCGCTGGTGCACCTGGTCACGGGCGGTGACGATGAGCACGGGGGTGGACGGATCGGGCAGCCCCGGAGCCGCGGCGGCAGCGCCCGGGGCCGGGCTCAGCCGCAGCCGCCGGAGCAATTCGCCGCCGTCTCCGTCGGCCAGCCCCAGGTCCAGCAGCACGGCATCAAAGCGCTCGGCGCGCAGCGCGCTCCACGCACTGGCCACGCCATCGCACACGTCCACCGCGTAGCCGCGCTGGTGCAGGTTGGCACGCAGCCCGCTGGCGATGCCGGCATCGTCTTCGACAACGAGTATTCGCATGCGGCGATTGTCGCCGGGCCCGGCGCCCCCGGACCAGCCGCTGCCCGCCATTAAGGCGGTGTTAAGTGCGGCCTTCTATGGTCCGGGCATGCCATCTTCGCCTTCCCATCCCCATCCCTTCCCGGCCCGCCATCGATTCCTGCTCCTGTGGACACTCGGCCTGCTGGCCGCCGTGGTGGCCTGGGACGCGGGGGGGCAAGACATTCCGCTCGCCCGTGCATTTGGCTCGGCCACGGGATTCCCCCTGCGGGAGCAGTGGTTCTTCGTGCACGTGCTCCATGAAGGCGCACGCCGCCTGGCGTGGCTGCTGGTGCTGCTGCTCGTGGTGGGCGTGTGGTGGCCGCCGCGCGGGGTGCTGCGGCGCATCGATACCGGCGAGCGCCTGCAGATGGCCCTGAGCGCGCTGCTGGCGCTCGCGGTGGTGAGCATCGCCAAGAACCTGAGCGACACGAGCTGCCCCTGGGACCTCGCGGAGTTCGGCGGCGTGGCGCGCTATGCGTCCCACTGGGCGCTGGGCGTGGCCGACGGCGGCGGCGGGCGCTGCTTTCCGGCGGGCCATGCCTCGGCCGGGTTCGCCTTCATCGGCGGCTACTTCGCGCTGCGCCGCAAGGAACCCGCGGCGGCGCGCTGGTGGCTGGCCGCGGCCGTGGCGGCGGGCCTGGTCCTGGGCGGCGCCCAGCAGGTGCGCGGCGCGCACTTCATGAGCCACACGCTCTGGACAGGCTGGCTGTGCTGGGTGTCGGGCTGGCTGTGCGACCTGGGGTTTCAGAAACTGGCGCGGCCCCGCCCGGCCGATGCCGGGGAGCAGGGCCTGCCAGGGCACGGCGCCCCGTCCCAGTGAAGCCGGGTGCGGGGTGAGGCGGCGTCGCCGCTCCGGCGGCCGCGCTCAACTCGCCACGCAGATCTTCAGCATGTTGGTGCCGCCGGGGGCGCCCATGGGCTCGCCGCAGGTGATGGCGTAGACATCGCCCTTTTGCACGATGTTGCGGCTCTTGAGGTGGCGCTCGGCCTGCTCCAGCGCCGTGTCGCGGTCTGCGCTGGTGTCCATGAGCAAGGGGCGCACGTTGCGGTACATGGCCATCTTGCGCTGCGTGGCGACCTTGGGCGTGAGCGCATAGATCGGGATGTCGATGCTGTGCCGGCTCATCCACAGTGCCGTCGCGCCGCTGTCGGTCATGGCCACGATGGCCTTGGCGCCCAGGTGGTGGGCCGTGAACAGCGCGCCCATGGCGATGGACTGGTCGATCCGGCCGAAGGTCTGGCCGGTGAAGTCGGCGTCGAGCTGGTGGTCTTCGGCCGCCTCGGCCGCCGCGCAGATGGTGGCCATTTCTTCCACCGTCTCGAGCGGGTAGCGGCCGGCGGCTGTCTCGGCGCTCAGCATCACGGCGTCGGTGCCGTCCAGCACGGCGTTGGCCACGTCGCTCACCTCGGCGCGCGTGGGCACGGGGTTGGTGATCATGCTTTCCATCATCTGCGTGGCGGTGATCACGACCTTGTCCTGTTCGCGCGCCATGCGGATCATCTTCTTTTGCAAGGCGGGCACGGCCGCGTTGCCCACTTCCACGGCCAGGTCGCCGCGCGCCACCATGATGCCGTCGCTCACGCGCAGGATGGCTTCCAGGTGCGGGATGGCCTCGGCGCGTTCGATCTTGGCGATCAGGCCCGGCTTGTGGCGGTACTCGGACGCGGCCACGTTGCACAGCTGGCGCGCCATTTCCATGTCGGTCGCGTTCTTGGGAAAGCTCACCGCCACATAGTCGGCCTGGAAGCTCATGGCCGTGCGGATGTCTTCCATGTCCTTGGCGGTGAGGGCCGGTGCCGTGAGGCCCCCGCCCTTCTTGTTGATGCCCTTGTTGTTGGACAGCTCGCCGCCCACCTTGACGGTGGTGTGCACCTCTTCGCCGCGCACCGCATCCACGGTGAGCACGATCAGCCCGTCATTGAGCAGCAGCAGGTCGCCCGCCTTCACGTCGCGCGGCAGTTCCTTGTAGTCCAGCCCCACGCCGTCGATGTCGCCCAGCTCCGTGCGCGAGGCGTCGAGCACGAACTTGGCGCCCGATTCCAGCTGCACCTTGCCCTCGGCGAACTTGCCCACGCGGATCTTGGGGCCCTGCAGGTCGGCCATGATGGCCACTTCGCGGCCCGCGCGCTGGGCCGCGGCGCGCACCGTCGCGGCGCGGTCGATGTGGTCCTGCGCCTTGCCGTGGCTGAAGTTCAGCCGCACCACGTTCACCCCCGCGCGGATCATGGCCTCCAGCAGTGCCGGGTCGCTCGATGCGGGGCCCAGGGTGGCAACAATCTTGGTGGCGCGGCGGGTAGGCATGGGCTTGTCTCTTTCTGTGGGTATGTAATCGAATTTCAATTCTCACACGAAGCGGTTACATGCCGATTACCAGCCGCCCTCAGCCGATGCCCGGAGGGCATCCTTGGCGCCTGCGCGCACGGCTGCCCAGCATGAGGGCCATGGCCCCCACCATCAGCAGCGCGGCGGCCGTGAACGTGGCCCGCATGCCCGCCACCATGGGCATCCCTGAAGCCCCCACGGCATGCGCCAGCGCCGCGCCCATCGCGAACACGGCCCCCATGGCGGAAGCTCCCGTGATGAGCCCCAGGTTGCGCGACAGGTTGAGCAACCCCGCCACGACACCCCGCGCGCCCGGTTCTGCGTGGGCCATGACCGCGGTGTTGTTGGCCGCCTGGAACAGGGCATAGCCCGCCGTCAAGACCGCCAGCGGGACGACATAGCCCGGCACGCCCCATGCGAGCGGCGCCAGCGCCAGGCCGGCGCACCCGGCCAGCATGGCGGCGAGCCCGGCCAGCCCCATGGAATGCGCGCCCAGCCTGTCCACGGCCCTGCCCGCGGGAAGGCCCACCAGCGCGGACACCAGCGGGCCACACGACATGGCGAGCCCGACCTGCGCGGCACCGAGCCCCAGCGCCCCCGACAGATAGAACGGCCCCACCACCAGCGTCGCCATCACCACCGTGGTCACGAGGGTGGTGGTGGCCAGGCCCGCGCCCAAGCCGGGGAGGCGCAACACCGACAGCCGGACCAGGGGCGCGGCCACGCGCGCCTGGGCCCACACGAACAGGCATGCCCCCAGCACCGCAAGGCACAGCAGCGCCCCGTTCAGCAGGCCCCAGCCGCCCCGCCCCATCGTCATGGCCAGCGCGTAGGCCGCCAGCGCGAGGGCCAGCAGCACCGTGCCCAGGGGGTCGAACCCGGGCCTCTCCCCTGCGGCCTGGCGGTCCGCCGGCAGGTGGCGGCGCACCAGCAGCAGGCCCAGGGCGCCCAGCGGCAGGTTGATGAGAAAGATCATCGGCCAGCCGGCCTGGGCGATCAGCACACCGCCCAGCGTCGGCCCCAGGGCCGTGCCCACGGCGGACATGGTGCCCAGCAGGCCCATGGCGCTGCCCGCCCGGTCCTTGGAGACGGTCTCGCCCACGAAGGCCATCGTGAGCGCCATCATCGCGGCCGCGCCCAGCCCCTGCAGCGCCCGGGCGGCGACCAGGAGCCCCAGCGTGGGGGCCGCGGCGCACAGGGCCGAGGCCCCCGTGAACAGGGCCAGCCCCGCCAGCAGCAACCGCCGGCGGCCCACCACGTCGCCCAGCCGGCCCACGCCGACCACGGCCGTGGTGATGGCCAGCAGGTAGGCCAGCACCACCCATTGCACTTCCTGAAAGGGCACGTCCAGCGCCTGCGCCAGCGTGGGCAAGCCGACGTTGACGATGCTGGTGCCCAGCGAGGACAGCAGCATGGACAGCGCAAGGCTCGCCAGCGCCCACCGGCTGTCCGAGGGGCCGGTGGCCTGCGGCCCGCCCGCGGCAGGCTGGGGCGGCAGGGAAAAAGTCGCTTGCGGGGGAATAGCGGTGCGGGTGGGGGGTGTCATGGCGGAGGGTCTCCTCGGGAGGCGATGGTTCGCGGGTGCCCGGTCGGCGCCCCTGGAAAACCAGCCACTCCAGCGTAGCTAGGCACGTGGCCCGGCGGAAGACGCAGCATTTGCATTCCATACATGCACCAGACGCCATGCCACGGACCGGCGTGCTATGGTCCCGCCATGCCGCGGCCTGATCTCAACCTGCTGGTCACCCTGGATGTGCTGCTTGCGGAAGGCAACGTGGCGCGGGCCGCCGAGCGCCTGCACCTGAGTCCTTCCGCGATGAGCCGGGCGCTCGCCCGGCTGCGCGACACCACCGGCGACCCGCTGCTCGTCAGGGCCGGGCGCGGACTGGTGCCGACGCCACGCGCACTGGAGCTGCGCGACAAGGTCAGCCAGCTCGTGCAGGACACCGAGGCCGTCCTGCGCCCCGCATCGGCGTCCGACCCCGCCCAATGGGCCCGGTCTTTCACGCTGCGCTGCAGCGACGGCTTTGCGGAGAACTTTGGCCCCGGCCTCCTCGCCCGCGTGGGCGAGGCCGCCCCCGGGGTGCGGCTGCGCTTCGTGCAGAAGACCGACAGGCACAGCGCCCCGCTGCGCGATGGAACCGTCGACCTGGAGACCGGCGTGGTGGGCGACGCCATGGGCCCCGAGGTGCGGGCGCAGGCCCTGTTCCGCGACCGCTTCGTGGGGGTCGTGCGCGCGGGGCACCCGCTGTGCGCGGGCGAGATCACGCCGGCCCGCTATGCGGCCGGCAGGCATGTGCTCGTGTCGCGGAAGGGGCGGGACCGGGGGCCCGTGGACGATGCCCTCGCGCCCCTGGGCCTGGCGCGGCAGATCGCCACCGTGGTGGGCGGCTTTTCCACCGCGCTGGCGCTGGCGCGCGGCTCCGACCTGGTTGCCACGGTTCCCGAACACCACACCGGCAACCTGCGCGCCGGCATGTCCAGCTTTGCACTGCCCGTCCCGGTGCCGCAGATCACGGTGTCGCTGCTGTGGCACCCCCGGCTGCAAGCCGATCCCGCGCACCAGTGGCTGCGCGGGCTGGTCCGGGAAGTGTGCGCCGAGCTTCGCTGACGCGCGCCCCCGCACGGCCGCACGCAGCGGTCAGACGAAGGGATGCGACAGGGCGTGCGCCAGCACATGGGCCAGGATGGCGGCCTCCAGCCCATGCCGGGCATAGAGCCATCCCGCCACCAGCCCGAAGGCGGTGTTGCCCACCAGCACGAACGCCACCACGGAGGGGGTGAGCACCCCGGCCATGGCCTGCGCGGCAGGCAGATGCCCCAGCGCAAATAGCAGGGCGCTGGCCACCACGGCGGCCGCCACGATGCCACGGCCCGGCGTGCCCTGGCCGCGCTGCACGAAGCGCCAGCCCAACCACAGCAGCAGGCTCATCACGCCCCAGCGCACCAGCAGTTCCTCGGAAATCCCGCCATAGAGCAGCTTGACCCCCAGGGATGCGGCACCGGCCGGGTCGGAGGGCCTGAGCGCCTGCGGCGCCACCAGCGAGAGGCCCCACAGCCACAGTGCGCCCGCGAGCCCGCCCACAAGCCCCGGCGCCCACTGGCGCCGGAAGGGCCCGGCCACCGGCTGGCCCTGCAGCCAGGCCGACACGGCAGGCGCCGCCAGCCCCACGCGGGGCGCCAGCGCCACACCCAGTGCCACGCACAGGGCCAGCAGGACCGCGGTCTGCAGGCCGCTGAGCAGCACCATGGCCCACAGCGGCAGCGGCAGCAAGGCCTGGTGGGCGGCCAGGGGCGGGACCAGCGCCCACACCACGGCCACGACGCCCGGCAGGCCCAGCAGCCACAGCGCGGCACCCAGGCGCCACTTCTGCGCGCGGGGGGAGCGCGTGGCAAGGTGCGCGGGCACGGCGGTATCAGAAGCCATCATGGACCCTGGCCATCCCTCGGCCTCAGCCGCGCATCAGCGCTTCGATCTCGTCGGCCTTCACCGGCACGCCGCGCGTGATCAGCTCGCAGCCCGTCTCGGTGACGATGGCGTCGTCCTCGATGCGGATGCCGATGTGGTGGAACTGCTCGGGCACCCCGTCGGCCGGCCGCACGTAGATGCCGGGCTCGATGGTGAGCACCATGCCCGGGCGCAGCACGCGGCTGGGGCGGTTGGTGATGGTCTCGCCCGACAGCGGGTCCTTGCGCTCGCTCACCGCCCCGACCTCATCGGGTTCCACGTAGCTGCCGCAGTCATGCACGTCCATGCCCAGCCAGTGGCCCGTGCGGTGCATGTAGAACTGGAAGTAGGCGCGCGTGTCGATCACGTCCTGCGCGGTGCCCACCTTGTTCCTGTCGAGCAGGCCCAGGTCCAGCATGCCCTGCGCCAGCACGGCCACGGTGGCGTCGTGCGGGTCGTTGAAGCGCGCGCCGGCCTTGGTGGCCGCCACCGCCGCGTCCTGGCTGGCCAGCACCAGGTCGTACAGCGCGCGCTGCGGCCCGGTGAAGCGGCCGTTGGCCGGGAAGGTGCGGGTGATGTCGCTGGCGTAGCCGTCAAGCTCGCAGCCGGCGTCGATGAGCACCAGCTCGCCGTCGCGCACCGGGGCGGCGTCCGCGCGGTAGTGCAGCACGCAGGCGTTGGCCCCGGCCGCCACGATGGAGCTGTACGCCGGGTACTGCGAGCCCTCGTCGCGAAACGCGTGCAGCAGCTCGGCATCCAGGTGGTACTCGCGCACGTCCTGGCCGGCGCGCAGCATGCGGGCCGAGCGCTGCATGGCGCGGATGTGCGCCCTGGCGCTGATGTCGCTGGCGCGGCGCATGATGTCCTGCTCGTGCGCGTCCTTGATGAGCCGCATCTCGTCGAGCAGCGTGCACACATCGTTCTGCTCCGCCGGGCACAGCGCGCCGTAGCGCACGCGCGCGCGCACCGCGTTCAGCCACCCTTCCACCCGCGCTGCCAGGCCGCTGTGGATGGCAAACGGGTACCACACGCGGTGGCGGTTCTCCAGCAGGCGGGGCAGCTTGGCGTCCAGCTCGGCGATGGAATGGGCGGCTTGCACGCCCAGCGCCCCGGGCGCCGCAGCGGGGCCCAGCCGGTAGCCGTCCCAGATCTCGCGCTCCAGGTCCTTGGGCTGGCAGAACAGGGTGCTGCACCCGTCCTGCGCGACCACAAGGCATGCCCCCGGCTCGATGAAGCCGGTCAGGTAGTAGAAGTAGCTGTCGTGGCGGAACAGGAAGTCGGTGTCCCGGTTGCGCGGGCGCTCCGGCGCCGTGGGAATGATGGCGATGCCCCCCGCGCCCAGCTGGGCAGCAAGCCGCGCGCGGCGTTGGGCGTAGATGGAGGCAGGCACGGTGGTGTTCATGGACGGGCAGCAGAGAGAGAATTGAGTTCAGCCAGGCGCTCGGGGGTCCCCACATCGGTCCAGCGTCCGGTGTAGAGCTGTGCGCTGACCCGGCCATTGTCCATCGCGCGGCGAAGCAGCGGCGCCAGCGGGGCTTTGATGCCGTCCGGGTTGCCGGCCGGAATGTCGCACCAGGGCGCCGCGAACAGCCCGGCGCGCAGCAGGGCGATGGTGCTGTAGGTGTAGCGCGGCGCGGGGTCGTCGGCGGGCAGGTTCAGTGCCAACCCGTCCGCCGACAGCCCGAAGTCGCCGCGCAGGTTGTGCGCCGGATTGGGCACCAGCCACAGGTGGGCCAGGTGGCCGCTGGCCTCGAAGGCCGACACGGCGGCGCTGCCGAACACGAAGTCGGGCGCAAACACATCGCCCGCCGCCAGCCAGAACACGGGGCCCAACCGGGGCAAGGCGCGGGCGATGCCGCCGGCGGTTTCCAGTGCGCCTCCAAAGTCCACGCCTTCGTGCGAGTATGAAATGGATAGCTGCTTGCGCTTGTCCACCCGGCGCTGGAGGCCAAAAACATCGGAAAAGTGGTGGCTGATCTGCCCACCCAGCCATGCGGTGTTGATCACCACCTGCTCCACACCCGCTTCCTGCAGCGCCGCCAGGTGCCACTGCAGCAGCGGCTGGCCCTGCACCTGCAGCAGGGGTTTGGGGATGGTGTCGGTCAGCGGGCGCATGCGCTCGCCACGGCCTGCGGCCAGCAGCATGGCGGGGACCTGCCCCCCGGTGGCGGCGGCCGGCGCCGCGGCACCCGCGCTCACGCCACGGCCTCCTGCAGGGCGCCCCGCTGCAGCGCGTGGCGCTGCACGGCCGTGGGCGCGAACAGGGCCACGAGCGCCTCCAGGAGCGCGCGTGCCTTGCCCGAATGGTCCGCACCGAAGTTGCACACATAGACGTCGAGCGTGACGGCCTGCTGTTCGGGCCAGGTGTGCACGCACAGGTGCGACTCGGCCAGCAGCACGGTGGCGGTCACCCCGCCAGGTCCGTGGGCGGTGGCGGGAAATCCGTGGAACAGCTGGCCCACGGGCTGCAGCCCGGCGGCGCGCACGGCGTCGCCGCAGGCCTGGCCCAGGGCGGCGGCATCGAGCAGCCACACGGGGGCGCAGCGGCAGCCATGGAGATCGGCGGTGAGGTGCAGTCCTTGCATGGCCCGCACTGTAGTGCATCACGGGGGCGGGCGACGCCGGGCTTTCGGGCCCGCATCGCGGCCGGGCTGGCGCCACCCCGGCCGGTCCCGGCGGTCCAGCGCCCAGGCGGTGGTCGCGCGCGCGGCGCCACGGACTATCCCGCCGGGGTAGGGCGATGCGCCGGGCGCTCGGGTAGCCTGCGCGGCCCATGACAGCCCCTGCCCCGCAACCCCGGCCCGGCCACCCGAAGCCGCTTGTGCCAACTATTACCGGATCACGCCTGCGCGCGATCGTGGGCCGCCGTTTCGCGGGCACCGACACCCCCCATAGTGTCGCCACCATGAAGATCATCCTTGCCGACGACCACACGCTGTTCCGCGAAGGACTGCAGCACCTGCTGTCGGCACTGGACCCTCAGGCCCAGGTGCTGGAGGCGAACGACTACGCCAGCGCGGCGTTGCTGGTGGTGGAGCATCCCGATGCCGCCCTCGCCCTGGTGGACCTGGACATGCCGGGCCGCGACGCCAGCGCGCCGGGTGGCGGCGGCCTGGAACGCCTGCTGGCGCTGGCGCCCGGCGTGCCGGTGGTGGTGCTCTCCGCCCGCGAAGACCCCGCCGTGGTCCGCGACGTGCTGGACGCGGGCGCCATGGGGTTCATCTCCAAGCGCGAACGCGCCGCCGTGATGCTCAACGCCCTGCATCTGGTGCTGGCCGGCGGCATCTACCTGCCGCCCATGCTCCTGGGCACGGCGGCCCGGGCGTCCGCCTGCGCCGCCCTGACCCCCCGGCAGGTCGAGGTGTTGCACGGCCTGGCGAACGGGCATGCCAACAAGGTGATCGCGCGCCAGCTCGGCATGAGCGAGGCGACCGTGAAGGCGCACACGGGTGCCATCTTCCGCAGCCTGGAGGTCAGCAACCGCGTGCAGGCCGTGCGCATGGCCCGGCGGCTGGGCCTGCTGGCGCCCGACTGAGCCCAAGAAAGCTCCTGATTTGATAGCTGTCAGCGCTTTATAGACAAGCGCTGGTGATCTGTTTGATTCAAAATTGAAGGTCCGGCAGACCGCGGTGCGACGGCCGCGCAATGCGCCCGCCTCCGAGACTCGGAACGGCCGATCACTGAGCGCAGATGTGCCGCGGGCTGCGCGCGGGCCGTGCGGCTTCCGCCGGGGCAAAAGCCGCCAGCGCGGGGGACCGCGCTCCGGGCTCCAGGCCGCCGGTGGAGGGGCGGGGGCGCCGCCCCGGTAAAATGCCGGGTTTCCCCTGAACCTCCCACCCTGAACCCTCCCCCATGGCCAACACCCAGCAATCCCAACAGATGGCAAATGCGATCCGCGCATTGGCCATGGACGCCGTTCAACAAGCCAACTCCGGCCACCCCGGCGCCCCGATGGGCATGGCCGACATGGCCGTGGCGCTGTGGAGCCGCCACCTCAAGCACAACCCCACGAATCCCCAGTGGTTCGACCGCGACCGCTTCGTGCTCTCCAACGGCCACGGCTCGATGCTGCTGTACGCGCTGCTGCACCTCACCGGCTACGACCTGCCCATTGGCGAACTCAAGAACTTCCGCCAGCTGCACAGCAAGACGCCAGGACACCCCGAAGTGGGCTACACCGCTGGCGTGGAAACCACCACCGGCCCGCTGGGCCAGGGCATCACCAATGCCGTGGGCTTCGCGCTGGCCGAAAAGCTGCTGGCTTCCGAGTTCAACCGCGAAGGCCACGCGGTGGTGGACCACAACACCTACGTGTTCCTGGGCGACGGCTGCCTGATGGAAGGCATCAGCCACGAGGCCGTGTCGCTGGCTGGCGCCTGGAAGCTCAACAAGCTGATCGCGCTGTATGACGACAACGGCATCAGCATCGACGGCCAGGTCGCCCCCTGGTTCGCCGACAACACCCCCCTGCGCTTCGTGGCCAGCGGCTGGAACGTGATCGGCCCCATCGACGGCCACGACGCCGACAAGGTGGCCGCCGCCATCGTGGAAGCCAAGAAGCAGACCGAGCGCCCCACCCTCATCGTGTGCAAGACGCACATCGGCAAGGGCAGCCCGAACCGCGCCAACACCGCCAAGGCCCACGGCGAGCCGCTGGGCGCGGAAGAAATCAAGCTCACGCGCGAAGCCCTGGGCTGGACCAGCGAGCCCTTCGTGGTCCCGGACGACGTGTACGCCGGCTGGGATGCCAAGGCCAACGGCCAGGCTGCAGAGGCCGCGTGGAACGAGCGCTTTGCCGCCTACAGCGCCGCCTTCCCCGAGCTGGCCGCCGAACTCACGCGCCGCATGGAGGGCAACCTGCCCGCCAACTTCGCGCAAGTGGCCGTGGACGCCGTGGTGGCGGCCCACACCAAGGGCGAGACCGTGGCCAGCCGCAAGGCCAGCCAGCTGGCGCTGGAAGCCTTCACCGCCGCGCTGCCCGAACTGCTGGGCGGTAGCGCCGACCTGACGGGCTCCAACCTCACCAACACCAAGAGCACCCCCAATCTGCGTTTTGACATGCAGGGCCACGTGGTGCAGACCACGCTGGAAAACGGCCAGAAGATCGGCGGGCGCCACATCAACTACGGCGTGCGCGAGTTCGGCATGGCCGCGATCATGAACGGCATCGCGCTGCACGGCGGCTTCATCCCGTACGGCGGCACCTTCCTCACGTTCAGCGACTACAGCCGCAACGCCATCCGCATGGCCGCGCTGATGAAGCAGCGCGTGATCCACGTGTTCACGCACGACTCCATCGGCCTGGGCGAAGACGGCCCCACCCACCAGTCCATCGAGCACGCCGCCAGCCTGCGTTTGATCCCCAACCTGGATGTGTGGCGCCCCGGTGACACGGCCGAAACCGCCGTGGCCTGGAGCGTGGCCCTGTCCAACAAGGACAAGCCCACCGCGCTGCTGCTGTCGCGCCAGAACCTGCCCTACGCGCCCAAGCGTGACCTGGGCGACATCTCGCGCGGCGCCTACGTGCTCTCCGAACCCGCGGATGTCGGCATCAAGAAGAAGGCCGTGGCCGTGATCATCGCCACCGGCTCCGAAGTGCAGCTGGCGCTCAAGGCCCAGCGCCTGCTGGCCGACAAGAAGATCGCCGTGCGCGTGGTCTCCATGCCCAGCACGACCACGTTCGACCGCGAAGACGCCAAGTACAAGGGCAGCGTGCTGCCCGCCGGCGTGCCCCGCGTGGCCGTGGAGATGGGCGTGACCGACGGCTGGTGGAAGTACGGCTGCGCCGCCGTGGTGGGCATCGACACCTACGGCGAATCGGCCCCGGCGCCCGTGCTGTTCAAGCACTTCGGCTTCACCGAAGAGAACGTGGCCGACGCGGTGCTGGTCGCCATCGGCGCCGCACGGCTCAAGCCCGCCAAGAAGGCCAAGGCCCGCTGAGACGCCTCCCCGCCCGCTGCGTGCCCACTGCTGCAGCGGGCGCGCCCCGGCAGATTCCTGATTTCGACTTTGCAACCTTGGAGAGACACCCTATGACGATCAAGATTGGTATCAACGGCTTTGGCCGCATCGGCCGCAACGTGCTGCGCTCGGCCATCCAGAACTTCAGCGACATCGAAGTCGTGGGCATCAACGACCTGCTGGAGCCGGAGTACCTCGCGTACATGCTGCAGTACGACTCGGTGCACGGTCGCTTCAAGGGCGAAGTCTCGGTGGACGGCAACACCCTGGTCGTCAATGGCAAGAAGATCCGCCTGACGCAAGAGCGCGACCCCGCCAACCTCAAGTGGAACGAAGTCGGCGCCGACGTGGTGATCGAATCCACCGGCCTGTTCCTGGACAAGGTCACCGCGCAAAAGCACATCGATGCGGGCGCCAGGAAGGTCATCCTGTCGGCCCCGTCCAAGGACGACACGCCCATGTTCGTGTTCGGCGTGAACCACGACACCTACGCCGGCCAAGCCATCGTGTCCAACGCCTCGTGCACCACCAACTGCCTGGCCCCCGTGGCCAAGGTGCTCAACGACAAGTGGGGCATCAAGCGCGGCCTGATGACCACGGTGCACGCCGCCACCGCCACGCAAAAGACCGTGGACGGCCCGTCCAACAAGGACTGGCGCGGCGGCCGCGGCATCCTGGAAAACATCATCCCCTCGAGCACCGGCGCCGCCAAGGCCGTGGGCGTGGTGATCCCGGCGCTGAACAAGAAGCTGACCGGCATGTCCTTCCGCGTGCCCACCAGCGACGTGTCGGTGGTCGACCTGACGGTGGAGCTGGACAAGGCTGCCACCTATGAGGAAATCAAGGCCGAGATGAAGGCCCAGTCCGAAGGCGCGCTCAAGGGCGTGCTGGGCTACACCGAGGACAAGGTGGTGGCCACCGACTTCCGTGGCGACACCCGCACGTCCATCTTCGACGCCGACGCCGGCATCGCGCTGGACGGCACCTTCGTGAAGGTCGTGAGCTGGTACGACAACGAATGGGGCTACTCGAACAAGTGCCTGGAAATGGTGCGCGTTGTTTCCAAGTAAGCGTTACCCTTGAGAATGAAGAAGCATTAGAAGCAACTACCCTGTTCAAGCCGGCCGCCTGCAAAGGCTGCCGGCTTTTTTTTGCCCCCCCGCCCCGCGGTGCGCGGCAGGCCACCGCCTCAACGCGCGGCCACGGACGCGGACGCGGCAGCCGCCGCAGCAGCAGCACCAGCCAGCGGCGCCGGGCCCTGGGACTGCGCAGGCGCGCTGGCGATGTGCACCGTGCTGGTGGGAAAGGCAAACTCCACCCCCATGGCCTTGAACTCGCGCATGAGGCCCAGGTTGATGGACTGCTGCAGGTCCATGTAGAGGTTGAACGCCGGGTCCTGGACGATGTAGACCACCTCGTAGTCCAGCGAACTCGCGCCAAACGCCTTGAAGTGCGCGCGGTCGAAGCGCAGCTCCGGATGGGCGTCGATGAGCTTGCGCACCACGCCCGGGATTGCCTCGGCCTGCTCGGGCGTGGTGTTGTACGACACACCGAAGCCGAACACGATGCGCCGCTTCTCCAGCATGCGGTAGTTGCTGATGGTCTGCTTGAGCAGGTCGGTGTTGGACATCACGATCTGCTCGCCCTGCAGGCTGCGGATGCGCGTGGTCTTCAGCCCGATCACCTGCACCATGCCCGAGACGCTTCCGACCACGATGAAATCGCCCACCTCGAAGGGCTTGTCCACCGCGATCGCGAGCGAGGCGAACAGGTCGCCCAGGATGTTCTGCACCGCCAGCGCCACGGCGATGCCCCCCACCCCCAGGCTGGCGATGAAGGCCGTGATGTTCACGCCCACGTTGGACAGGATGGCCAGCAGCACCACGCTCCACAGCAGCGTGCGCAGCCCCCAGGACAACAGCGTGGCGGAGGCGCTGACCTGGGTCATGCCCGTGGACGAATGGCGTTCCACATACCGCCGCACGCCCATGCCGATGGCCCGCATGCCCCACAGGCCCATCTGCAGCGCAAGGGCGACAAACCACAGCTGGCTGAGCCGGCTTTCCCAGCGGCCCGGCAGCTCCAGCAGGCTCGCGCCCACCAGCAGGGCCACGACCACCATGAGCAGGCGGCTCGTGCCCTCCAGCACCTCCACCACGGTGTGCGCCGCCGCGCTGCCGGACTGCGTGGCCCACACCCTGGCACGGCCCGTGAGCAGATGCAGCACCAGCAGGATGCCCACATAGGTCGTGGCGGCGGCGGCCAGCGCCACCATCAGGCTCCACAGCGGAACGCCCACGAAGGTCGTCTCGCGGATCCAGGTTGAGAAGGTCGATGGCGGCATGGTTGTTTCTCCTTGGTGGGGCGGCGGGCGCGGCACGCGCGCCGGGCTGCGGCGCGTGGCCCGCTTGCAGGCCTGCGTGGGCGCGGGTGCGGCCGCCGATGGCCGATGGCAGTGGCGCGCGGTGGACTGATTGATCGACAGCCAGCGCCGCGCAGAGTTCCCGCACCCTTGCACGGCACGGCCGCCAGCACCTGAGTGAGGGACGGGTGAAGCGGTGGACGACGCCCGGCACAGGCCCGGCCACGCCCCACGCAAATTGCAAGCGTTCGTAAGACATGGCCCACAGGAATACAGAGGCAGTGCCTACGCGGGCGGCGGGCCGCGCGGCGAACAATGCATTCATCAAAAAGCTGGCATGCATTGCCTGGCGCCGCGCCCCCTGCCCAGTGAGGCGCGCAACGCGCCGGGGCATGCCCACCAACAATCCACCCGCTCAGGAGGTCTCCACACCATGCACCCATCCACCCCCCTCCGTCTCACGGCCGCAGCCCTCGCGCTGGGCGCCCTGGCAGCATGCTCGTCCACGCCCCCGCCCACCGAACAGATGGCCGTCACCCGCACCACGGTGAACCGCGTGGCGGCGGCGCCGGCGACGGCCACCAGCGCCCCCGTGGACCTGCAGCGTGCGCAGGAAAAACTCATCCTCGCCGAGAAGGCCATGGCCCAGCAGGACTACAAGAACGCCCGGCGCCTGGCGGCCGAGGCCGAGGTCGACGCCCGCGTGGCCGAGACCCGTGCCGACGCGGCACGCAATGCGACCAACCTTGCCCAGGTCCAGGACAGCATCCGCGCGCTGCAGGAAGAAATCAACCGCCGGTCCCCCCGCTGAGGGCCGAGCGCTCCTGACCACGCCGCCCGCACCGCGGGCCGCTCTTGACCTTTGAAGGACACCACACCATGCACCGATTGATCCAACGTACCACCGCCCTGTGCACCAGCCTCATCGCCGTGGGGCTGCTCGCGGCCTGTGCCAGCACCGCGCCGTTCCCGGCGCTGGAGCAGGCCCGCTCCGCCGTGAGCGCCGTCGCCGGCGATCCCATCGTGAACCAGTACGCCCCCGTGGAACTGAAAGAAGCGACCGACGCTCTGGCCCGCGCCGACCGCGAATGGGCCGACGACCACGACGAATCGGAAACCAACCACCTGGCCTACATCGCACGCCAGCGCGCCGAGATCGCCACGAACGCGGCACGCTCACGCCAGCTGGACGCCAGCATCCAGCAAGCCAGCGGCGATGCCGACCGCATCCGCCTGCAGGCCCGCACCCAGGAGGCCGACCAGGCCCGCCTGCGCGCCCAGCAGGCCCAGGCCCAGGCCCTGAACGCCGAGCAGCGCGCCGCCCAGCAGCAGGCCAATGCCAGCGTCGCGATGGCCCAGGCCAGCGCCGCACAGGACCGCGTGCGCGCACTGGAAGCCCAGCTGCGCGACATGGAAGCCCAGCAGACCGAGCGCGGGCTGCTCGTGACGCTGGGCGACGTGCTGTTTGCCTTCAACAAGGCGGAGCTGTCGGCCCAGGCCGGCCCCCGCCTGGACAAGCTGGCCAGCTTCCTCAAGCAGTTCCCGGACCGCAAGCTGCTCGTCGAGGGCTACACCGACAGCGTGGGCTCCGACGGCTACAACCAGGACCTGTCGGACCGCCGCGCCCAGTCCGTGCGCGACGCGCTGGTGCAGCGCGGCGTGGACAACAGCCGCATCACCGCGCGCGGCTACGGCAAGGCCCACCCCGTGGCCGACAACGCATCGCCGGAAGGCCGCGCCATGAACCGCCGCGTGGAGATCGTGATCGCCGACGACAAGGGCACCCTGCGCGGCCGTTGAGCCCCTGGGGCGCCCGATCCCTCGGCGGACAGGCCGGGGGACGGCAAAGTCACCAGATCCCGCCAGCGTGCCGAACGAACAAGCCCTGGAGCATCACTGCTCCAGGGCTTTTTCCTTTCAGGAAGCGCAGCCTTTGAACGTGGGCGCGAGCGGAGGTCTGCGAGGTGTTTGTGACCGCGGAATGCCGCAGCCCGCCTGGTGAGATGGGCGAGAGCCCTCGTGCCTGTGCCTGGCTTAGCCTGCCGAGGACCGACCGGCCGAGACGCCGCTCTGCCGCGCCTTGTTCAATTCGCTCAGGTACGAGCCCAGAATCTGCTGCACCTCCTGCACGGGTCCGAGCACGCTGATGCGCGCGCCGTCCACGGCCACCTGCAATCCCGCCGGCACCGCAAGGAACTGGATCAGGTCGGGGCGGTGCACGCCCAGCTGGTACAGGGAGGTCTTCATGAAGCGTGCCGGATCCTCAAGGCGTGCCTCGTCGTCCAGGTCCGAGAGCCACCAGCCGGAATCCGCCGCGTCGACGGGGTCGTTTCGGGTCAGCAGGATTCGACGGGCTTCCTGGTAGTTCACGTGCACGACGGCGCTTTGGCGAAGCGACGGAAAGTCCGGCGCGATGGACGGGGAGAGGCTCTCCACAACGTCTTTCTGGTTGCGCAGCTGCATGAGCGTGTTGTCGACCGAATCGACGAACTTCACGGGCACCACCTGCATGTCGGGCTCCACCACCCGCAGGAATCCTGCGGGCCCCTCTTCCAGCATCGTGAACATCCAGCCGACCTGCAGGCTCTCGCCACCGCGGAACTTATCGCCCCGGGCGACCCGTTGCTCGAAGAACTGCAGCAGGAAGGAGATGTCCTCCACCGGCACCGCGCTGTTCGACACCCGGATCTGGAACTCGGGATGGCCGTACAGCTTGCACCGGGAAGTGGCGTGCACGGATGGCGTGTCCGGCCGCGCCGGTGCAGGCTTGCGGCCGAATGTCGAGAGGATGGAGCGCAGGGACATTTTTTTCAGGTGCGGCTGGGCGGCCCAGGGCGGCCGCCAGGCGGTCCGGGGCCGCAGGCCGACTTACACCGCGTGGCTTTCGAACGTCTCGGTGTCCACCTCGCTCGCGCTCTGCGCGCTGTAGCGCGGGCCCACCACGGTGCGCTCGTTGATCAGTGCATCCAGCCGCGCGAGCACCGTGGCATCGAGCCGCACACCGGCCGCGCCCACATCGTCCCGCAGGTGCTCCACGCTGGTCGTCCCGGGGATGGGAATGATGTGCCCGCCCTGGTGCAGCAGCCAGGCCAGCGCCAGCTGCGCCGGCGTGCAGCCCACTTCGCGCGCGATGGCCTGGTAGCCGTCCAGCAGCTGCAGGTTGGCGGCGTAGGCATCGGGGGCGAAGCGGGGCATGGCGCGGCGGATGTCCTTGGGGTCGAGGGCGGAGACGTCCCTGAGTTCGCCGCACAGAAAGCCCCGCGCCACGGGGCTGAAGGCCACGAAGGCCGCGCCCAGGTCGCGGCAGGCGTCGAGCACGGCGATCTCGGGGTTGCGTGTCCACAGCGAATACTCGGTCTGCACCGCCGCGACGGGGTGCACCGCGTGCGCGCGGCGCAGGGTGGCGGCCGACACTTCGGACAGGCCGATGCTGCGGATCTTGCCCGCGCGCACCAGGTCGGCCAATGCGCCCACGCTGTCCTCGATGGGCACCTTCTTGTCCCAGCGGTGCAGGTAGTACAGGTCGATCACGTCGGTCTGCAGGCGGCGCAGGCTGTCCTCGCAGGTCTGGCGCAGCGTGGCGGGGCGGCCGTCGATCACGCGCACCAGCTTGCCGTCGCCGTTCACGTCCACGCCCTGCATGCCGCATTTGCTGGCCAGGGTGAAGCGGCTGCGTTGGCTTTTCATCACGCGGCCCACCAGCGTTTCGTTGGCGCCGAAGCCGTACAGCGTGGCGGTGTCGAACAGCGTCACGCCCGCATCGAGCGCGGCCAGCAGCACGCGCTCGCCCTGCTCGGCCGACACGGGCGCGCCGTAGGCGTGCGAAAGGTTCATGCAGCCCAGGCCGATGGCCGAGACGGAGAAAGGTCCAAGGTTTCTTTGTTGCATGGCGCAAGCTTACGGCATGCATGCACCCCGCGCCGCACGGCCGCTACGCGGCGTGCTCACTCCCAGAAGCTGCCCGTGGTGCGCGCGCGCACGCGCTGCACGCTGTACCGCGCGATCTGTTCGATCAGCTCTGCCGGCAGCGGCTGGTCGTAGGGCAGCACGATGGTGCCCTTGGTCGTCCTGACGGCCTGCAGCGCCTGCCCGAAATGCGCGAGCGCCGCAGCGGGCGGCGCAAAGCTCGCATGCGCCTTGTGCGCCGAAAAGGCGTACACGAAGCGCGGCTCGATGAAGAACGGCGTGTTCCACTTGATGGCTTCCTCGGCCTGCGGCGCGGCGCGCTTCAGGATGGCGTACAGCGCATGCAGCAGCGGCTGGCCCGCCTTGGGGGCGGCCGCGATGTAGTCCGCGATGGTGGTGGGTTGGGAGGGCGCGGGCGGGGCCATGGTGGGCGAGGTCCTTTCAGGCCGAAGGTGCAGCAGCATCGCCCGCGCGGGGGCGCCGGGTCCACAGGTCGATCCGCTCGCCGGCCACCGAGGCCGCCAGCAGCTGCGCAAACCGCGCCGCGCGGGTTTCAGGCCGCTTGGCCGACGTCACCCAGTGCAGCATGGACTTGCGGTAGCCCGCGGGGGCGGCCTCGAAGAACTGCCATGCCTTCTTGTGGCGTTTGAACTCGCGCAATTGCGCGGCGGGCAGCTCGGCCACTGCGGCCTGTTCGTGCGAGTAGATCGCGGACTTGTCGGCCTTGCGGTGGCTAAAGGCCGCCAGGCCCGCGGGCGTCATGCGGCCGGCGGCCTGCAGCTGCTCCATCTTGGCGATGTTCACCGCGCTCCAGACGGACGATGGCTTGCGCGGCGTGAAGCGGATGGAATAGGTGTGCTCGTCGATGCGCCGGCGCACGCCGTCGATCCAGCCAAAACACAGCGCCTCGTTCACCGACTCGGACCAGGTCATGCACGGGCGGCCCGAGCCGACCTTGTGGAAGCCCAGGAGCAGTTCGGGCGCGTGTGCCGCATGGGCTTGCAGCCACTGGCGGAAGGCAGCGGAGGTGGCAAAGAAGGCAGGCGGGGTCATGGGGTGCCATTGTTGCCAACATCCGCGCGCACGGATAGCCGGCCATGGCGCGCCGGCCACGGGGGCCGCGATGGTTTGCTGCGCCGGGTCGGCGCGATACATTACGCGAAGCCGCGCGCACCGCAGCGGCCCATCCCGCCCAGGAGAAGCGCCATGCCTTCCGCCATCTACGCAGCCTTCTTCTTCACTGTCGCCATGCTCGTCACCACCGCCTACTTCCTGCTGGGCGGCCTGCCGCTGCTGATCCTCCAGCACGACGAGCCGCTCGACGCCCGGTTCGTGCGCGGTTTCTTCAATGTCTACTACAAGGCTGCATTTTGGGTGGCCCTGTGTGCGTCGGCCAGCTACGCGCTGTGGGGACAGTGGGCCTATGCCGCTGGCGCGGCGGCCATGGCAGCGGTTTCCACGGCCTTGCGCAAGCGCCTGGTGCCCGCCATGGAGCAACTGGGCAGCCAGATAGAAGCCAGGAACGGCGGGGCGGTGCAGCGGTTCCGCCGGGTGCATGCCACCGCGCTGCTCGTCAATCTTGCCCAGCTGGTGGTGCTTGTCTGGGGGCTCATCGCGCTGTCCCGGTCCCTGTGACAGCCCGCGCCTGCCGGCCGCGTGGTGCCGGTGGCGTTCAGGCCCCGCGGCTGGCGGTGCCCAGTTCCAGCGGCTTGCGGAACACGCAGTTGCGCTGTTCCACAACGAAGCCGCAGTCCGTATAGACGCGCAGCGCGCCGCTCGCATTCTCACTGTCCACCCCCAGCCCGGACTCCTGCATGCCTGCATCGGCCTGGGCGCGCAGGCTGCGCGCAATCAGGGCCCGCGCCAGGCCGCGGCGCCGCCAGCGCTCGCCCACGCTGATGAATTCCGTCCATCCGCGCTGGCGGCCATTGCCCGCGTTCCATGTGGTGTCGATGTAGGTGCGCACCTGGCCCGCCACCTCGTTCATCCGCACGTCCCAGGCCACCTGCCACAGGTGCGGCTGGAAGACCGGGCTGGCCAGCCAGCGCTGGTAGTCCGCCTCGTCGGGCGGTGCATAGCCCCAGTGCGCATGGAAAGCGCGGGCATGCGCATCCCAGATGGCGCGGTAGTGGCCGGGCTGCACCGCACGCACTTCCAGGTCGGCAGGCAGCGCAAAGTCGGCAATGGCCTGCAGCGTGGGGCGGCCCATGGTGAAGAAATAGCGCTCGGGCCGGTAGCCCGCTTTTTCCAGCAGCGCCGCACGCGCGGTTTCGCCCTCTGTGACGAAGGCGTGGTGCGCATGCGGGCCGGCCTGGCCCAGGGCCGCCGCCATCTCGCGCTGGCGCGCCTCCAGCCACGCGTGCAGCCGTGCGCCGATGCCCTGCCGGCGCCACTGCGGCGCAACGACCGCAAACTGCCCGTAGAGCTGCAGCCCATCGGCCTGTGCCCAATGCCAGGCACGCACATAGCCAGCGATCTCATCGCCCGCCTGCGCGATCCACACGTCCTGCTGCGGCACGCACTGGGTGAACGCGGCGTAGTCCCGCGCCACGTCCTCCACGGTGCGAAAGAACCGGGTCTGGTCGGCGGCAAAGCTGGCGTTCGCACAGGCGACCATGGCCGGAAAATCCGAGGCCCCGGCAAAAGCGCGGAATGTCACGTGCTGCGGTGGTTGCATCGGGATGGGCTCCTGGGGCGGTGTGTCCGGGGTGTGAGGGCATGGCAAGCCTGGCATTGTGGCCAGCGCACCCTGTGTGCCACCTTAAGACGCAGCCAAACGTTTTATATATAATTCGTATACGTTTTGTATAGAGATCATCCATGGGTATCGTCAAGATTTCAGACCAGATGCACGAAAACCTGCGTGTCGCAGGCACCGCGCTGAGCCGCTCCATCAACGCGCAGGCCGAGCACTGGATGCGGGTGGGCATGCTGACCGAGATGCACCCGGAGCTCGACCACCGCGAGATCTGCCAGTTGCTGGTGCGGGCCGAACTGGCGGGTGGCTTCGATATCGGCATGGCGGTGAACGGCCTGCCGGCCAAGCCCCGCGCCGTGGCCAACGGGAAGCACTGATGGCACGCGACGTTCCCATCCGGTCTGCGGACGAGCTGGCACAGTCCCGGCGCGCCGCGCAGCTGGCCGCCGAGGTGCTGCACATGATCGAGCCCCACGTGGTGCCCGGCGTGAGCACCGAAGAACTGGACCGCATCTGCCACGACCACATCGTGAACGTGCAGGGCGCGGTGCCGGCCAACGTGGGCTACCTGGGGTATCCCAAGACCATCCTCACTTCCGTCAACCAGGTGGTCTGCCACGGCATTCCGTCGCACGACAAGATCCTGAAGAAGGGCGACATCGTGAACATCGACGTGGCGGTGATCAAGGACGGCTGGTACGGCGACACCAGCCGCATGTACTTCGTCGGGCCGCCCAGCCTGCTCGCCCGGCGCCTGGTGGAGACGACGTACGAAGCCCTGTGCGCGGGCATCCGGCAGGTGCGTCCCGGCGCCACGCTGGGCGACGTCGGCCACGCGATCCAGACGGTGGCGCAGCGCGAGCGCTTCAGCGTGGTGCGCGAGTACTGCGGGCACGGCATCGGGCAGGTCTACCACGACGTGCCCAACGTGCTGCACTACGGCCAGCGCGGCACCGGGCTCACGCTGGAGGCCGGCATGGTCTTCACCATCGAGCCCATGCTCAACGCGGGCGGCCGCGAGACCAGGGAGCTGGCGGACGGATGGACCGTGGTGACCAAGGACCGCTCGCTGTCCGCGCAGTGGGAGCACATGGTGGCGGTGACGCCCGACGGATACGAGGTGCTCACGGCCTGGCCGGGCGGCACGGGCAGCTACGCGCCGATCTGACCGCCGGCTTCAGCCAGGGGCACTGCGTGTGCAGGACGCCCGGGTAAGAAAAAAAGCAGCTATCGATTCGATAGCTGCCTGCGCGCTCCTGATGAGCGCAGGGGGCCTATCCAGCCCCATAAACCCAACTTCAGCCCGCGTTGAGCTGCTGCTCCAGGTCGTGCAGCACCTCGTAGCAGGCGAGCACGCGGCCCACGCTGGAGTTGGGCTCGCGGCCTTCGCGGATGGCGGCGAAGAACTCGCGGTCCTGCAGCTCGATGCCGTTCATCGACACGTCGACATGGCTCACGTCGATCTTCTCGTCCTTGCCGTTGTACAGGTCGTCGTAGCGCGCCAGGTACGTTGCCGTGTCGCCGATGTAGCGGAAGTACGTGCCCAGCGGGCCGTCGTTGTTGAAGCTCAAGCTCAGCGTGCAGATGGCGCCATTGGCGGCCTTGAGCTGGATGCTCATGTCCATCGCGATGCCCAGCACCGGGTGGATGGGGCCCTGGATGGCGTTGGCCTTCACGATGGGGCTGCCCGCCTGGTAGGCGAACAGGTCCACGGTGTGGGCGGCGTGGTGCCACAGCAGGTGGTCCGTCCAGCTGCGCGCCTGGCCCAGCGCGTTGGTGTTGGTGCGGCGAAAGAAGTAGGTCTGCACATCCATCTGCTGGATGTTGAACTCGCCGGCCTGGATCTTCCGGTGCACGTACTGGTGGCTGGGGTTGAAGCGGCGCGTGTGGCCGCACATGGCCACCAGGCCTTTTTCCTTTTGCGCGGCGACGACCTGCTGCGCGCCCTTCAGGCTGTCGGCCAGCGGGATCTCCACCTGCACGTGCTTGCCGGCCTTCAGGCATGCGATGCTCTGCTCGGCGTGCATCTGCGTGGGCGTGCACAGGATCACCGCGTCCACCTCGGGCAGGGCCAGGCTGTCGGCCAGGTCGGTGGTGACATGGCCGATGCCGTATTTGGCGGCGACTTCCTTCGTTTTGTCGAGGTCGCGGCTGATCAGCGAAACGACTTCCACGCCGTCGATGTTCTGGATGCCGTCCAGGTGCTTGATGCCGAAGGCACCCGCGCCCGCAAGCGCTACTTTGATGGTCTTGGTCATGTCAGGTGTTCTCCAGGATCAGGTGGCCCACGGCCGTGTTGGATGCGGGCACATGGTAGAAGCGGTGCACCAGCTTCGGGGGCTTGCCGCCGGCCACGTCGGCCATGGCGCCGCGCGCGATGAGCCACATCACGAGTTCGATGCCCTCGCTGCCCGCCTCGCGCACGTAGTCGATGTGCGGGATGCTGGCGGCGGCCTCGGGGTCGCTGATGAGCTTGTCGAGGAAGGCGTTGTCGAAGTCCTTGTTGATCAGGCCCGCGCGCGGACCCTGCAGCTGGTGGCTCATGCCGCCCGTGCCCCAGATGTGCACGTTGAGGTCTTCGTCGTAGCTCTCCACGGCCTTGCGGATCGCCTGGCCCAGGTTGTAGCAGCGCCGCCCGCTGGGCACGGGGTACTGCACCACGTTGACCGCGAACGGGATCACCGGGCAGGGCCAGGCTCCTTCCACCGGATCCTGCGGGCCGCACATGAGCGACAGCGGCACCGTGAGGCCGTGGTCCACGTCCATGCGGTTGACGATGGTGAGGTCGAAATCCTGCTGGATGACCGACTGCGCGATGTGCGAGGCCAGGTCCGGGTGGCCGATGACCTTGGGCACGGGGCGCGGGCCCCAGCCCTCGTCGGCGGGCTGGTACTCGGCGGCGGTGCCGATGGCGAAGGTGGGGATCATCTCCAGGCTGAAGGCCGTGGCATGGTCGTTGTAGACGAGGAAGATGACGTCGGGCTTGTTGTCCTTCATCCACTGCTTGGAGAAGTCATAGCCCGCGAACAGCGGCTTCCAGTAGTCCTCTTGCGTCTTGCCCAGATCGAGCGCGGCGCCGATGGCGGGCACGTGCGAGGTGAAGACGGAGGCGGTGATACGCGCCATGTTCAGTTTCCTTTCTTTCCCGCAGCACCCTGCGGCTGGCGGTGCGCCTGGGCATCGCCGTCTTCGCCGATGACGCGGTTGCCCTGAGCCGACCGGCCGCCACCGACCATCATGGCGCGGTACTCGTCCTCGGTCATTCCGGTCATGGAACCGGCCATCTGCTGGAAGCTCTTGCCATCGGTGGCACCGATCTTGGCCAGGAAGTAGATGTTGCCGCCCAGGCGGATGCACCAGTTGAGGTCGCGCGCGAGCACGGCCTGCTTCTGTTCCTCGGTCATCGCCCACTCGTCGAGGTAGGCGCGCTCGTCGGCCTTGAAGCGGGCGCGGTTGTCGGCCTTCATGAGGCTCATGCAGAACTGGTTGAGCCAGTAGCCCTTGCGGCTTTGCTCTGCATCGAAGATGGTCGTGCCGGGCACGTCCAGGTAGGGTTTGTCGAGGGACATGGCGTCAGCCCTTTTCTTCTTCCGGCCAGTACAGCCGCATGGGATTGTCCACCAGCAGTTTTTGCTGCAGCCCGGCCGTGGTGGCGATGTGCGGGATGAAGTCCACCAGCAGGCCGTCGTCGGGCATGTGGTCCTTGAGGTTGGGGTGCGGCCAGTCGGTGCCCCAGAGCACGCGGTCCGGGAACTCCTCGACCACGCGGCGCGCGAATGGCACCACGTCGCGGTAGGCGGCATGCTCGCCATCGAGCGCCTTGGGCCCGGCCACGCTCAGGCGCTCGGGGCAGCTGACCTTGCTCCACACATTGGGGTGCTGGCGCATGAATTTCAGGAACAGCTCGAACTCGGGCCCGTCCACGGGCTTGGTCACGTCAGGGCGGCCCATGTGGTCCACCACCACCGTGGTGGGCAGTGCGGTGAAGAAATCCCACAGCTCGGGCAGGTCCACCGCCTCGAAGTAGATCACCACGTGCCAGCCGAGCTTGGCGATGCGCGCCGCGATCTCCATGAGCTCGTCCTTGGGCGTGAAGTCCACCAGGCGCTTGACGAAATTGAAGCGCACGCCGCGCACGCCGGCGTCGTGCATGGCCTGCAGCTCCTCGTCGCTCACCGAGCGGCGCACCGTGGCCACGCCGCGCGCCTTGCCGCCCGAGTGCACGAGCGCATCGACCATGGCGCGGTTGTCCGCGCCATGGCAGGTGGCCTGCACCACCACGTTGCGCGCGAAGCCCAGGTGGTCGCGCAGCGCATAGAGCTGCTGCTTGCTGGCGTCGCAGGGCGTGTACTTGCGCTCGGGCGCGTAGGGAAATTCGGCGCCGGGGCCGAACACGTGGCAGTGCGCGTCCACGGCGCCCGCGGGCACCTGAAAACGCGGCTTGCTCGGGCCGGCGTACCAGTCGAGCCAGCCAGGGGTCTTGGTGAATTCACTCATGTGCGTGCTCCTTGCGTTTCGCTCCGATCAATCCAGCGACACATTGGCCTTCCTGATCACATCGCCAAAGCGCTGGCTCTCGTCCTTCACGAACTGGGCGAACTGCGCACGCGTGGTGGGGAACTGCTCGTAGCCGAAGGTCTTGAACTTCTCGGCCACATCGGGGCCGGTCAGGGCCTGCTCGATGTCGCGCTTGATCTTGTCGGTGACGGCCGCGGGCAGGCCGGGCGGCACGGCGATGGCGTTCCAGCCGGTCACGGCGAAGTCCTTGGGGCCACCGGCTTCGGCCACGGTGGGCACGTCGGGGAACTCGGCCGACCGCTGGGGGCCGGCGAACGCCAGCAGGCGCAGCTTGCCCGCGCGGTACAGCGGCCCGGCGGTGGCGGCGCTGCCCAAGGCGAAGTCGATGTCGCCGGTGGCGACCGAGGTGTACAGCTGCGTGGTCTCCTTGAAGATCACGTGCTCCATCTGCGTGCCGGTGGCGCTCTCGAACAGCTCGGAGCCCAGGTGCACGGGGTTGCCCACCGACCAGGAGCCGTAGTTGAGCTTGCCCGGGCGGGCCTTGGCATCGGCCACGATGTCGCCCACGGTCTTGTACTTGCTGCCCGTGCCCACGGTGAAGAAGAAGTGGGTCTTGAACAGTGGCAGCAGCGTGTCGAAGTCCTTGGCCACGTCATAGGGCAGCTTCTTGAACAGGCTGGGGTAGGCGGCCAGGTGCACGTTGTCCAGCACGATCAGGTCGTGGCCGTCCTTGGCGCCGCGCTTGAAGGCGTCGATGGCGATGAAGCCGTTGCCGCCGGGGCGGTTCTCGACCACCACGGGCTGGCTCCAGATGCGGCCCAGCTTCTCGGCCACGATGCGCGCCACGCCGTCGGGACCACCGCCCACGGGGAAGGGCGTGATGATGCGCACGGGCTTGGTGGGGAAGGCCTGGGCGTGTGCGCCGTGGGACGCGAGGCCCAGGGTGGCGGCCAGGCCCAGGGCCAAGGCAAGACTGCGACGCAGGGGGGACAAGGTGCGAAAGGTCATGGGATGCAGAAAAAAAGAATGCTATAAATTCAATAGCTTCCAGCGCTTTCCAGTAAAGCGCCAGAGGCCTGAAAGATTCAAAACTGGCGTGTCAGTCGATGTACCTGAGGCCCGCCTTCTCCAGGCCGGGGCGCATGTTGTACATATCCAGGCCCAGCACGCCCGAAGCGAGCTTGGCGCGCTTTTCGCCTTCGAAGCTCTCGCGCTTTTGCGCGGCTTCCAGCGTGGCGGCGGCACGTGCGGCGGGCACGCAGACCACGCCGTCGTCATCGGCCACGATCACGTCGCCCGGCGTGACGAGCGCACCGGCGCACACCACGGGGATGTTCACCGAGCCCAGCGTGGCCTTGATCGTGCCCTTGCTGCTGATGGCGCGGCTCCACACGGGGAAGTTCATCTCCTGCAGCGTCTTCACGTCGCGCACGCCGGCGTCGATGATGAGCGCGCGGGCGCCACGGGCCTGGAAGGACGTGGCCAGCAGGTCGCCGAAGTAGCCATCGGTGCATTCGGAGGTGACGGCCGCCACCACGATGTCGCCGGGCTGGATCTGCTCGGCCGCCACATGCATCATCCAGTTGTCGCCGGGCTGCAGCAGCACGGTCACGGCCGTGCCGCTGACCTGCTGGCCGCCGTAGATGGGCCGCATGTACGGCTTGAGCAGGCCCACGCGGCCCATGGCCTCGTGCACGGTGGCCGAGCCCAGGGCGGCCAGGCCGTCGGCGGCCGCGCGGTCGGCGCGGGTGATGTTGCGGTAGACAACGCCTAGTTCGTACATGTCAGAGCCCCTTTGCCTTCAGGCGTGCATCGAGTCGGGAGAACACGCGGCGCGTGTTGGCTTCGTAGATCTGGTGCTTGTCTTCGGCACTGAGGATCGTGGACGCCTCGATGTAGCGCTTGGTGTCGTCGTAGTAGTTGCCGGTGGTCGGGTCGATGCCGCGCACCGCGCCGATCATTTCGCTGGCGAACAGCACGTTCTTCACCGGGATCACCGTGTTCAGCAGGTCGATGCCGGGCTGGTGGTACACGCAGGTGTCGAAGTACACGTTGTTCATCAGGTGCTCGTCGAGCAGCGGCTTCTTCATCTCCTGCGCCAGCCCCCGGAAACGGCCCCAGTGGTAGGGCACCGCGCCGCCGCCGTGCGGGATCAGGAACTTGAGCGTGGGGAAGTCCTTGAACAAATCGCCCTGGATCAGCTGCATGAAGGCCGTGGTGTCGGCGTTCAGGTAGTGCGCGCCCGTGGTGTGGAAGCACGCGTTGCAGCTGGTGCTCACGTGGATCATGGCGGGCAGGTCGTACTCCACCATCTTTTCGTAGATGGGGTACCAGTGCTTGTCGGTCAGCGGCGGGCTGGTCCAGTGGCCGCCCGAGGGGTCGGGGTTCAGGTTGATGCCGACGGCGCCGTATTCCTTGACGCACTTTTCCAGCTCGGGGATGCAGGTGGCGGGATCGACACCAGGGCTTTGCGGCAGCATGGCCACGGGCACGAAGTGGTCGGGGAACAGCGTGGAGACGCGGTAGCACAGCTGGTTGCAGATGGCGGCCCAGGTGCTCGACACCTCGAAGTCGCCGATGTGGTGGGCCATGAAGCTGGCGCGCGGGCTGAACAGCGTGATGTCGCTGCCGCGCTCCTTCATCAGCCTGAGCTGGTTGGTCTCGATGGACTCGCGCAGCTCGTCGTCGCTGATCTTCAGGTCCGCCACCTTGGGCATCTGGGCGGGGTCCTTGATGCCGGCGATCTGCGCATTGCGCCAGTTCTCCAGCGCCTTGGGGGCCGTGGTGTAGTGGCCGTGGCAGTCGATGATGAGGCTCATGTCTCGGTTCTCCTTATGTCTATGTCAGTTCTTCGCACCGGCCCGCAAAGCCCGCAAGCCTTGCCGCTGGCACGACGTCATCGCGAGGGATGCCAAGCAAGGGCCGCCCCGCAGCGAGGGCGTCGTCCCCCTTCCCGCAGCGCGCAGCGGTGCGAGAGAAGGGGGAAGGCGCGAAGCGCCTCAGGGGGTTGTTCCTCATACAGGCTCCATGCCCTGCTTGCGCTTGGCATCTGCAGCCTGTGGCGACGCCATGTAGACCAGCAGTTCGCGGGCCGCGTCGGCCTGCTGCGACAACGCGCCGATCCCGGCGGAAAACGTGGTCGTGACCTGGATGGCGGGCGGCAGCGGCCCGACGATGGTGATGCCCTGCACGTGCAGCAGCTCGCTCAATTGCTGAAAACCGAGTTCCACCTCGCCCTTGGCCACCAGCGAGCCCACGGGCACGCCGGGCGGGGCCTGCACCATGCGGCCGGCGATCTCATCAGCGATGCCCCAGCGCTCGAACAGTTTTGCCAGCGCCACGCCGCTCGGGCCGGTGGAGTAGCTGATGCTGCGCGCCGCCAGCACGGCCTGGCGCACGGCGTCTTCGGAGCCGATGTCCGGCAGCGGCGCACCGGTGGGCACGGCCACCGCCACGCCCGACTGCACCAGGTCCACCACGCTGCCGGGCACGATGCAGCCGGCCGCCAGCAGCCTGGCGATGGCGTCGGAGGCGAGCACCACCACATCGAAGGCCTCGCCGGCCAGCACGCGCTGGGCGGCGTCCACGCCGCCCACGGCCTCGATGCTGGCGCGGTGACCGGTCGCCTGCTCATAGCCGGAGGTCAGCTCGGCCAGCACCTGGCGGGTGGCCATGGACGAGATTCCGCGAAGGTGTTGGGGCATGGCGGGCGTCGATTGGAAAGGGGACAACAAGGCTGCGGCACAGGCGGCGGTGCCGCTGTGTAGGCCGATTCTGGGTGAAGGCAAGCTATACAAAAAGTAGGCACACCATCTATCAGGTATATCATTTACCGATAGGAAACACTCCCCTCTGTCGACCCCCATGGACCTCAAGCAGCTGGAATACTTTGTGCGCGTGGCCGAGCTGGGCAGCTTCACCCGCGCGGCCGCCGCGCTGGACGTGGCGCAGTCGGCGCTGAGCCGCCAGATCCGCCTGCTGGAGGTGGAGCTGCGCCAGAATCTGCTGGTGCGCAACGGCCGGGGCGCCACGCCCACCGAGGCGGGCAAGCTGCTGGTGGAGCACGGGCGCGGCATCCTGCACCAGATGGCGCGGGCGCGCGAAGACATGGACCGCATGCGCGGCGGGCTGTCGGGCCGCGTGGCCATCGGCCTGCCCAACAGCGTGGCGCGGGTGATGACGGTGCCGCTGACCCGCGCGTTCCGCCAGGAGCTGCCCGAGGCGCGCCTGTCCATCAGCGAGGGGCTCTCGGGCGCCATCCTGGAGGGGCTGGTCAGCGGGCGCCTGGACATCGTGGTGCTCTACAACGCCCAGCCCTCGCGCGACATCGACGTGTCGCACCTCATCGACGAAGACCTGGTGCTGGTGCGCGTGCGCCCGCCCGGCCTGGCCGAAGACCCGCCGCCCGGCCCCATCCCGCTGGCCGAGGTGGCGCGGCTGCCGCTGATCATCCCATCGCGCCCGAACGCCATCCGCATGCATGTGGAATCGGAAATGGCCAGCATCGGCTGCCGCCCCGAGGTGGCGCTGGAGATCGACGGCGTCTCCGCCATCCTGGACCTGGTGGCCGACGGCGCGGGCTGCGCGGTGCTGTCGCGCAATGCGCTGCTCAACTCGCCCCGGCCTTCGGCCTACACCGCCCAGGTCATCGGCACGCCCGGCAAGCCACCACTGCGCATCGCGCTGTCGCTGGCCACCAGCCTGCAGCGGCCGGCCACGCAGGTGCAAAAGGCGGCGCTGGACCTGATCCAGCGCACCGTGCCGCTCGTTTTCGAGCCTACCTAGAACGGTCCCCCGAGGGGGTTCGGGCCGCAAGCAAGGCATCCGCGTAGTCCTGCCAGCGCGCGCCTTGGGCCACGTCCGCAAACGCGCCCGTGGCGGCCAGGTCGGCCACCCACTGCTGCTTGGCGGCAATGGCCGATGCCATCACGGGCTCCATGCCTGCTTCGCGCACGGTGTGGGCGGACTCGCGCATTTCCTCCGCGCGGCGTTGGCCGTGCTGCGCCACGCGGCTCAGGAAGTACGCGCCCTGCGCGCTCCAGTCGATGCCGGGAAAGGTCTCCTGCAGCGTGGGCAGCACCTGGTCTTCCACACCGTAGTGGCGGGCCGTGGCGTAGCTCTCGGCCACCAGCGCCTCCAGGCCCTTGATCATGATGCTGCGGCACATCTTGATGGCGCTGGCGATGCCCAGTTGCGCGCTCACCGGCTTGGCATCCATGCCCCAGCGGCCCAGCACCTCCGCCAGCGCGGCGGCCTGTGCGCCGCCCAGCAGCATGGGAACGCGGATGCCATGGGGCGGCACCGAGGTCATCACGCCCGCCTCCACGTAGTGCGCGCCGCGCGCATCCACCAGCGCGGCCGCCTGCTGCTTGGTGCCGGGCGATGCGGAATTCAGGTCGAGGAACGCCGTGCCCGCGCGCAGGTGCGGTGCGGCCGCTGCGGCCACGGCCAGCGTGCTGGAGGCAGTGACGGCCGAGATGACAAGGTCCGAGCGCCCGCACAGCTCGCGCACCGAGGCCGTGGCCACGGCGCCCGCCCGGTCTGCGTGCGCGCGCTCTGCGGACGCTGTGCGATCGTCCCCGAACTTCAGGTCCCAGGCAGCGATGCTCGCCACGCCCGGCTGGCCCTTGAGGCCCGTGCCGAAAATCTTGCCCACCTCGCCGTAGCCAATGAGGCCGATGTGTTCAATCTGCAGGTTCATCTTTTGCCTCCGTGTCGACGCAGCCCCCGGGCGCACCATGCGCCTTGCGGAGCGCCCTACTGCCGCGCGATCTTGGCCCGGGCGATCACATCGGCCCAGCGCCGCGCGTCGGCCGCCAGGTGTTCGCTGGCCTGCGCGGGCGTGCTGCCCTGGGCCTGCAGGTTCAGCTCCAGCAGGCGTTTTTTCACGTCGGGCTGGGCCAGGGCCGCCTGCACTTCGCGCGAGAGCCGCTCCACCACGGCGGGCGGTGTGCGCGCGGGCACGGCCAGGCCGTTCCAGGACGTGACGTTGAAGCCCTCCAGCGGGCCGCCGCTTTCGCGCACCGTGGGCACACCGGGCAGCTGCGGCGCGCGCCGGGCGCCCAGCACGGCCAGCGGGCGCAGGGCCTTGGCGGCGACCTGCGGCATCAGAGCGCCGAGGATGTCCACCATGGCGTCCACCTCGCCGCCGCGCACGGCCGTGATGACCGGCGGCGTGCCGTTGAAGGGCACCACCTGGGCGTCGATGCCGGCGGTCACCTTGAAGAGCTCGGCCGCCAGGTTCTGCGTGGTGCCGATCTGCGGCGTGCCGATGTTGAGCTTGCCCGGGTGGGCGCGGCCATAGGCCAGCAGGTCCGCCAGGGTGGAAAAGCGCCCGCCTTCGCGCACGACGATCGCGAGGTCGAAGGTGGCCAGCAGGGACACCGGCGCGAAGTCCTTGAGGGTGTCGAAAGGCAGCGAATGGAACAGCGCGGCGCTCACCGCCGTGCCGCTGCTGATGAGCAGCAGCGTGTGGCCGTCGGGCTCGGCACGCGCCACCAGTTCGCCCGCCACCACGCCGCCGGCGCTGGGCTTGTTCTCGATCACCACGCTCTGCCCCAGGGGGCCCGCGATTTTCTGGCCCACCGTGCGCGCCGTGATGTCGGCCGCGCCGCCCGCGGCGTTGGGCACCACGATGCGGAGGGGGCGCGAGGGGAACGCCGGCTGCTGCGCCTGGCTCCCGGCCGCGAAAGGCACGGCGCACAACGCCAGCAGGGTTCTGCGGTGCAGGAAGGCCATGGCGGATCTACCGCGCCACGCCCAGCAGGCGGCCGAGCAGCTCGGGCTGCGCCTGCAGCTCGGCGGCCGTGCCGGTGTGCACCACGGTCCCCCGGTCCAGCACGGCGGCCTGGTCGGAGATCGCCAGGATGGCCTGCGGGTGTTGCTCCACGATGATGGCCGACAGGCCTTCTTCGCGCGTGATGCGGCGGATGGCGCGCAACAGCTCTTCCACGATGATGGGCGCCAGGCCTTCGAGCGGCTCGTCGAGCAGCAGCAGGCGCGGGTTGAGCACCAGCGCGCGGCCCACGGCCAGCATCTGCTGCTCGCCGCCCGACAGTTGCGTGCCCAGGTTGGTCTTGCGTTCGGCCAGGCGCGGAAACATTTCGTACACGCGCTCTGGGGTCCAGGGCCGGGCACTGGAACCCTTGCGGCCGGGGCGCGCCACGGCCGTGAGGTTCTCGTGCACCGTGAGCGACTTGAAGATGTTGCGCTCTTGCGGCACCCAGCCGATGCCCGCCGCCGCGCGCTCGTGCGAGGGCAGCCTGTGCAGCACGGCACCGCCCAGCGACACGCTGCCGCCATGCTGGCGCGTGGCCCCCGCCAGGGTGTTGATGAGCGTGGTCTTGCCGGTGCCGTTGCGGCCCAGCAGCGCCAGGGTGTCGCCCTCGGCCAGCGAGAGGGAGATGCCTTGCAGCACCACGGCCTCGCCGTAGCCCGCGCTGAGGCCTTCGATCTTCAACAGCTCAGGCATGCGCATCCTCCCCATGCCCCAGGTACACGGCCTTCACCTGCGGGTCGTTGGCAATCGTGTCCGGGTCACCCTCGGTGAGCACCGTGCCGTTGACCAGCACCGTCATGCGGTTGGCAAAGCTGAAAACCAGGTCCATGTCGTGTTCGATCAACAGCACCGAGACATCGGCGGGCAGTGCCGCCACGGTTTGCAAAAGTTCTTCGCGCTCGCCCGCGGGCACGCCCGCCACGGGCTCGTCGAGCAGCAGCACGCGCGGCTCGCAGGCCAGGGCGATGGCGATCTCCAGCAGGCGGCGCTTGCCGTAGGCCAGCACGCGCGTTTCCTCGGCCATCACGGAGGTCAGGTGGAACTGCTCGAGCAGTTGCTCGCAGCGCTCGGTGACCGCACGGCGCGCGCCCAGCGGCTGCCACCATTTGCCGCCCAGGCCCTGGTGCTGCGACACGGTGAGCGCCAGGGTTTCCAGCGGCGTGAGGCTGTCGAACAGCTGGTTGATCTGGAAGGTGCGCACCATGCCGCGCGCCACGCGCTGGTGCGGCGCCAGGCGCGTGATGTCCTGCCCTTCGAGCACGATGGAGCCTTCGGTGGGCTCCAGCACGCCGGTCAGCAGGTTGATCAGCGTGGTCTTGCCCGCGCCGTTGGGGCCGATGAGCGCATGGCGTGCACCCTTTTTCAGATCGAGCGTGACGTTGTTCGTGGCCGTGATGCCGCCGAAGCGCTTGACCAGTCCCTGCGCCGACAGCACGGTGGTGGAGGTTGTCGTGTTCATATCAATGGCCTCCCGCGCTGGAGCTGGCGCCGGGCTTGCGCCCGGCGCGGAACCAGGTCCAGGGGCGGAACAGGCGGTCGCGCCCGACCAGCACCAGCACCACGAGGAACAGGCCGATCCAGAACGTCCAGTACTGCGGCGTGACGGAGGAGATCACGTCCTGCAGCAGCTTGAAGCCCACGGCGCCCAGGATGCCGCCGTAGAGCCAGCCCACGCCGCCGATCACGAGGATCAGCATCACGTCTGCCGAGCGGTGGAACTCGAACAGGTCGAGCGACGCAAAGCCCGTGGTCTGCGTGAGCAGCGCGCCCGCGGCGCCCGCCAGTGCGGCGGCCAGCGTGTACACCTGCGCCAGCTTGGCCGTGACGGGGATGCCGATGGCCATGGCGCGCAGCCGGTTGTCGCGGATGGCCTTGAGCGTGGCGCCGAACGGCGACTGCACGATGCGCCGCGCGATGAGGAAGAACACCAGCAGCACGGTGAGCGAATACCACGCCGCCGTGCGCCCGTACAGGTCGAACTCGAACTGGCCGAGCACCGGGCCCATCACCACGCCCTGCAGGCCGTCGGCACCGCCGGTCAGCCAGTCGAGCTTGTTGGCCAGCTCCAGCATGATGAGGCCCACGCCCAGCGTGACCATGAGCCGCGTGAGGTCGGTGCCGCGCATGATGGTGAGCGAGGCCATCGCCCCCAGCACCGTGGCCGCCGCGATGCCCACCGCTAGGCCCACCAGCGGGTCGGGCATCACGTGCTTGGCGAACAGCGCCGCCGCATAGCCGCCCAGGCCGAAAAAGGCCGCATGGCCCAACGACACGATGCCGGTGTAGCCCAGGATCAGGTCCAGCGACAGGGCGAACAGCGCCACGATGGCGATCTCGTTGATGATGAGCGCATGGCTGGGCAGCGCCAGCGGCGCCACGAAGGCCAGGATCCAGAAGATGGGTTCCCACCAGCGAAAGCGCCGGGCCTTCAAGAGGATGGAGGTCTGAGCGTTCATCTCATTTCCCTCCCTTGCGGACAAACAGGCCCTGGGGCCGCCAGATCAAAATCACGATCATGAGGCTGTACACGATGAAGGCACCCAGCTTGGGGATGTAGTACTTGCCCGCCACGTCGGCGATGCCCAGCAGCAGCGCGGCCAGCAGCGGGCCGGTGATGGACGAGGTGCCGCCCACCGCCACCACGATCAAAAAGTAGATCATGAACTTGAGCGGAAAGCTCGGATCGAGCCCCAGCACCTCGGCGCCCAGCGCTCCGCCCAGCCCCGCCAGGCCCGAGCCGAACGCGAAGGTGGACAAAAACACGATGTTCACGTTGATGCCCATGCCGGCGGCCACGCGCTGGTCGTCCACGCTGGCGCGCAGGCGGCTGCCGAAGCGGGTCCTGGCCAGCACGTACTGCAGCCCTACCGTGAGCGCCGCGCACACCGCGATGATGAACAGCCGGTAGTGCCCCATGCCCAGCATGAAGGCGCCGCTGCCGATCTCGGTGCGGCCCTTGAGCCATTCGGGCAGCTGCATGATCTGCTGCGTGGAGCCCACGAAGTAGTCCACGCTGGCCACGGCCATGAAGACCAGCCCGATGGAGAACAGCACCTGGTCCAGGTGTGCCTTGTTGTAGAGCGGCCGGTACAGCGTGCGCTCCAGGACCGCCCCCAGCAACGCCGTGCCGACAAAGGCCAGAGGCAGGCACACCAGAAACGGCACGCCCAGCCGCTGCATCAGCAGCACCGTGATGTACCCGCCCGCCATGGCAAAGGCACCGTGCGCCAGGTTGATGAAGTTCATCAACCCCATGGTCACGGCCAGGCCCACCGCCAGGATGAACAGCAGCATGCCGTAGGCAACGCCGTCGAAAAGAATGGTCAGCATGAAATCACTTCAATGAAGACGAACAAGAGTCATGGGCTCGTGCACGGCGCCCTGGCTTCGGCAGGCTCAGCCTGAACGGGTGGTGCCACTCCACAAGCTCAGCCTGAACGGTGACGCCCTGGCTTCGACATGCTCAGCCCGAACGGGTGGAGGAAAGAGGGCCACCGACCCCAAAAACTGGCACGCCCCACACCGGATGGAAAACCGCCCCCGCCCGCAACAACCGGCGCGCCCCAGGCCAGTGCCACCGTGGAACTGGCTTCGCCAGGCCACGGGTGGCGTCCCCCTCCGGGGGAAGGCGCGAAGCGACTCAGGGGGGCTTCCTATCCCGGGGTTACTTGGTTTTTCCGGGGTCCTTCACATCCTTGATCACATCGAACTCCACGTTGTACAGCTGCCCATTCACGCGCTCCACCTTGCGCAGGTACACGTTCTGCACGATGTCGCGGGTCTGCGCGTCGATGAACACCGGGCCGCGCGGGCTTTCAAAAACCTGGCCCTTCATGGCGGCCAGCAGCGCGTCGCCACCACCCGCGCCCTTGGTGGTGCGCAGCGCTTCGTAGATCACGCGCATGCCGTCGTAGCCGCCCACGGCCATGAAGTTGGGGCGCAGGCCCTTGTTGGCCTTCTCGAAGGCATCCACGAACTTCTTGTTCAGCGGCGAGGGGTGCGCGGCCGAGTAGTGGTGCGAGGTGACCACGCCCAGGGCGCCGTCGCCCATGTCGTTGAGCTGGTCGTCATCGGTCACGTCGCCAGTGGCGATGAGCTTGATGCCGGCCTTGTCCATGCCGCGTTCCAGGAACTGCTTCATCACCGCGGCGCCCGCGCCCGAGGGCACGAACACGAACAGCGCGTCGGGCTTGGCGTCGCGCACCTTCTGCAGGAAGGGCGCGAAGTCGGGGTTGCGCAGCGGCACGCGCAGGGCCTCGGTCACCTGGCCGCCGTTGAACGTGAGGCGCTGGTTGAAGTACTTCTCGGCGTCGATGCCGGGGCCATAGTCGCTCACCAGCGTCACCACCTTCTTGATGCCGTTCTTGGGCGCCCAGTCGGCCAGGGCGACCGACACCTGGGGCAGCGTGAAGCTGCTGCGCACCACGTAGGGCGATGCCTCGGTGATGCTCGACGTGGCGGCCGCCATCACCACCAGCGGGGTCTTGGACTGCGTGGCCAGCGGCGCCGTGGCCATGGCCGACGGCGTGATGCCCATGCCGGCGAGCACGTTCACCTTCTCGTTCACCACCAGTTCCTGGGCCAGGCGGCGCGTCACGTCGGGCAGGCTGGTGTCGTCCTTGATGATGAGCTGCACCTTCTTGCCGGCCACGGTGTCGCCGTTCTGCGCCATGTAGAGCTTGGCGGCGGCCTCGATCTGGCGCCCCGTGGTGGCCTGCTGGCCTGTCATGGGCAGGATGAGGCCGATCTTGAAGACGTTGTCCTGCGCCGACGCGGGCACGGCGGCCAGGAGGCCTGCGGACAAAGCCAGGGCGGCAGCGGCCGAGGCGCGAAGAAGGTGGCGTTTTTGCATCGTTGTCTCCTGTGGAATGTCGTTGTATACAGCAACTGCTGGCCGGAGTTTGGAGCGTGGGGCGTCATTTCACAAGTGGGATTTCCGACTTTTAGATATCGCCAAATGGGATAACTAAGCCTTCCGCTGGGTGCCCTGGGGCGGCACCCTGTCCTTCGGGCGCAGAGGGCAGCCACGGGCTGGGGCCAACCCGGACTCGCCGGGGCCGCGCCCGCCTGCTTCATGCGCGGCACCCTGGAGGGCCGACAAAAGTCCACATCGCCGCAGTATCAAAAAGATAGCTGCTGGCGCTTTCCACATATGCCCCGAACCCCATTTTTCCGCCCAAGAATCACCCGCGCTCGCGGATGAGCCCCACCCCCGGCAGCCCCTGCACCTGCGCCGCCTGCACGGCCGCCAGCAGGTTGCGCCGGGTGATGCGCGAGTGTTCGCGCATGATGGCCTCCGCCCGCGCGCCCTCGCGACGTTCGATGGCATCCAGGGCCTGGCGGTGCTGGTCCTGCGCCACCACCAGCATGTCGCGCGCCGCGTGCGAATGCGTCTGGACCACCACGAAGGCCGAGGGCGACGCGAAGGGCAGGCCCTTGACGCGGTCCAGCTCGCGTGCAATGACATCGCTGCCCACCATGCGGCTGAGCAGCAGGTGAAAACGCGCGTTGAGCTCCACGTAGCGCGCGAAGCCCTCGTCGTCCAGCGTGCGCGGAACCAGGGCGGCATCGATGTCGTCCAGGCAGGCGTGGGCCTGGGCCAGCACGGCGGCCTCCACGCCGCGCTCGGCGGCCAGGCGCGCGGCCAGCCCTTCCATGGTGCCGCGCAATTCGATGGCATCGGCGACATCCGTCTCGGAGAAGGTGCGCACCGCATACCCGCCCCCGGGCAGCCGGTGCAAAAGCCCTTCCTGCTCCAGCCGCATCAGCGCCGCGCGGATGGGCGTGCGCGACACCCCCAGTTTTTCCACGAGCGTCAGTTCGGCGATGCGCGCACCGCCCGGCAGCTCGCCCGCCAGGATCATCTCGCGCAGCCGCAACTGCGCCTTCACGGCCTGGGAGGCGCCCGCGTCAGCCACGGGGGAAGGACCGGAAGCGGTCACGGGGTCGTCGTTCAGATTCATGGGGGGAGCTCCACGCCCGGCCTTGCGCAGGCCAGCGAAGAAATACACAGACAGAGGCGCCATGTTGCGCCCCTCAATGTATACAGAAATTTCCCCCTGGATTCACAACACGCCCAGCAAAATCAATCAAAACAACAACTTATAGGCCATGCCAATGTGCGATAGCTGATTTCGCTGATTTTTATGTATACAGCGCCGCCGGCATTTCGCACAATTCGGACCAACGCCCAGGCTTTGCGGCCGTGCCGCCCCGGGCCCCACGACCCCCACAGAAAGAGACAAACCGCCATGTATCCCAAGAACGCCTGGTACGTCGCCTGCACACCCGACGAAATCGCGGACAAGCCCCTGGGCCGCACCATCTGCGGCGAGAAGATCGTGTTCTACCGCCCCGCGCCCGACCAGGTCGCCGCGCTCGACGACTTCTGCCCCCACCGGGGCGCACCGCTGTCGCTGGGCACCGTGTGCGACGGCCACCTGCAATGCGGCTACCACGGCCTGCGGGTGGAATGCACGGGCAAGTCGGTGTCCATGCCCGGCCAGCGCGTGCAGGGGTTTCCCAAGGCGCGCAGCTTTCCGGTGGTGGAGCGCTACGGCTTCATCTGGGTGTGGCCCGGCGACGCGGCCCAGGCGGACCCGGCCACCATCCACCACCTGCCCTGGGCCGACAACCCCGAATGGGCCTATGGCGGCGGGCTGTACCACATCGCCTGCGACTACCGCCTGATGATCGACAACCTGATGGACCTCACGCACGAGACCTACGTGCATGCCACCAGCATCGGGCAAAAGGAAATCGACGAGGTGCCCTGCAAGACCCGCGTGGAGGGCGACGAGGTCATCACCAGCCGCTTCATGGAAGGCATCGAAGCCCCGCCGTTCTGGAAGATGGCGCTGCGCATGAACGGCCTGCCCGACGACCAGCCCGTGGACCGCTGGCAGATCTGCCACTTCACGCCACCGAGCCACGTGCTGATCGAAGTGGGCGTGGCGCTGGCCGGCCACGGTGGCTACGACGCGCCGGCCGACAAGAAGGCGTCGAGCATCGTGGTGGACTTCATCACGCCCGAGACCGAGACCTCCATCCACTACTTCTGGGGCATGGCGCGCAACTTCAAGCCGCAGGACCCGTCGCTCACCACGCAGATCCGCGAGGGCCAGGGCAAGATCTTTGCCGAAGACCAGCAAATGCTGGAGCTGCAGCAGCAGAACCTGCTGCGCTACCCCGAGCGCAAGCTGCTCATGCTCAACATCGACGCGGGCGGCGTGCAATCGCGCAAGGTGCTGGACCGCGCCCTGGCGGCCGAACGCGCGCCCGCGGAGCAGCCGGCATGACCGCGCAGGAGACCCTGCAGGTCCGCGTGGCCAGCAAGCGGGCCGAGGCCGAAGGCATCGCCAGCTTCGAGCTGGCGCGCGTGGACGGCGCGGCGCTGCCCCCTTTCAGCGCGGGCTCGCACATCGACGTGCACCTGCCCGGGGGGCTGACCCGGCAGTACTCGCTGTGCAACGCCTCGCACGAATCGCACCGCTACCGCATCGCGGTGCTGCGCGACCCCGCTTCGCGTGGCGGCTCGGTTGCCATGCACGACAGCGTGCACGAGGGCGACGTGATCACCATCAGCACGCCGCGCAACCACTTCGCGCTGCACCCGGCGCAGCGCACGCTGCTCCTGGCGGGCGGCATCGGCGTGACGCCGCTGCTGTGCATGGCCGACCGGCTGGCGCACACGGGCGCCGACTTCACGCTGCACTACTGCACCCGCTCGGCCGAACGCACGGCGTTCGCCGGCGAGATCGCGGCCTCGGCCATGGCGCCGCACACGCAGTTCCACTTCGATGCGGGCGCTCCCGGCCAGAAGCTCGACCTGCCCGCGGCGCTGGCCGGCCCCGGGCCCGACAAGCGCCTGTATGTGTGCGGCCCCCCGGGCTTCATCGACCACGTGGTGACCACCGCCAAGGCCCTGGGCTGGCCGCAGGACCATATCCACCTCGAATACTTTGGCACCCCCGCGCAGGACACCTCGGGCGATCAGGACTTTGACGTGCGCATTGCCAGCACCGGCAAGGTCTACCGCATTGCCTGCGATGTGTCGGTGGTGGAGGCCCTGCGCAGCGAAGGCATCGACATCCTGACCTCGTGCGAGCAGGGCGTGTGCGGCACCTGCCTCACGCGCGTGCTGGAGGGCGAGGTGGACCACCGGGACATGTACCTCACCGACGAAGAAAAAGCGGGCAACGAGCAGTTCATGCCCTGTTGCTCGCGCGCGCGCAGCAAGCTGCTGGTGCTGGATCTGTGAAATTGACCTCCCCCTGAGTCGCCCGTGGCTCCGTCCTCCTGAAGGGGGACGGAGCCCCCGAAGCGGGGCGGTTGTTGCTTGGGCGGGCCTCGCGGGGGGCACGCCCAGCTCATGCACCCGCTCCAGGACAAACACCAGGCTCCTGGAAAAGCTCCTGAATTTATAGCTGCCAGCGCTTATCCATCAAGCGCTGGCGGCCAATTTCATTCAAAACTACTCTTCCACCGCCGTCCGGATGGTGTCGCGGCCGTGGCGGTCCTTGGCCCGGCCCAGGTCGGTATCGAGGGCGCGGCCCAGCTTGTCGGCGGCACCGATGAAGGCGTTGGCCATCTTGTCGGCTTCGTCGGTCACGGTGATGGGCTGGCGACCCGTCACGCGCGCTTCGATGCGGCAGCGCTTGTCGTTGGCGCCGGACTTGCCCGCATCCAGGTCCGACAGAAACACCTCCAGCCGCGTGACGTGATCCTGAAAGCGCGACAGGCGGCTTCTGGATTCATCCGTGATCCACTGCGCGAGCGACTCGCCGCCGTGGATGTGGTCGTCTGTGTTGACGTGTACTTGCATCGGGGTTCCTTTCAGATGACGTTGCTTGAGAAACCTGTCTGACTGGGAGTCGTCGGCTGCGGATTGGCCGCAGCGGTCCATTTTTTTACCGTCTTTGGCCCCATGGCTCGGCCATGGGGCTGCAAATCCAGCAAAACCATCCTCGCTGGGCCAATCTTCGCTTCGACGCTCCAGGTCAGACAGGCTCCTGACCCCATGATGGCACCGCGGGCCATGTCCCCGGTGAATACATGTCAAAACATCCTCACAACTTGTCCAGCGCCACGGCGGGCGACCAGTCGCCGCCAGCGGGCAAGGCGCGCGCCAGGGCCACGCGCTCCTGCAGGCGCAGCGCCGCCGCATCGCCGGGCACGCGCGCCAGCACCTGCGCCAGATGGCCATTGGCGCGCTCCCAGTCGCGCGCATGGAAGGCGCCCAGCGCCGCCAGGCTGGCATCGCGCACCACGGCATCGTCGCAGGGCGTGAACACGCGCACCGGCTCGGTCTTGCCCTTGACGATCACATCGTCCAGCGCGCGCAGCGCCACCGAGGCGGGCAACTGCGCGGCCGTGGCGGCCGACAGCAGGATGCCCGTGCCAAACGCCTTGTTGGCCCCCTCCAGCCGGGCCGCGAGGTTCACCGCGTCGCCGATCGCGGTGTACGAGAAGCGCTGTTCCGACCCGACGTTGCCCACCACCACCCGCCCCGTGTGCAGGCCGATGCGCATGTGGATGGGCGGCAGCCCCCGCGCCACGAGGTCGGCCACCAGCGCCTGCATCGCCTGCTGCATGGCGATGGCCGCCTGCACCGCATGCGCGGCATGCTGCGGGTCGTCCAGCGGCGCGCCCCAGAACGCCATCACGGCATCGCCGATGAACTTGTCCACCGTGCCGCCGCTGGCATGCACGATGGGCGTCATCGCGTTGAAATAGCCGGTGAGGACCTCCACGGTCTGCTCCGCGCTCAGCTGCTCGGACAAGGTGGTGAAGTTGGCCAGGTCGGTGAACATCAGCGTCACCTCGCGCGCCTCGCCGCCCAGGCGCATCAGCCCGGGCTGCGCGATGAGGCGCGAGACCACGGCGGGGGGCACGTACTGCGCGAACATCGCCCGCGTCTGGCGGGCCCGCTGGCGCACGATGGCAAAGCCCACGAGCGCGGCCGCGCCATAGACGGCCACCGCGGCCGCGGCGGGCAGCAGCGGCGGCCACCAGAGGCGAAAACCGGCGAACAGCCACCACGACACCGCCCCCATCGCCACCACCAGCGCCCCCGTGAGCGCCGCCGCGCCCGCCGGGTGCAGGCGGCGGCTGCCCCACAGCAGCACGGGCACCAGCAAGGCGGTGAGCGCGAGCGTCCAGCCCTCCGAAACGCTGCGCAGCCCGCCGCCGGACAGGAAGTTGTCCACCAGCGTGGCCTGCAGCTCCACCCCCGGGAACAGCCGCTCGCCCCCCGCCGTGCCAAACGGCGAATTGAAGAGATCGGCCTGCGAGCGCGTGAGCTCGGTGGCCGTGCGCGCCGAGCGCCCCACCAGCACGATCTTGCCTTTGAAGAAGCCCGCGGGCAGCAGGCCCGGCTCCAGCGCCTGGTAGTACGAGCGCGTGTCAAAGGTGCCACGCGGGCCCCGGTAGCCAATCCAGTCGAAGTGGCGCAGCACCGGCATCTGGCCGCGCGCCTCGGCCGCGCGCTGCGCCAGGCGCAACGCAAAACTCTCGCGCGCCACCGGGGCGCGGCGCACCACGAAGTCGTCGTCCGGCTCCACGCCGGCATCGCCCGCATCGGCACCGGCGTCCAGAAAACGCTGCAGCGGCAGAACGTCCATCCACAGCGCGGCGTTGGCACTGTCGATCTTCTCGCGGGTGGCGGCCAGGACCACGGGGCCGGTCTCGGCGATGCTGCGCGCCAGGGCGGCGTCTTGCGCCTCGGTGGACGGGTCGGCGAACACGATGTCCAGGCCCACGGCGGCGGCGCCCTCCGCGTGCAGGCGCCGCAGCAGGGCCGCATGCATGCCGCGCGGGAACGGCCAGGTCTGCTGCAGTTCCTGGAAGGTGGGTTCGTCGATCGCCAGGATCACCACGGGCAGGCCCGGACGCTGCGGCGCGGCCAGGGCCGTGAGCACGTCGAAGGTCTTGAACTCCAGCGCGTGCCACGGGCGGCTGAGCGTGGCGGCGCCCACCAGCAGCAGCGCCAGCGCGCAGGCCCCCAGCGACAGCAGCCGCTGCCGGCGCCGCGCGGTGGGCGCGGCAGGCTCAGAAGCGGTAGCGCGCGTCCAGGACATAGCGGGTCTTCCTGCGGTCCGACTTCGGCGCCCACAGGTTCATGGCGGCCACACCCACGACCCAGTGCTTGTCCTGCGATTCCCAGAATCCCATGAGGTCCACGCCCCAGCCCGGCGCGATGCGCGTGAGGTTCTCCTTGTCCTCGAAGCGCTCCGACCGGTACACCGCGCGGCCGCTCAGGTACAGCCGCTGCGGGCTGGCCCAGGTGGCGCCCACCGCCAGCGTGTGGCGCGGGATGTAGGGGATGCGGCCCACGGGCACGTCCGCGTCGTGGCTGCGGCTTTCGCTGCCCTGGTAGAGGTACTTGGCATAGCCCGACCAGCGCCGGCTGAACATGTGGTTGAGGCCCGCGCCCAGGGTCTTGAGCGTGCCGGAGTCGAAGCTGGGCGTGTCTTCCAGCAGGTCGGTGGTCGAGAGGTTGACGAGCTGCGCGTTGCGCATTTCTTCGAGGAACGGCAGGCTGGGCGTGCGCAGGTCCACGCCCACGGTGCCGGGGTTGCGCACGCGCAGGTGGTCCGCGCGCAGGTTCAGGAAGGTGCTAGCACCCAGCTCCAGGCCCACCTGCGCCACGGTGCGCTTGTGGCGGCCGCCGGCCTCGACCAGACGGTCCTCGACGGGAATCCCCGCCGTTTCCATGCTGGTGAGCGTCGATACGCTGAGCGGGCGCAGCCAATCCTGATAAGCCATGCGCACCGTGGTGCCCTGCGCTGGCTGCCAGACGAGGCCGACGCGCGGCGTGACCACGCGTTCCATCTCGGCGCGGCGCGCCTCCTCCTCGCTGAAGTGGTCCAGATTCACCAGGTAGCTCTGCGTCAGGCCATCGACGCGGTGGCGTATCTGCTGCAGGCCCAGCGCCGCATCCAGGTTCAGCGCGGGGTCCAGGCGCTGGGTCGTGGCCAGGGTCAGGGCGGTGTAGCGCCGGTCCACGCGGTTGTACCCGCCCACCAGCAGGTAGTCGCGGTACTCGCCCACGCCCGGGATGTTGGCGCCCACGGCCGCCTCGCCCCCGATCAGGTTGTTCTGGCGTTCGCGCACATGCTCCAGCGCCACGCTCCAGCGGCTGCCGGGCGCGGTGTCCACCGTATGGCGCAGTTGCAGGTCGGTGAACTGTTTCTTGGGTTCGCTGCTCACGCCCATCAGGCTCACGAAGGGCGGCTGCAGATACAGCGTGGGGTAGCGCAGCAGCAGGATGTCCTCCACGCTGCGCCCCAGCTTGATCCAGGTCTGCTCGGTCGGCCCCCAGCGGTAGGACATGCCCAGGGCGCCCTGGGTGCTCTTGTTGTCCATGGAGGTCTCGAACAGGTTCTGGCTGCGCAGGCGCATGTCGAACTGGTTCACATAGGCAAACAGGTTGATGCGCTCGGTGGGCTGCATGCCTGCGCCCACCGTGACCGCGCGTGCGCGCACGTCGCCATAGCCGCCCCGCACGGCCGGGGCATCGTTGACCTGCAGATCGAACGGAAACTCGCTGGCATTGGCCGACTGCGCCTTGAAGAACCACGACACGGGCACGTGGGTGTTGTCCATGCCGTTGAGGGTGACCGCGGGCGCCCGCATGCGGTACAGGTCCTTGTCCAGCGTCACCCCCACGGCCCCGTGCGCGCCCGGCTGCTGCAGCAGCGACGAATACCGCTGGCTCGCGCCAAACGCCATCGGGTCCGTGAGGAAGCCCTGGAACAGCGCCGAGTTCTTGTTGAACTCGCCCGGGTAGCGGTCCGCCAGGAACAGGTGGCTGCCGCCCCAGTACGGGTAGAAGCTCTGCTGCGCCAGCTCCAGCGCCCAGTCCTCCATGCCGAAGAACGCGAGCGAGGCGCCCAGGTTGGCGCTGCCCTTCTGGTCATTGGCCACCTGGTTGAGGGACTTGAGATAGGGCATGCGTTCGACGGCGGCGCGGGCCGCCTCCACGGCCTCGCCAGGCTGGAACAGGTCGGTGTGGATCTGCGCGAGCAGCATGTACGGGACGGGGTCCTTGTCGTCCAGGGCGCTGGCCTGGTGCAGCGTGGCCAGGGCATCCTGGTGGCGGCCGAGCTGGTAGTACGCCACGGCCGTCCAGGTCTTGGCGCGCGCGTAGCGGGGCTCCATCACCCCGGCGCGCAGGAACACGTCGAGCGCGGCCTGCGGCTGGCCCTGCTTGAGGTGCAGCAGCCCCTGCCCCGTGAGCGCCACATAGTCCGCCGGGTTCTCGCCGAGCGCCGTGTTGAATGCCTGGCCCGCCTCCGTGAACTGGTTGGCGAAGGTCTCCAGCGTGCCCAGTTCGCCCCAGGCGCCCGGGCTCTGCGGCGCGAGCGCCAGGGCCTGCTTCAGGCTGGCGCGGGCCGGACCGGAGTCCTCGCGCTCCGTGTGCGCGCTGCCCAGGCCCTGCCAGCCGCGCGCGTCGCCCCCGGCCAGCCGCGTGGCCTCGGTGTAGGCCGCCAGCGTGGCGGGAGCATCGCCCCGGCGGCGGGCCAGCTCGGCGCGCACCAGGGCGATCTCCGCGTGCGCGGTGCCCTGCGCCGGGGCCAGCGTGGCCGTGGCGTCCTCCACGCGGTCGCTCAGCATCTGCACCCGGGCCAGCTGGGCCACCAGTGCGGGGTGCGCGGGCCAGTGCTGCAACGCCGTGCGCAGGGTCTGCGCGGCGGCGGCACCATCGCCGTCCATGAGCTGCAGGTCCGACTGCATCAGCCACGCGGGCAGCGGGGCGGCGGCCGGCGCGGCGGCGGCGAGCTGGCGCGCCAGCAGTTCGCGGGCGGCCAGCACCTCGCCGGACTGCAGCGCGATGGCGGCGTCCATCACCGCCGCCCACGGTGCGGGCGCCTGGCCCCGCGCCTGCGCCAGCGCGGCGCGGGCGGTGGCCAGATCGCGGGCGGCCAGCGCGGCGCGCACCGGCGCGAGCGGCGGCGGCACGGGCTCGGCGGCGAGGTGCGGCACGGGGTCGGCGCGCAGGGCGTTCACCCACTGGATGCGGTCGCGCGGCTGGCTCAGCACGAGCTTGACCGGGGCCTTGCCCACCTCGGCGATGGCGGCCTCGTTGGCGCCCACCGAGACCTGGCCCTGCGCATTGGAGAACTCCACCGTGCCCGACAGCACCGTGAGCAGCGTGCGGCCATCGTCCTCCACGGCGAGGTCCCAGTCCGTGCCGCGGATCGCGGCGGTGGCGGCCGGCGTCTCCAGGTTCAGCCGGCTGCCATCGGCCCGGCGCGTCTGCGTCCACGCGCGCCCGGCGTTGAGCAGCAGGGTGGTCACGGGCTGGGCCGGCGTGGCCACGCCCTTGACCTGCAGCACGGTGTTCTGGTGCAGGCGCAGCTGCGTGTCGTCGGCGAACAGCAGGGCCATCTTGGCGGCCTGGCGCGTGCGCACGAAGTCGCCCGTGGCCAGGGCCTGGGCGGGGCGGGCGGGCTGCCAGTCGGCGGCGGCCGCGGCGCGCTGGTCGCCCGTACCCTGCAGGCTGACGATCTCCGCGGCCGCGCCCGCGGGCACGGCCGCGTGGCCGGAGAGCGGCCAGGCCAGGGCGGTCAACGCGGCCAGCGCCGTGAGGGCGGGCAGGCAATTCTTCTTGTGGGGCATGTCGTGGACTTTCGGGGAAGGCTGGAATGGCACCCGCCGGGCGCAACCTCCCTGGCGCCCGGCGTGCAGAAATTATCACGAGCCCCGGCCCCGCAGCCCCCCGCCTTCACGCTGCATGCGCTTGCATTTTCATGAAGAAAGCCACATTTCGCAGCATCAAGTCAGGGCCCGGGGATCGCGCACCACCCCGCACGGCCCCTTCCTACAGACGCCGTGCGGGGTCGGTGCTACAAATTGGCATACCCCTTGCATCGCACCGGGTGCACACCATTTGCGTACTGCCCGGAGCCCTCCACCATGCCCGCTTCCCGCCGCCTCAAGATTGGTCTGTCCGCCTGTTTCCAGCATGCCGACCCCACCCGCCCGCTTTTCACCGGCAAGACGCTGCAGTATGTCGAGCAGTCCATCGCGCACTGGCTCATGTCCGCCGGCGCGATGGTCGTGATGGTGCCCTGTCCCACGGGCGAGACGGCGCGCGGCGACGTGACGCTCGCGCACTACGCCGACTGGCTCGACGGCGTGGTCATGCACGGCGGCGCCGACGTCTGGCCGGGCAACTACGGCGAGGAGCCGCTGCGCGAGGAGTGGCTGGGCGACCGGGTGCGCGACCTGTACGACCTGGCCGTGGTGAAAGCGTTCGCCGAGGTGCGCAAGCCCATCTTCGGCGTCTGCCGGGGCCTGCAGCTGATCAACGTGGCGTTTGGCGGTGCGCTCTACCAGGACCTGCAGACCCAGCACCCCGGGGCGCTGGAGCACCGCAACGCGACCACGTACGACCAGCATTTCCACGACATCCATATCGTGCCGGACTCGCACCTGGCCAAGCTGTATCCCGACACGCCCCGCGCCCGCGTCAACAGCATCCACCACCAGGGCATCAAGCGGGTGGCGCCGGATTTTGTCGTCGAGGCCCTGAGCGAACCCGACGGCGTGCCCGAAGCGATCCGCCTGAAGCCCGCGCCAGGGCGCGGCTACATCGCCGCCACGCAGTGGCATCCGGAATTTCACAAGGTGGGCGCGGACACCTTGGACGACACCGCCATCCTCGACGACTTCCTGTCCGCCTGTGCGCTGGCCAAGGCCAACCCCCCGCCGCACCGCGGCCCCCTGCGCATCCGCGACCGGGCGACACGGATGCTGCGGCAGGCGCTGCACAGGACCCGGGAGTGAGCGCACGCCGCGCCCAGGCGCGGCGCCTCAGGCGGGCTGCGCCCGCACGGCTTGCCCGGCCTTGACCTCGGCGCCCGGGCCGCCGGCCAGGGCCGTCCCCACCACATCCTCCATCTGCGCCCGCAGCCAGCGGTGCGCCGCATCCTGCTGGTAGCGCGCGTGCCAGACCAGGTACATCGGCAGGCGCGGGCAAGGCACCGGCACGGGCGCGCTGGCCAGCGCCGAGAGCGCCGTGCGGCCCAGCAGCGAGGGGGCGGTGGTGAGCAGCGGCGTGCCGCGCACGAAGGCGGGCAGCGCCCCGAAGCCCGGCACGCGCACCGCGAAGCGGCGGTGCAGGCCGCGGGCCGCCAGCTGGCGGTCCAGCGCCAGGCCGCGGTGCGCCTCATAGGCCACCGTCACATGCGCCGCCGCGAGATAGTCCTGCGCGTCGCGCGGCGCCTCGCGCACGGCAGGGTCGTAAAACACCCGGTACTGGTCCTCGAACAGGCGCTTTTGCAGGATGTCGGTGCCGTCCGGCGGGCGCGGGGTGATGGCCAGCTGGCATGCATCCGAGCGCAGCAGGTCCGCGCCGGGCGCGCCGCTGGGCACGATGCGCAGCGTGACATCGGGCGCGGCCTCGCGCAGGCGGGCGGCCAGGGGCGGCAGCAGCAGGTCGCGCTGGAAATCGTTGGCGGCCAGGGTCAGGTCGGCCCGCCAGCGGGCGGGGTCGAACGCGCAGCCCTGCGCGAACTGCTGCATCTGGCGCAGCAGCTCGCGCGCCGGCGCCGCCAGGCTTTCGGCCCGCGCGGTGGGCACGATACCCCGCCCCCGCTTGACGAACAGCGGGTCTCCCGTGATGGCGCGCAGCTTGCCCAGCAGGTGGCTCACCGCCGACTGCGTGACGCCCAGGCGGGCGGCGGCGGCGGTGATGCTGCCGGTTTCCAGGACCGCCACCAGCAGTTGCAGCAGGTGGGCGTCCAGGCCGGACCAATCATCGATTCTGCTCATGCGTTCGATGATCTTTGCCCCCTTCATCTTTGGCAATGCACGCCCGACACTGCGGCCTGACCTACATCAAGCCACGGAGACATCGTGACCACGAAACCCACCCCGCCGCGCCCCATCCCGGGCACCACGCCGTTCGACGGCGCCCAGGCCCGCAAGGGCTATGCGCTCAACAAGATGTGCTTCTCGTTCAACGACGAGGCCAACCGCAAGGCCTTCGCCGAGGACGAGGAGGCCTACATGCAGCAGTACGGCCTGAACGCGCAGCAGGCCGCCGCCATCCGCGCCAGGAACGTGCTGCAGCTCATCGCGGCGGGCGGCAACGCCTACTACCTGGCCAAGTTCGCGGGCATCTTCAAGCTCGACATGCAGGACATCGGCGCGCAGCAGACGGGCATGACCAAGGACGAATTCAAGGCCATGCTCGTGGCCGCAGGCCAATAAGGAGACATCACATGGCACAACTCATCGGTGGCCTCGGCACCTCGCACATCCCCGCCATTGGCGGCGCCATCCACAAGGGCCTGCAGAACGAGCCCTACTGGAAACCCTTCTTCGACGGCTTTCCGCCCATCCGCCAGTGGCTGCAGGCCCGCAAGCCCGATGTGGTCGTGACGTTCTACAACGACCACGGCCTGAACTTCTTCCTCGACAAGATGCCCACCTTCGCCGTGGGCGCCGCCGCCGAGTACCACAACGCCGACGAGGGCTGGGGCATTCCCACGCTGCCGCCATTCGCGGGCGAGGTGGACCTGTCGTGGCATCTCATCAACACGCTGATCGACCAGGAGTTCGACGTGACCACCTGCCAGGAGATGCTGGTGGACCACGCCTGCACGCTGCCGCTCAAGCTCTTCTGGCCCGAGGGCGACTGCCCCGTGACGGTGGTGCCGGTGTGCATCAACACCGTGCAGTTCCCGCTGCCGTCGGCCAAGCGCTGCTATGCGCTGGGCAAGGCCGTGGGCCAGGCCATCCAGAGCTGGGACAGCGACAAGAAGGTGGCGGTGATGGCCTCCGGCGGCCTGAGCCACCAGCTCGACGGCGAGCGCGCGGGCTTCATCAACAAGGCGTTCGACCTGCAGTTCATCGAGAGCCTGACCACCAACCCTGAATGGGCCACGCAGTTCAGCGTGCACGAGCTGGTGGAGAAGACGGGCACCCAGGGCGTGGAGCTGCTGATGTGGCTGGCGATGCGCGGCGCGCTCAGCGCCGCCGCGCCGGGCGTGCGCCGCGTGCACAGCAACTACCACATCCCGATCTCGAACACCGCCACCGCTGTCATGGCGCTGGAGGCGGTGTAGCACGGTGGACGGCAGCCCAGGCGCCCAGAACCTGCCCAGGGGTTCTGGATGCGCGGGCTAGCAGCCGCGCACCGCGACTGGCATCCCATCCAGGCAAGGAAGGCGCGCGGCGCCACCAAGGCCTCGAACGGGTTCCAAGGAACGCTGGCCGCCGCCTTCAACGCCCTGCCGGCTGGTGCAGGCCAAAGCGGACCCCACCGGGGTCCGTGCACATGAGAAACACGCCAAAGCCGGGCTCCTGCGGCCCCGGAGGCTGCACGGTCCCTCCCAGCGCCAGCACACGCTGGGCCGCCTGCGTCGCATCGGCCACTTCAAAGAAGGGGGTGATGGCCCGCGCAGGGTCCGCGCCATGCAGGCCGACGTTCATGTTCCCATTGCGAAACCAGCCCTCGCCCTCCTTCTCCGTGGGCTCGAAGGCCCATTGAAAGAGGTGGCTGAAAAACTGCTGCGAAACCAGGGCGTTTTCGGCTCCAATTTCAAGGAATGAGACGTTGGCGTGCATCGGAAGCTCCATCTGAAAAAAACAGGTCAGGTTCGCCAGTCTGGGCTGCTTGCGCCTGTCCGTCTTGAAGAAAAATGACCTGGGGGTTCCGGTGCCTCGGACCGCGGCCCCCTCCTCTCCCCCCGGCTACGCCGTCTCCACCAGGCTGGCAGGCTTGCCCGGGACATCGGCCCAGCCTGCGCGCTGATAGGCCGCTGGCGAGCAACCGGCAAAGTGCCGGAACTCCCGGCTCAGGTGGCTCTGGTCGGCATATCCGCAGCGGGCGGCCAGATCCGCCAGGTCCGCCATCCCCGCGGGCCCGGTGACCTCTCCCAGGGCCTGCTGGGCCGCGCCAAAACGCAGCCGCCGCGCCAGGCGCTTGGGTGTATCCCCCAGCTGGTTGCGGGACTGCAGCGCCAGATGCCGCTCGCTCCAGCCCACGGCGCGGCACAGGGCAGACATGGACAGGTTGCCGCGCTGCGCGCTGAGCAATGCCCAGGCCTGCCGCACCGGGGCCTGCGCCGTGTGGCGCGACCGGCCCAGCACCCCCTGCAGGCACCGCTGCACCAGGGCAAACCGCGCGGGCCAATCCGGCGCGTGGTGCAACTGCTCGGACAGCCGCGTGGCCGTGCCGCCCCACACATCGGCCAGCGCGGCCACCGGGCACGAGAGCACATCCGGACTGCCATGGAACAGCTGAAAGCCCAGCCAGGGTGCCAGCGTCACTTCCACGCAGGACTGCGCTCCCAGGTGCTCGGTCACCATCGGCCCGCCACCGAGCCCCGCCACCAGGGATTGGTACCGCTGCATGGCGCCGCCGGGCTGCCCGACGCCGTAAGCCGCGTGCCAGCCGATGATCAGCTTGATGCCCGCGTGCGCGACCTCCAGGCGGCGCACCGTGTGCGGCAGGTATTCCTCGAACCCCCACATCGCACAGGCGGCGGCGGGCAGCCCCGGCAAGCCGGGGCCGGGGATGGCCCGGCTTGAGGCGATGAGCGATGGCATGGGTTCCTCCTGCCGGGCCGAAGTGCGCCGGTGGGCCACCTTACACCGCCCAGCGGCTCCCCAGGTCGCCGGGGTTCGCGGACCCCGCGCGGCCCGCGAACCCCGGCGGCGCTGGCACGGGAGGCCGCGCAGCCACAGGCTTCAAGCCTTTTTGGCGCCCAGCGCTTTATCCATCTGCGCGAAAAGCTATTTTTTTGATAGCAAATACACCCTGCAAGCTGGTCGGACACCGGAAAATACTGTAAATTCATCCAGTGAATTTACAGTCCAAACTCGCCATCCTGGCCGACGCCGCCAAGTACGACGCCTCGTGCGCATCCAGCGGCGCGGCGCCGCGCGATTCGGTGGGCGGGCGCGGCATGGGCTCCACCGAGGGCATGGGCATCTGCCACAGCTACGCGCCGGACGGCCGCTGCATCTCGCTGCTCAAGATCCTGCTCACCAACTTCTGCCAGTACGACTGCCTGTACTGCGTGAACCGGGTCAGCAGCAACGTGCAGCGCGCCCGCTTCACGGTGCAGGAGGTGGTGCAGCTCACGCTGGACTTCTACCGGCGCAACTGCATCGAGGGGCTGTTCCTCTCCAGCGGCATCATCCAGAGCCCCGACTACACCATGGAGCAGGTGGTGGAGGTGGCGCGCGTGCTGCGCGAGGAGCACGACTTTCGCGGCTACATCCACCTCAAGACCATCCCCGATGCCTCGCCCGAGCTGATGGAGCGCGCGGGCCGCCATGCCGACCGGCTGAGCATCAACGTGGAGCTGCCCACGCCCGAAGGGCTCACGGCCCTGGCGCCGCAGAAGGACGGCGCGGCCATCGCGCGCTCCATGGCGCGCATGGCGGTGCACATCGAGGACGCGCGGCAGGCGCGCAAGGAACAGCAGGCCGCCGCCCAGGTGGTGTCGATGCCCGCCACCCGGCGCACGCTCACGCGGCGCGCGGCGGCACCACACTTCGCGCCCGGCGGCCAGAGCACGCAGATGATCGTCGGCGCCGACGCCACCGACGACCGCACCATCCTGGCCACCAGCGCCGGGCTGTACGGCGTGCACCGGCTGCGGCGCGTGTACTACTCGGCCTTCAGCCCCATCCCCGACGCGGCGCGCGCGCTGCCGCTCGTCGCGCCACCCACCGTGCGCGAGCACCGCCTGTACCAGGCCGACTGGCTGATGCGCTTTTATGGCTTCGCGCACGGCGAGATCGTGCCCGCCGGCCAGGGCGGCATGCTGGCGCTGGACATGGACCCCAAGCTCGCCTGGGCCATCGCGCACCGCGAGCGTTTTCCCGTGAACCTGAACACCGCCCCGCGCGAGCTGCTGCTGCGCGTGCCCGGCTTCGGCGTGTTGACGGTGGACCGCCTGCTGGCCGCGCGCCGCGTGCGCCGCCTGCGCCACGCCGACCTGGCGCGGCTGCACGTGCCGCTCCAGAAGGTGCTGCCTTTCGTGGAGGCCGCCGACTACCGGCCGGGCCGCGCGCTGGATGCGACCGACCTGGCCGCGCGCATGGCCCCGCCGCCGGCGCAGCGCAAGCTTTTCGATTGATGCAAGCCACCATGGACCGGCACACCATCACCCTCGCACATGCCACCGACTGGCCGGGCTTTCGCCGGGCCGCGCGCGCGCTGGTGCAGGCCGGCGTGCCGCCGCAGGAGGTGCAGTGGTTCACCGCGCAAGGGGCCGCGCAGGACCTGTTCGCCAGCCCCGCGCCACCGGGCTCCTCCGTGGATCCGCTGCCGTCCCCGGCGGGCGGCGCGGCGCCCCGGGTGCCCGAGGATTTCCTGCGCCTGTGCGAGCGCCTGGTGCTGCACCGCAACCCGGTGCGCTTCGCGCTCATGTACCGCCTGCTGTGGCGCCTGGTGCGCGAGCGCGGACTGCGCCACGACCCCTTGGATGCCGACCGCCTGCAGGCCCACCACATGGTGCGTGCCGTGGCGCGCGACATGCACAAGATGCACGCCTTCGTGCGCTTTCGCCCCGTGACCGACACCGAGGGCCATACCGTGCAGGTGGCCTGGTTCGAGCCCGACCACTTCATCACCGAGGCCAATGCCGGCTTCTTCGTGCGGCGCTTCACGCAGATGCGCTGGGCCATCCTCACGCCCGATGCCAGCGTGCGCTGGGACGGCACGGCGCTGCACACCGGCCCGGGCGGCCAGCGCAGCGATGCGCCGCCGCCCGACGCCGGCGAGGCGCTGTGGCTCACCTACTACCGCCACATCTTCAACCCCGCGCGCCTGAAGACCGACATGATGCGCAAGGAGATGCCGCAGCGCTACTGGCACAACCTGCCCGAGGCCTCCCTGATCACCGAGCTGGCGCGCGGCGCCCACGAACGCAGCGCGCGCATGGTGCAGGCCGAGGCCACCACGCCGCGCAAGGCCATCGCGCCGCTCATTCCGTCGCACGCGCACGCATCGCGCTGAACTGCGGCGCGGGCTCGGCGGCCGTCCAGCGCCAGGGCAGCGCATGTGCGCGCCACACGCCGCCCAGCACCTGCAGCCGCAGCACACGCTGCGCGCCGGGCCAGCGCGCACGCGGGGCCTCGTCCCAGAGCAGCTCGGCGCGGGCGGCCACGTGCAGCAGGCCGCCACCGTCATAGTCCACCCACAGCAGCCCGGCCTGCGGGTGCAGCGCGAGATTGCCCAGGGTGTTGAAGAACAGGTTGCCAGGGTAGTCGGGAAGGCTGAGCACCAGGCCCTCGGCCGTTTGCTCGGCATGCACGAAGCCCGGCTCGCCGCCACGGTGCGACACGTCCACGCCTTCATTGCGCCCTGCGCCCGGGTGCGCCGCCGAGGCACTCGCGATGAACATCGTGTCGCTGCGCGCGATCAGGCCCCGCGCGGCGGCGTCGAGCCCCGCACCCAGCACCTGGGCCGGTGCCGGCGGCGTGACCACCGCGCGCAGGCCGGGCGCACGCGCCTGGATGTACTTGGGGCAGTTGCCGAAGCTCTGCACCACGTCCACCTCCAGCCCGCGGGCGCCGAACGACGCCACCCGCCCGTTCATGCGGTTGCGCCGGCGCGTGTGCGGCTCCAGGCCCAGCACGCCCACCGGCGCACCGGGTACCAGCCGGGCCAGCACCGGGTCGGCCGCATCGGGCGCCACCGCCATGTGCATGGCATGGGCATCGGGCGTGTGCACGAAGCCCGGCGGCCCGGCCACCATGGTGGCCCAGGGCTGGCCCTGGTCGTCGAGCGCACCCAGCAGCAGCGTGGGCAGCTTCTCGAACAGCTCGCGGTGCTGGTCGGGCATGTGGTCGCGCAGCACCAGGGGCCCCACGGCGGCCATGCGCTCGCGCACGCCCACGCGCTCCTGCAGGGCCTGCTCGCCCGCGTGGAAAGCGGCTGCGGGCGTGGCGTTCATGCCGGCACCAAGGCGCCAGGGGCGGGCAGGCGGTCCGCCAGCGGCACATAGCCCGGCAGGGCTTCCATGCGCGCCACCCAGGCCGCGATGCGTGGATAGGTGGCGAGCGACAAACCGCCGATCGGCGCCTGCGAGGTGTAGCTCACCATGGCGATGTCGGCCAGCGTGGGGGCGGCACCGCCCAGCAGCCAGTCGCGGCCGTCAAGCGCGGGCTCCATGAAGTCGAAGAGCCTGCGGCCGATGGCGAGCGCCGCCTCGCTGGGCTCGCGGCCCGTGAGGGCGGCAAAACGCGCGCTCGATGCCCCGGGGGCCAGCATGCCGGCCGCCAGGCTGAACCAGCGCTGCAGGCCGGCCTGGCCCACGGGGTCCTGCGGCAGCCAGTGGCTGCCGGGCGCGTAACGCTGCACCAGGTACACGAGGATGGCGTTGCTGTCGGACAGCACCACGTCGCCATCCACCAGCACGGGCACCTGGCCCAGCGGGTTGCGCGCCAGGTGGGCGGCCTGCCGGTGTTCACCGGCGAGCAGGTTCACGTCGATCAGCGCGTGGGGCAGGCCCAGCATCGAGAGCATCAGCTCGGCACGGTGGCAGTGGCCCGAGATGGACATGCGGTACAGCGTCAAAGGGGAGGTGGGTGCCATGGCGGTGGGTCCTGGAGAGGGTCAACAAACAAGCCTCCACGTTAGCTATTGCGCATCTCGCCGTGAATAGCCATATTTCGTCTTTTAAAATTGCATTTTCCGCAACAATGGACCATCTCGACACCCTGCGCTGCTTCGTGGCCGTGGCCGATGCGGGCGGCTTCGCCGTGGCGGCGCGGCGCCTGGGCTGCTCGGCCACGGCCGTGACCCGCGCCATCGCGGCGCTGGAGGCCCGCCTGTCGGTGCTGCTGTTCCAGCGCAGCACGCGCATGGTGCGGCTGACCGAGGCGGGCGAACGCTTCCTGGCCGACTGCCGCCCGATCCTGAACGACCTGCAGGAGGCCGAGCAGGCCGCCAGCGGCGCGCAGGCCGAGGCGCAGGGTCTGCTGTCCATCACCGCGCCGCAGATGTTCGGCATCCAGCACGTGGCGCCCATCGTGCTGGACTTCCTGCAGGCCCAGCCCCGCGTACAGGCGCGCACGCTGTTCGTGAACCGGCTGGTGCACCTGCTGGAGGAGGACATGGACGTGGCCGTGCGCATCGCCCACCTGCCGGACTCGGGCCTGACCGCGCTGCGGGTGGGCGCGCTGCGGCGCATGGTGGTGGCGTCGCCCGGCTACCTCGCGCGGCATGGGGAGCCGCGCCACCCGCAGGAACTGGGGCAGCACCGGGCGATTGCCTTTTCGTTCGATGCGCGCGCGCCCGCGCCCTGGAAGTTCCGGGGCGGCGCCACGGGCATGCCGCAGCAGGCCTGGATCAGCAACAGCAACGAGGTGGACATCGCCGCCGCCGAGGCGGGCCTCGGGCTCACCCGGTGCCTGGCCTACCAGGCCGCCGCCAGCCTGCGCGCCGGGCGCCTGCGCGTGGTGCTGGCCGAGCACGAGCCCGACCCGGTGCCCGTGCACATCGTCTACCCCGCGGGACGGCGCGCGCCCGCCAAGGTGCGGGCCTTTGTCGAATTCGCGCGCGGGCGGCTCGCGGCCGAGCCGGTGCTGCAGGGGCGGGGCCTGGCGCGGCGCAGCGGCGGGCGGGGGTGACGGGCCACCATCGCAACCTCGATGATTTTGGCCGCCAACGCCCGTCCATCCGGCGGAAATAGCTATTAAATAAATAGCATTCCGATCCCTCAGTCCGCAGCATGCCCCGGCAGCCGCAGCGCCGCCGCCGTGGCCTGCAGGATCTCGTCGGAGAACTGCGGGTCGTCCGCAGCCCGCGCCAGCACCAGGGCGCCCACGAGGCTGGCGTAGTCGGCCAGCGCGCGCTGGCGCCTGGCGGCCTTGCTGCGCCCGGGCACCAGCGTGGCCAGGCCCGCCACCTGGGCCTGCATGCCTTCGGTCACGGCCCGGCGCACGGCCGGCCCCTGGCGCGACGCATCGCCGCCCAGCGCGGCGAGCAGGCAGCCCTGGCCCGGCGCATCGCGGTGGCCCGGCGACAGGTAGGCCGACTCGATCGCGGCAAGCGGATCCCGCCCCTGCGCCGCGGCGCCGCGCGCGAGCGCGGCCCACGCCGACTGCAGCCCGTCCAGCGCGCGTGCCGTGGCCTGCGCCATCAGCTCGTCCTTGGACGCGAAGTGCCCGTAGAAGCCGCCGTGCGTGAGCCCCGCGCTCTTCATGAGGTCCGCCACGCCGATGCCGTCAAACCCGCGTTCGCGGAACAACCGCGCCGCCGCATCGAGGATGCGCTCGCGGTTTTCCGCCATCTGTTCCTTGCTCACCTTCATCGCCGATCCCCTTTGTGCCGGATGCCCCGAAAACGCCAGCTTGACATTTTAAATGATGGTCGTCATATAATTTAAACGTGATGACCGTCATCTAAAACACGCTTCCAGGAGCCCCCATGACCACCCCCACGTCCCCTTCCCCGCGCCCTTTGCCGGGCGCGGCGCCACGCCGCCGCCGCCACGGCCTGATTCCGCCCACAGCCACGCCATCCGCAGGAATAGGGAAGGCACCGCCATGCAAGCACTGATTTCCGCCTATGCCCGTTCCCCCTTTCACTTCGCGCGCAAGGGCGCGCTGGCGGGGGTGCGGCCCGACACCCTGGCCGCGCAGGTCGTCACGGGCCTGCTGCAGCGCACCGGCATAGACCCGGCCACGCTCGAGGATGTGATCGCCGGCTGCGCCTACCCCGAGGCCGCGCAGGGCAACAACATCGCGCGCATCGTGTCGCTGCTGGCGGGGCTGCCGCACGCGCTGGGCGGCATGACGGTGAACCGTTTCTGCGGCTCGTCCATGTCGGCCATCCACATCGCCGCCGCGCAGATCGAGGCGGGCCTGGGCGAGGCGTACCTGTGCATCGGCGTGGAGTCGATGAGCATGGTGCCGCAGGGCGGCTTCAACTTCTCGGCCCACCCCACGCTGTATGAGCACAGCGACGCCTACATCAGCATGGGCGAGACGGCCGAGAACGTGGCGCGCCGGTACGCGGTGTCCCGCGCCGACCAGGAGGCGATGGCCGTGTCATCGCACCGCAAGGCCGCCGCCGCGCGCGAGGCCGGCCGGCTGCAGGCGGAGATCGTGCCCATCGCGCTGGACGCGGGCGAGGTGGTGGCGCAGGACGGCTGCATCCGCCCCGGCACCACGCCCGAGGCGCTGGCCGCGCTGCGCCCCGCGTTCCGCGAGGACGGCGTGGTGACGGCGGGCACCTCGTCGCCGCTGACCGACGGCGCCGTGGCCGTGCTCGTGGCCACCGAGGCCTACGCCGCCCGGCACGGACTGTCACCCCTGGCGCGCATCCGCGCCCTGGCCACGGCGGGCGTGGACCCGGCCTACATGGGCATGGGCCCCGTGCCCGCCACGCGCAAGGCGCTGGCGCGCGCGGGGCTCTCGGCCAGCGACATGGATGTGGTGGAGATCAACGAAGCCTTCGGCTCGCAGGCGCTGGCCTGCATCCGCGAACTCGGGCTGCGCGAGGACACGATCAACCTCGACGGCGGCGGCCTGGCCATCGGCCACCCGCTGGGCGCCACGGGCGCGCGCATCACCGGCAAGGCGGCCGCGCTGCTGCAGCGCGAGAAGGGCCGCTACGCACTGGCCACGCAGTGCATTGGCGGCGGACAGGGGATTGCGACGGTGCTGGAGGCGCTGTAGCCCTCTCCACGCCGGGCCTCGGCCTGCCCGGGGGCCGGCCCACGAGGCCGCAGCCAGCGTGGGCGGCCGCCACCCTCCATGTCAGTGCTGGTGCCCGTGCGCGCCATGCACATGGCGGTGCGCAATTTCTTCGGCGCTGGCGGCGCGCACATCGGTCACCTTGCAGCTGAACTTCAGGGCCTGGCCCGCCAGCGGGTGGTTGCCGTCCAGGTGCACTTCGGGGCCCTTGATCTTGACCACGTTGAACACGGCGGGCTGGCCGTCGCTGCCCACGCCCTGCAGCTGGCCGCCGACCTTCACGCCGGGCGGAAACTCGGTCTTGGGGATGGTGCGCACCAGGCTTTCGTCGCGCGCGCCGAAGGCGTCTTCCACGGCGAGGTCCAGCGTGGTGGCAAAGCCCACGGACTGGCCTTCGAGGGCGGACTCGACCTTGGGGAAGATGTTTTCGTAGCCGCCGTGCAGGTACGACAGGTTGCCGGCATCCAGCGGCTTGCCCTGGGGCGTGGTGACCTTGTAGGTGAGGGTGACGGCGGAGTCTTTGGTGATGGGGGTGCTCATGGCTGGGCTTGCGCTTTCATCTTTGGGTCAGGGGGTGCGGCGTGGCGCCTTGCCCGCCGGCTGGCGCCCGGGCCGCGCTGCGCGCATCGAAAACCTGGATTGTCCACGAGCGGCCAGGCACCCCGCCCGGCCGCGCCCGCGACCCCACCGGGCGAAGGTGTTCAGGCCTGCGCCGCCGCGGCGTCCTCGCCGGGGCGCTCTTCCTCGGCCTGGCCGGGGTAGCGCGCAAACCGCCGCGCCTCGGTGCCGTGCACCGGGTCCTGCTCGGCCCAGGGCCAGCCGCCGAACTGGGTGCGGCGGTAGTCGTTCATGGCCTGCATGATCTCGGCCTGCGTGTTCATCACGAAGGGGCCGTACTGCGCCACGGGTTCGCCAATCGGCCGGCCCTGCAGCACCAGGCATTCCACGGTGGTGGCGCCGGTGTTGGCCAGCAGCCAGTCCTCTTGCGGGCGCACCTGCAGCGCGGCGTGGCGGTCCACGTCCTGCGGGCCCACGCGCAGGCTGTCGCCCACGAAGAAGTACAGCATGCGCTGCGTGCCTTCGCCCTGGGCGGCAGGCAGGGTCCACTCGGCCCCCGGCTCCAGGCGCAGCGTCCAGATGGCCACGTCGCCCTCGGGCTGCGAGGCCCAGGATTCCGGGGGCGGCGGCAGGGGCGCGGGCGCGCCGGGCAGGGCACCCGCCACCACCGTCACCGTGGTGGCGCGGCCGGCGGCGTCGTGGTGCACCAGGCGCGGGATGCGCTCGTTCCACAGCATGGTGAAGTGCGGCTCCACCATCTTGTTGCGCGCCGGCAGGTTCAGCCAGATCTGGAACAGCTCCAGCGGGTTGGGCTCGGTGGCATTGAGCAGCGGGAACATCTCGGAATGCACGATGCCCTTGCCGGCCGTGACCCACTGCACGTCGCCGCCGCCAAACCGCGCGGCCGCGCCCAGCGAGTCGGAATGGTCGATCAGGCCCTTGCGCACCAGCGTCACGGTCTCGAAGCCCCGGTGCGGGTGGCCCGGAAAGCCGGGCACGGTGTCGCCGTGGTACATGCTCCAGCCGTCCTTGCGGCTGAAGTCGCTGCCGATCTGGCGGTCTTCGATGGGCACGGCCGGGCCGAACGCGGCGTTGCCCGCGGGGTATGCATCGTCGTGGTGGGCGCAGAAAAGAAACGGGTCGAGCGTGGGCCACTGCGGTCCCAGCAACTGGGCGCGCACGATGGGCACCAGGGCGGTGGTTGCAGCAGGTGTGGACGACGACATACGAAGGCTCCTCGTGTTGTGCACCACCACGATCGGGCGGCATGCCAGTGGAATATGGCGCCAATGGTGCCTGAGCAGAAGTGCGCCCGGTGGAACAGTGCGGTGCGCCAGGCAGGACAGTGGGGGCGATCCCGGCGGGCCCACCTTGCTCGCAATTTGAAAGAAATGGGCGCCAGCGCCTATGGATATTGCGCCAACAGCTATCTATTCAATAGCAGTTCGTTTTTTATCCCCTAGTGAGCCGCCACCTGCGCGCCCACGGCCGGGGGCCGCGCGGGCCGCAGCACCAGGCCACCCAGCAGCGCCGCCGCCAGCGAGCCCGCGGCCGCCACCCAGAACGCCAGCTGGTAGCCGCCGTTCAGGGCCATCGGGGCCGATGCCCCTGCTTCGCGCAGCGCGCCGGTGCGCGCATCGGCCAGGCTGGCCAGCACCGCCAGGCCCAGCGCGCCGCCCATCATGAACGCGGTGTTGACCACACCCGAGGCCAGGCCCGAATCCTCGGGCTTCACGTCGCCCATGGCGGCCAGCAGCAGCGGATTGAGCGCGATGCCCGCCCCCACGCCCAGCAGCAGCATGCCGGGCAGCACATGCGGCACGAAGCGGCCGTCCACGGGTGCCAGCGCGAACAGCACCAGGCCCACGGCGGCCAGCAGCAGGCCCCAGCCCAGCGTGCCGCGGATGCCGTAGCGCATCACCACCCAGGCCGACAGCCCCAGCGAACAGCCCGCCATGATGAGATTGGACGGCAGGAAGGCCAGGCCCACCTGCATGGCGTCGTAGCCCAGCACCAGCTGCATGTACAGCGCCGACAAGAAGAACCACGCGAACATCCCGGCGGCCCACAGCACGCCCACCACGTTGGAGATGGCCAGGTTGCGCTGGCGCAGCAAGGGCAGCGGCACCAGGGGCGCGGCCACGTGCGATTCGATGTACAGGAACAACGCCAGCAGCGCGGCCGAGGTGCCCAGCAGCCCCACCGACTGCAGCGAGGCCCAGCCCGCCTCGTTGCCGTTGACGATGGCATACACCGCCAGCATCAGCGACGCGGTGATGGTGACGGCGCCCGCCACGTCCAGCCGCTGGCCGTGGGCATGCCCCTTGCCGCCCGGCAGCAGCACCAGGCAGGCCGCGTAGATGGCCGCGCCCACGGGGATGTTGACCAGAAAGATCCAGTGCCAGCTCAACGCACTGGTGAGCACGCCGCCCAGCAGCACGCCAATGCTGCCGCCTCCGGCGCAGACAAAACCATAGACCCCCATGGCCCGCGCGCGCTCGCCGGGCTGGGTGAACAGGTTCATGATGAGCGACAGCGCCACGGCCGACACCACGGCCCCGCCCACGCCCTGCACCGCGCGCGCCGCCACCAGCAGCCCCTGCGTATGGGCCAGCCCGCAGGCCAGCGACGCGAGGGTGAACAGCGTGATGCCCGCCAGGAACAGCCGCCGGTGGCCATACAAGTCCCCGAGCCGCCCGCCCAGCAGCAGGCAGCCGCCAAAGGTGAGCATGTAGGCGTTGACCACCCACACCAGGGACGTTTCGGTGAAGCCCAGGTCGGCCTTGATGCTGGGCAGCGCGACGTTCACGATGGTGGTGTCGAGCACGATCATGAGCTCGCCCAGGCACAGCAGGATGAGGGCGGGCCAGCGTGCGCGGCCTTCGATGCGGAGGGTCATGGAGCGGCGGGAGTGAAAAAAAGGATTCGCAGTGCGGCGCGCGCCCCTCCAGGGGGGCGCACCGCGGCGGCTCAGGGGGTTCTCGTGTATTTTGCTTGCATGATCTGGTTCCAGCTGCCGTCCGGCTGCTGGCTGAACGACGTCAGCGTGCGCTCGTTGGCGCTCACCAGCGTGATCACGTCACGGTAGCGGGCGGTCTTGCCGTCGCCCTTGAAGCTGGGGCCTTCGGTCTCCAGCGTGAGCACCTTCTGGTCGGCATCGAGCGTGCCGCGATAGACCCACATGTGGGTCATCATCGAGCCCACCCAGGTGCCCAGGAACACGTTCTTCTCGGGGTCGTAGCCCAGCGTCATCTGCATGCGCGCCTCGCCGCCACCGGGCATGGTGCCGGTGCCTTCGAGGATCACCCACAGGTCGCCCAGGGCGCGGCCATGTTCGGCGCCCACGGACTGCTGCGCCGGTTCGCCCGGCGGCGGGTCGCAGTCGGAGGTGCTGGTCCAGTGGCCCAGCAATTGCTGCAGCCAGCGGTGCATGGCATGGGGTTCGGGATTCATCATGGAAGTCTCCTTGCAGGGGAATGTGAGGGGGTGTGAGGGTTGGGGGGTCAAGCCGCCCGGCCGTCGTAGTGGTGGACGGGCACGCTGCCCAGGTCGAGGCCCTCCACGAAGCGCAGATTGACCGCCGCCACGGGCTGGCCCTTGGGGTCCACGCCTTCGCCAAAAGGATGGATGCCGCAGGCCGGGCAGAAACGGTGCCGGATCACGTGCCTGTGGAAGGTGTAGGTGGCCGCGTCGGCCTCGGGCGTGGTCAGCCGCAGCGCGCCGCGCGGCACGAACCACAGCAGCGATCCGCGCCGGTGGCACATGCTGCAATTGCAGGCCAGGCCGCTGTCGACGGTGCCTTCCACTTCAAAGGCGACCTTGCCGCAGTGGCAGCTTCCCTGGTACTTCATGGCCGCCGCGCTCATTCCGGCGCCACCACCATCCACGACACGCCAAAGCGGTCGGCCACCATGCCGAAGGCTTTCGAGAAGAAGGTCTTGGCCAGCGGCATCTGCACCTGCCCGCCCTCGGCCAGCGCGTCGAAGTAGCGCTTGGCCTCCGCCTCGTTCGCGGGGCTCAGCGCCAGCGAGATGCCCTGGAAGTTCAGCTGGCCCGAACCCATGCCGTCCGACGCCATGAGCTGGGTCTCGCCCACGTTGAAGGCGGCGTGCATGACCATCTCGGGCGTGGGGCCGGGGCCGGCGCCCTCGGCGCAGCCCTGGCCGGCGGCGGGCTCGGGGTTGTCCTTGTAGCGCATGAGCATGGTGACCTGCGCGCCCAGGGCGCGGCGGTAGAAATCCAGGGCCTCTTCGCAGCGGCCTTCAAACATCAGATACGGCTCGACTTTCATGGGGGTCTCCTTGGGAAGGTCTCGGAACATGGATTTCGGCGCACAATTGTGAACACCGTCCACAAACAATACCAAAGATAATGGACAGTGTCCACATCTCACCGCCCATGACCGTAACCACTCGCAACACCCCCGCCGCACGCAGCACCTACCGCCATGGCGACCTGCGCCGCGCCCTGCTGGACGCGGGCATCGAGCTGGCGCGCCAGGGCGGCCCCGACGCCGTGGTGCTGCGCGAGGCCACGCGCCGCGCGGGGGTCGCGCCCAATGCGGCCTACCGCCATTTCGCCAACCGCGACGACCTGCTGGACGCGGTGCGTGCCGCCGCCGTGGCGGCCGTGGCCCAGGCCATGGAGGCCGAACTGGCCCAGGTGCCCGCCACGGGCACGGCCACCGAGCAGGCCCACGCCAAGGTGCGCGCCGTGGGCGCGGGCTACCTGCGCTTCGCGCATGCCGAGACAGGCCTGTTCCGCACCGCCTTCGGCGGGCGCTTCACCGTGCAGCACGACCCCGACCCGGCCATGGGCGGCGCCACGGGGCTCAACCCGTTCCAGCACCTGAGCGCGGCACTCGATGACCTGGTGACGGCAGGCGCCCTGCCGCCCGAGCGCCGCCCGGGCGCCGAATACCTGGCCTGGTCCACCGTGCACGGCATGGCGCTGCTCTCCATCGACGGGCCGCTGCGCGGCACGCCGCAGCAGATGCTGGACCTGCTGGGCCTGCGCCTGCTGGACATGGTGCGGCGCGGCCTCTAGGCGCCCGTTCCCGGCGCGCGCAGCGCCGCATGTCCGAAGCCATTCCACGCGCTGGCGCTTGAAGAACAAGCGCTTTAAGCTATATATTTGATAGCAAATTCACATTCTGCTGCTCAGCCACCGTCCAGCCCGTACATCCGCGCCGTGGCCCGCACCCGGGCCACCAGCGCGCGGCGCAGGGCGGCGGGCCGCAACACCTCCACCTGCGGCGACAGGCGCAGGAGCTGGCCGCAGGCGTGCTCCACCGACTCGATGGGAATGGTCACCGCCACGCGCCCGTCCGCCCGGCGCGGGGGGGTGGCCGTGGGCGCGGCCGCCACGGCCCGGGCCACCGCGCTGCTGAGCGCGCGCAGCCCCTTGAGCCCGGCGGGCGTGGCCAGCAGCGCCGCCTCGCCGGTGTAGAGCCCGGCTTCAAAGCGCCGGATCGAGCGCGCCCAGTAGCCCGGCAGGTCGAACCGCGCGGGGCGGCGCACCGGCGTGGCGAGCGCCTGCGCCGCCAGGATGTTCGAGACGCGGTAGGTGCGTGGCCCGCTGTCGCCACCATCGCCACCATCACCGCCGCCCGTGCCCGTGGCCTTGTCCGCCGGCAGCGCCACCAGGTACCAGGCACCCGCCTTGAGCACCAGGCCCAGCGGGCTCACGGTGCGCTCCACGGTGTCGGACCAGCTTTCATAGCGCATCGCGATCTGGTGCCCGCTCCACACGGCGGCGGCCACCGTGGACAGGTGCGGCGTGGGGTCGCTCTCGCGGTACCAGTCCACCGGGTCCAGGTGCAGGCGGGCGCTCACGCGCTGCGCGTCCTCGCGCCATGCGGCGGGCAGGGCGGCCAGCAGCTTCAGGCGTGCGCCCTGCACGTCGCTGCCCAGGCCCAGGTCCTGCGCGGGGCCGGGCAGGCCGCTGAGGAACACGGCCTGCGCCTCCGACGGCGTGAGGCCCGTGAGCGTGGTCTTCCAGCCCGGCAGCAGCGCAAACCCGCCATGGCGCCCGCGCTCGGCATAGATGGGCACGCCCGCGGCGCTGAGCTGGTCCACGTCGCGGTACAGCGTGCGCACCGACACCTCCAGCGCCCCGGCCAGCGCCGGCGCGCTCATGCGGCCCTGGGTTTCGAGCAGCATCTGGAGCGAGAGCAGGCGGCTGGCGCGCATGGCGGGAAGGAAGTGGTCCGGTAGGGTGCGGCGCGGGCCCGGGGCCCCTGGCCAGAAAAAAAGAAGGCAGCTGCGGCGAAGATACCTGAAATACCTGCCATGCGGTGTCATGTATGGGGGCGCAGACTGCGGGCATGACTTTCATCGACCCCCACCCTGCAGGAGCCCGCATGCACGACACCGCCATGGCCACGCGCCACCCCTGCGCCCCGCCCACCGCCGACGAATGCGCCATCGTCGAGCTGCGCCAGTACACGCTGCACCCGGGGCAGCGCGACGTGCTGATCGAGCTGTTCGACCGCGAGTTCGTGGAGACCCAGGAGGCGCAGGGCCTGCGCGTGCTGGGCCAGTTCCGCGACCTGGACCGGCCCGACCTGTTCGTGTGGCTGCGCGGCTTCGGCAGCATGCAGGCGCGCCGCCAGGCGCTCGAAGCCTTCTACGGCGGGCCCACCTGGGCCGCGCACCGCGACGCCGCCAACGCCACCATGATCGACTCCGACAACGTGCTGCTGCTGCGCCCCGCCTGGCCCGGCGCGGCCGCCGCGTTGCCCCAGCACGCGCGCGCGGCGCCGGGCGCCAGCGGCGCGGCCCCCGGCGTGGTGGCGGCCACGGTGTTTCACCTGCGCGAGGCCGCCACGCCCGCGCTGCTGGACTTCTGCCGCCACCGCATGGCGCCCACGCTGCAACGCGGGGGCGCGCGCCAGGTGGCCTGGTACTGCACCGAGACCAGCCCCAACACCTTTCCCCGCCTGCCCGTGCGCGAGGGAGAACATGTGCTGCTGGGGCTGGCGCTGTTCGGCCGCGAGGCCGCGCTGGAGGCGTTCACCGGCAGCACCCCCTGGGCGCGGGGGGTGGCGCCGGGCCTTGCCCCCTGGCTGGCCCGCGAGCCCGAGACCCTGCGCCTGCAGCCCACCGCCCGCTCCGCGCTGCACGCCTGACGCCCCCCGCTTCACCGATGAAAGACCCCACCATGGCCACCCCGAACCTCATCACCATCCCCTCGCCCGCCGTGGCGCCCAGCGCCGCGCGCGACTTCGACTTCCTCATGGGCCCCTGGCGCATCCGCAACACGCGCCTGGTGCGGCGCCTGGCCGGCTGCAGCGACTGGGAGGTGTTCGACGCCACCGGCACCGCCCGCCCCCTGCCCGCCGGCATCGGCAACTGCGACGACTTCACGCCCCTGGCCTGGAAGCCGGGCTTCGTGGGCATGACCCTGCGCGTGTTCAGCCCCGCCACGCAGCGCTGGAGCATCTACTGGCTCGACAACGCCACCGGCGGCCTGGACCCGGCCACGGGAATGCTGCAGCCCCCGGTGGTCGGCGGCTTCCAGGACGGTGTCGGCATCTTTGACGGCCAGGAGCTGTTCGAGGGCCGCCCGGTGCGGGTGCGCTTCGAGTGGTCACGGATGCACACCGGCGCGCCACGCTGGCAGCAGGCGTTTTCCGAGGACGGCGGCGCCACCTGGGAGGTGAACTGGGTGATGGAGTTCACGCGCCCGGTGTAGGCGCGCTCCGGCCGTTCTCAGCGCGCGGCCGACATCACCCCGGCCAGCCAGTCCACGAAGACCCGCACGCGCGGCGACAGCTGGCGGCTGTGCGGGTACAGCACCGACACCGGCATGGGCGCGGGGCGAAACGGCGCCAGCACCTCGCACAGGCTGCCATCGGCCAGCCGGGGCGCGATGTGGTAGCGCGGCACCTGGATCAGCCCCAGGCCCGCGGCGCAGCAGGCGTGGTACGCATCGGCATCGCTCACGGCCACAGGGCCCTTGAGCTGCACGCTTGTGGCCACGCCGTCCACGATGAAGCCAAAAGGCAGGGGCTTGCCCGTGCGCTGCGAGAGGAAGTTGACGGCCCGGTGCCCGCGCAGCGCCTCCACGGTGGCGGGCGTGCCGTGGCGCGCCAGGTACCCGCGGCTCGCGCAGGTCACCTGCTGCAGCAGTGCCACGCGCCGCGCCACCATGGTGGAGTCGCGCAGCTCGCCGCCGCGCAGCACGCAGTCCACGCCCTCGCGCACCAGGTCCACCAGCCGGTCGCCCATGCCGATCTCCAGTTCCACCTCGGGGTAGCGCGTGCAGAACTCGCCGATGCGCGGCAGCACGAAATGCCGGGCCAGCGTGCCCTGCAGGTCCACGCGCAGCTTGCCGCGCGGCGCGCTCGCGGCGTGGCCGAATGCCGCCTCTGTTTCCTCCAGGTCGGCCAGCAGGCGCTGGCAGCGCTCGTAGTACGCCTGCCCGTCGGGCGTGGTGCTCACGTGGCGCGTGGTGCGCTGCAGGAGCCGCGTGCCCAGGCGCTTTTCCAGCGCCTGCACCGCCAGGGTCACGCTCGCGCGCGGCAGCTGCCGGTCTTCGGCCGCGCGGGTGAAGCTGCCCAGCTCGACGATGCGCGTGAAAAGCTGCATGGATTGAAAGCGGTCCATCGCGACGGGCTCCCGGTGGGTCTTGATTGTTGTTCTGTATTGAACAGTGAAGTCAATTCTAGGTATTTATCAATTTTCGCAACAACAGAACAATACCGCTGCCACACGCCGCCACCGGGTGGCGTCCCTTCCCCACCGCACCAGGAACCTTGCCATGCAGCCGCTGTCCACCACCCCTTCCTCCTACTCCTCTTCCCGGGAGTCCGCCCCCACGGGCCCGCGCACCGCGATCGTCACGGGCGCATCGCGCGGCATCGGAGCCGCCATTGCCCACCGGCTCGCGCGCGACGGTTTCCGCGTGGTGGTCAACTACGCCGGCCGCACCGAAGACGCCCAGGCCGTGGTGCAGGCGATCACCGCAGCGGGCGGAGCGACCGTGGCGGTGCAGGCCGACGTGGCCGACAGCAGCGCCGCGCGCCAGCTGTTCGACGCCGCCGAGCAGGCCTTCGGCCGCGTGGACGTGCTGGTCAACAACGCGGGCGTGATGCCATCCACCCTGCCGCACCTGGCGCAGACGGACGACGCCACCTTCGACCGCGTGGTCGCCATCAACCTCAAGGGCACGTTCAACACCCTGCGCGAGGCCACGCACCGGCTGCAGCCCGGGGGGCGCATCGTCAACTTCTCGACCAGCCTGGTCGGCACGGCCCTGCCGGGCTATGCCGTGTACGCCGCCACCAAGAGCGCGGTGGAGACCCTGACCAGCGTGCTCGCCAAGGAACTGCGCGGCCGGAACATCACGGTGAACGCCATCGCGCCAGGCCCCACGGCCACCGCGCTGTTCCTGGACGGCAAGACGCCCGAGCTGATCGGGCGCCTGGCCCAGGCCAACCCCATGGAGCGCCTGGGCACGCCCGAGGACATCGCCAGCGCCGTGGCCTTCCTGGCCGGGCCGGACGGCGGGTGGATCAACGGGCAGACCCTGCGCGCCAACGGCGGCATGGTGTGACGGCGCGCTCCGCGCGGGCCCCGGCACCTACGCCGGCGCGTGGATCACCGGCGCGCCCCGCCCCAGCGGATCGAGCGCCACCGCCAGCCGCGGGGCGTCCGCCAGATCGGGCCGGCCCGTGCCGCCCAGGTCTTCCAGCGCGGTGAACTGGCCGTCCAGGAAGAGGAAGCTCGTCGTGCGCGCGATGTGCGCCAGCGCCTCCCGCGCACCGGCGAACCCGCTGCCCGTGGCCTGGTCGCCGTCGAGCAGGTAGGCGTAGGTGCCGCCGTCTCCCTCCTGCGACAGGCGCCCCAGGTCCACGAGCTTGTGCCTGACGTTGCTGGCGTACACGCGGCCCTGCAGCGCATACAGCACGAAGCGCGCGCCCGCGGGCGCCGGGGAGGGCGAGGCGGTGGTGGTGTTGGTGGAAACAGGCATGCCGGGCTCCTCACGATGAACGGCGGCGGGCGGCCCACACGCCAAGGCCCAGGCCGACCACGCCCAGCACGGCCACCAGGCCCATGCCGTGGCGCCGCGCATCGCGCTGGCCGCCATCGATGGCGGTGCCGCGCGACGGTGCGAACAGGTTGCCGTCGCTGCGGGGCGCGGGCCGGGCGCCGCGCAGCGCACGCTCGGTTACCCAGCGCATCGCGGCGCCCAGGCGCTGCGGCGCCAGGGCATGGATCACGCGGCCCGGCGCGGCACCGGCGCCCAGCCAGGTCACGGCCCTGGGCCGGTCGGCCAGCGCGGCCACCGCCTGGGCGACCCGGCGCGGGTCCAGCAGCGGAATGCGGGGCTGGATGCTGCGGCCCGTGTAGTTAGCGCCGTGCGAGAGGCCCGGCGAATCGACGAAGGTGGGCGCCACGTCGCACACATGGACCCCCGGCAGGTCCGACACCTCGGCGCGCAGCGCCTCGGAGAGCCCTCGCAGCCCGAACTTGCTGGCCGTGTACGCGGCCGCATATGGCGACGGCAGCCAGCCGCCCACCGAGATCATGTTGATGAGCGTGCCCTGCCCGCGTTCGCGAAAGTGCCGCAGCGCCGCATGCGCGCCATGCAGGTGCCCGAGCAGGTTGGCCTCCAGCACGCGGCGGTGCGCGGCCAGGGGCGTCTGGTCGAACCGCCCCACCGCGCCCACGCCCACGCCGTTGACCCAGACGTCGATGTGGCCATGGTGGCGCAGCGCCGTATCGGCCAGCCGGGCCACGGCATCGGCGTCGGTCACATCGGTGGGCACGCCCAGCGCCGCCGCCGCGCCCGCGTTGCGGCAGGCCATGGCCACCGGGGCCAGCGTGTCGGGGTTGCGCGCGGCGAGCACCAGGCACGCGCCCCGCCGCGCGAACGCGAGGGCGGTGGCGTGGCCGATGCCGCTGGACGCGCCGGTGATGACCACCACCTGCGCCGGGGGCGGCGGCAGCGGCACGGTGGCGGCATCGGCCGGGGAAACGGGATCGGCCGGCGCGGCCGAAGGAGCGCCCGGGAGCGCGGCGGGGTAAGCGGGGGAAGTGGGGGAGGAAGACACCATGGCAGAAGAAAAGCGCTTGCTGGAGGACTGGGGAATGGCTGGCCCACGGGCTGGCGGCAATGCGGCAAGCCTGTGCCTGTTGTAGATCGTCCGCCGGCCCGGCGCTGTAGGACGGCTGCCAGAAAGCCTTGCGGACAGGACAGCACCGGCCGCGGCGGGCGGGCCGGCGGATCCGAGCCCCCATGGCATCCAGCGCTGTCTTCGCAACGCCCCAATGCTATTCATTCAATAGCGAACGCAGCCAGTGGCCGCCCCTTCACGCCACGGCCGTCCCGGCAGCCTGGGGAAAGTCCGTCGACGCGGCCACGGCGCTCCACTGCGCGGTCTCGGCGGCCACCCGCGCATGCTGCTCGGCGATGGTGCGCAGCGTGTCGGAGCCCAGGGGCAGGCGCACCGGCGGCGTGGGGCTGGCCACCAGCTGCAGCAGGGCGCGGGCCAGCCGCGCCGGGTCGCCGGGCTGCTGCAGGTTGATGCCGGGCACCGCCTGGCGCACCACGCCCGCGCTGGCCGCATAGTCCTCCAGCACGCGGGGCGAGACCGCCAGCGACGCGCCATCCAGGAACTCGGTGCGGAAGTACCCCGGCTGCACCGCCGTGGCATGGATGCCCAGCGGCGCGAGCTCGGCGTGCAGCGCCTCGGTGATGCCCTCCACCGCGAACTTGGTGGAGCAGTACAGGCCAAAGCCGGCACTCGAGCGCACGCCCCCCAGGGAGGAAATGTTGATCACGTGCCCCGCGCGGCGCGCCCGCATGGCCGGCAGCACCGCGCGCGTGACGTTCAGCAGGCCGAACACGTTGGTGTCGTACAGGCGGCGCACCTCGTCGGCGGTGGCCTCCTCCACCGCCCCCATCAGGCCGTAGCCCGCGTTGTTGACCAGCACGTCGATGCGGCCGAAACGCGCGAGCGCGGCCTGGACGGCGTGCTGCGCCTGGGCCTCGTCGGTCACGTCCAGCGCCAGGGGCAGCAGCGCGCCCCCGCCGCCCAGGCGCTGGCCGACGGCGGCGGCATCGCGCGCGGTGGCGACCACGGCATCGCCCTGGGCGAGGGCCGCTTCGGCGATGCGCGCGCCCAGGCCGCGCGAGGCGCCGGTGATCAGCCAGACGCGGGAGGGTGAAACGGTGGTGGTGGTGGTGGTCGTGTCGGCAAAAGCCATGGCGAATCCTTCGGGGGTTCAGGGGTGGTGGATGGGCTGGGTGGGCGCCTTGGCGGGCCCACGGGGGTGAACTGTAGGGAGCCCATTGACAACGGACTAGCCCATAATTCATGGATACATTCACAACCAGCGCTTGCCAATCCACTCCCCAACCCCACCATGGCCATCAACGAACTGCGCGCCATCGCCAACTTCGTGAAGGCGGCCGAACTGGGCAGCCTGCGCCAGGCCGCCGCCACGCAGGGCATCACGCCCCAGGCCTCCAGCCAGCTGCTGGTGCAGCTCGAGGCGCACCTGGGCGTGCGGCTGTTTCACCGCACCACCCGCAGCCTGAGCCTCACCGAAGAGGGGCGCCAGTTCCTCGCGTCGGCGCAGCCCGGCCTGGCCACGCTGCAGCACGCCGTGCAGGGAGCACGGCGCGGCCGGGAAGAGATGGCGGGGCCGCTGCGCATCGTGGCGCCGCGCTCCATCCTGCTGGAGGTGATCTGGCCAGTGCTCGACGCGTTCTGCCGCCGCCACCCCCGGGTGGAGCCGGACGTGCAGCTCGACGACCGCATCGGCAACTGGGTGGAAGACCGCGTGGACGTGGGCTTTCGCTCGGGCTATCCGCCCCAGGGCGGCGTGGTGGCGCGGCGGCTGCTGGCGCTGCAGCTCATCGTGTGCGCCGCGCCGTCCTACATCGCACGACACGGCGCGCCCGCCAGCATCGACGCGCTGGCAGCCCACACCTGCAGCGGCTTTCGGCACCCGTCCACGGGCAAGCCGATGCCGTGGGAATTCAAGGTGGGGGACGACATCGTCTCGCACGCCATCCCCGCCGCGTTCTGCACCAACGACATCGAGGTGGAAACCCGCGCCGTGCTGGGCGGGCACGCCATCGGCCAGCTGGTGGGCCCCACGGCCGCGCCGCTGGTGCGCAGCGGGCAGCTGGTGCCCCTGCTCACGCAGCACGTGGCCGAGCACCTGGGCCTGTACGTGTACTACGGCAGCCGCACCGCGCTGCCCGCCCGCGCGCGCGCCTTCATCGACCTGGCGGTGGAGATGGTGGCGAACAACCCCGCCCATGCGCTGACGCCGCAGGAGCTGGCGGCATCCCCCGGCCGCAAGGCCCGGCCGCGCAGGGCCAAGGGCTGAGAAAGAGAAACCGCCCCGGGCTCGCCCGCGCCGCGGCTCAGGCCGCGAAGCCGCCGTCGATGAGCAGGCTGGCCCCGGTCACCATGCCCGACTCGGGCCCGGCCAGGTAGGCCACCATGCCGGCGATTTCGTCGGGGTGCGCGTGGCGGCCGAGCGCCATCAGGCCGTGCATGCTGCCGGCCAGAGGGCCGTCGGCGGGGTTCATGTCGGTGTTGACGGGACCGGGCTGCACGTTGTTCACGGTGATGCCGCGCGGCCCCAGGTCGCGCGCCAGCCCTTTCGTGAGGCCCACGATGGCGGCCTTGCTCATCGCATAGACGCTGAACCCGGCCCATGGCACGCGGTCGGAATTGGTGCTGCCGATGGTGATGACGCGGCCGTAGGCACCGCCCTGGCCCATGTGGCGCGCGGCGGCCTGCGTGGCCACGAACACGGCGCGCACGTTCACGTCGAGGGTGTGGTCGAAGTCCGCCAGCGCGAAGCTGTCCAGCTCGCCCGCCACCGCCACGCCGGCGTTGTTGACGAGGATGTCCAGGCGGCCCAGCGTGCGCGCCGCGCCGTCGATGGCCTGCGCGAGCGCCTGCGCATCCGCGCTGTCGGCCCGCAACGCCAGGGCCTTGCCGCCGTCCGCCTCGATGGCGGCCACCAGCGCCTGGGCGGGGGCTTCGGAGCTGCTGTACGTGAAGGCCACGGCCGCGCCATCGCGTGCCAGGCGCCGCACGATGGCCGCGCCAATGCCGCGCGCGCCGCCGGTGACGAAGGCGGCCTTGCCGGCCAGCACGCGTGAAGCAGCGGCGGGCCCGGGGGCGGGGGGTGTGGTGTGGGGCACGGAAGACATGGTGTTTCTCCAGAAAAAGTGATGGTGAAGAGGAGGCGGTTCGTGGCAGAACCGGGAACACCTGCAGTGTCGGAAAACCATTGCACGGGCGGTAGCCATGAATGGGCTGGATCTATTTCAACCAGCAGTTGAAAATGTGGGCCATGCAGCCCCTGAGCCATCTCGAGTCCTTCGTCCAGTCCGCCGAGTGCGGCAGCTTCTCGGCCGCCGCGCGGCAGATGGGCCTCACGCCCGCCGCCGTGAGCAAGAACGTGGCGCGCCTGGAGGCCAGCCTGGGCGTGCGGCTGTTCCAGCGCAGCACGCGGCGCCTCACGCTCACCGAGGGCGGGCAGCGCCTGCTCGCGCAGATCGGCCCGCCGCTGACGGCGCTGGCCGATGCGGTGGACCACGCGGCCGAGGCCGAGCAGCAGCCCGCGGGCACGCTCAAGGTGAGCATGGGCCAGGCCTTTGGCCGGGCCTACCTGGTGCCGCTGCTCACCGAGTTCTTGCAGCGCTACCCCGCCATCCAGCCCGACTGGCGCTTCGAGAACCGCCAGGTCGACCTGATCGGCGAGGGCTTTGACGCGGGCATCGGCGGCGGCCTGAACCTGAACCCCGACATGGTGGCGCGCACGCTGGGCCCGATCCACCTGGTGGTGGTGGGCTCGCCCGCGCTGCTCAAGGGCTGCAAGGCACCGCGCCACCCGGCGGACCTGGCGCGGTGGGACGGCATCGCGCGCCGCGCCATCCGCACGGGGCGCATCCCGGTCATCACGCTGCGCAACAGGGCGGGCGAGGCCGCCGCGGCCGAGTTCCGCCCGCGTGCCGTGTTCGACGACCCCGAAGCCATGTGCCAGGCCGCGCTGATGGGCCTGGGCCTGGCCGTGCTGCCCATGCCGTTCGCGCAGCCCTGGCTGGCCAACGGCGGCCTGGTGCGCGTGCTGCCCGGCTGGTGGGCAGACGCAGGCCCCACCTCGCTCTACTACCCCAGCAAGAAGCTGCTGCCCGCGCGCACCCGGGTGTTCGTGGATTTCGTGGTGGAGCAGTTCGCGCAGCGCGGCTTCGCGCAGCGGGTGCGCGGAGACTGACCCGCAGCGCCCGCGCACAGGAGTCCGTGGCCCACCGGGCATGGCCGCGTGGGAAGCGCTGCTGGCATCATGGCGCCTGTCCGCCGACACGGCGCCCTCCGGCCACCCGCCCAACCGCATGACCGCTTCCATGACCCCCGCCCCTTCCATGCCTTCCGGCGCCGCGCCGCTGCACATCGGCATCGTGGGCTGCTCCGCCGAGGGCGCGGCGCTGTGCTACCGCACCATCTGCACCGAAGGTGCCGCGATCCTGGGCCAGGCCCATGCGCACCCCGAGGTGTCGATGCATACCCCCTCGCTGGCCGCCTATGTCGACTGCCTGGAGCGGGGCGACCTGCAGGGCGTGGCCGACCTCATGCTGGCATCGGCCCGCACGCTGGCACGCGCGGGCGCGGACTTCCTGGTCTGCCCGGACAACACCATCCACCAGGCCTTCGACCGCGTGGCCCCCCACTCGCCGCTGCCCTGGCTGCACATCGCCGAGGTGGTGGCCGCCGAGGCGGCGGCGCGGGGCCACCGGCGGCTGGCGCTGACGGGCACGCGCTGGCTGGTGGACAGCAGCGTCTACCCCGACAAGCTGGCCGCCCAGGGCCTGGCCTGCGTGCGCCCCACCGAGGCCGAGCGCACCGAGATCGGCCGCATCATCATGGACGAGCTGGTGCCCGGCGTGGTGCGGCCCGAGGCGGTGGCCACGTTCCAGCGCGTGATCGCGCGCATGCAGCGCGAAGAGGGCTGCGATGCCGTGGTGCTGGGCTGCACCGAGATTCCGCTCATCATCAGCGACGCGAATTCCGCGCTGCCCACGCTCGACTCCACGCGGCTGCTCGCACGCGCGGCGCTGCGCAGGGCCGTGGGCAGCGGCGGCAGGGCCTGAGCGCAGGCGCGCGGCACTGTCCCCCGCCGCGCCGCCTTTGTTCTTTGGCCGGCGCAAAGGTTGCGGCGCCTACACTGCGCGCACCGTCCGTTCTTCGCCCGAAGGAGCCCGCATGCGCCCCCGCTGGACCCGCCGTTCGACCTGCATCGCCCTGGCCCTGCCCGCCTGCCTGGCCGCTGGCGCCGCGCTGGCCCAGCCGGCACCCGCCGGCGCCTGGCGCGAAGCCCCGGCCCCCGGCGAGCAGGCACTGGATGCCGCCGCCTTCCAGGGGCCCGATGCCGCGCTGGCCCGCGAGTTCACCGACGTGCAGAGCGCCGTGGTGGTGCTGGACGGGCGCGTGGTGTACTCGTTCTACCGCGATGGCGACGCCGAGAAGCTGCGCGACACGCAGTCCGCGTCCAAAAGCGCGCTGTCGGTGCTGCTGGGCACGGCCCTCGCGCAGGGCCGCATCGCCAGCGTGGACCAGCGCGTGGTGGACCTGGTGCCCGAGTGGGCCGGGGCCCACAGCGACCCGCGCGCGGCCGCCATCACGCTGCGGCACCTGCTCACGCTGACGGCGGGCTTCGCGGTCCGCGACGCCATCGGCACCGCCGCGCCGCTGCGCCCGCGCGATGCCTGGGCACGCCCGCTGGCCAGCGACCCGGGCCAGGCCTTCGCCTACGACAACTCGGTCGTGCCGCTGCTCGTCGCCGTGCTGGAGAAAGCCACGGGCATGCCCCTGGCCGACTACGCGCGCCAGCAGCTGGTGGGCCCCCTGGGCTTCGCCGAGCCGTCCTACCGGCAGGGCCTGCACCTGCGCACGCTCGACATGGCCAAGCTGGGCCAGCTCTACCTGCGGCATGGGCGGTGGAACGGCCAGCCGCTGGTGCCCGAGGCATTCGCCGATGCGTCGGTGAAGGCGCAGAACGCGGGCGGCCCGCCGGTGGGCCTGTCGTACGGCTACCTGTGGTGGGTGGTGCCGTCGCCAGCGCCGCGCCCGACCTTCCTGGCCAGCGGCTACGGCGGCCAGTTCATCTGGGTGTATCCGCCCCTGGACCTGGTCGTGGCCACCACCTCCACGGTGTCGCCGGACAGCCACCGGCGCGGCCATGCGCTGCAGTGGATCCGCACGCAGGCGTTCGCGGCGGCCCAGCAGCGCGCGCAGGGCGCGCCGCGCTGACCCGCGAAAGCCGCCCAGGGAATTTCAGGCAAAAAGGCCTTCAGCGCTTGTCCATTCAGCGCTGATAGCTATATTTTTAACAGCAAATGTAGACAAATGCGGACGACGGCGCTCAAGGCTGCGGCTTGTTCACGAAGGCCACCACCAGTCCCCGGGCCGTCACGGTGATGGGCCCCGGCTGCAGGCCCAGGCCGTCGAACACGGCCGTGTCCTGCGGGCGCAACTGGTGCAGCACCACCTCGCGCAGCGACTGCTCGGCGAGCACCGGGCCGTAGGCGTTGAGCATCTCGTTCACGGCCGGCTTGAGGCTCGGGAAATCCAGGCGCCCCAGCCGGATCTGGTGGGCACGCACCGTGCGGTCGCCGGCCTCGTAGCGCAGCGCGAATTCCACATCGAACGTGCCCGCATGGCTGCGGCGCAGCGCCGGGCCCGCGACCTCAACGGCCATGGTGGCTCCCAGCCGGTTGGCCTCGGGCAGCAGGCGCAGGCGCGGCGCCTGCACGGCCAGGTCCACCAGCCCCTGCACCGGCACGCTGCGCGGAAACTTCTGCGCCACGGCCTCCTGCAGCTGCCCGAGCGGCACGGTGTAGCTGGGCTGGGCCCGGGCGGCGCGCAGCCCGGCCAGGGCGGTGGCCCCCCCGGCCAGGCCCCGCAGCGCGGTGCCCAGGAATCTTCTGCGGTGCACCATGCGTGCGCTCCTTTGCTGCGGTGATGGTGGTGGTGGGATCGGCCCCGGGCGGCGCGGGCCCGCAATAATCGGCGCCATGACGCCCCCGCCCGTGCACCATTGCCAGGTTTTTGCCTCGCCCTGGCAAGGTGTGTACTGCACACGCGCCGAAAGTTCCCGCCGCTACGGCAAGCACTGGCACGCAGTCTACGGGCTGGGCCTGCTGGACGACGGCGCGCAAAGCTCGGCCAGCGGGCGCGGGCCGGTGGATGCCTATGCGGGCGACCTCATCACCACCAACCCGGGCGAGGTGCACGACGGGCAGCCGCTGGGCAGCGCATCGCGCCGCTGGCGCATGGTGTACATCGAACCGGCGGTGCTGCAGGCCCTGGCCGACGACGAGGGCGCCGTGGCAGGGCAGGCCGGCATCGCGCTCACGCGCCCCGTGATCCAGGACGCCGCCCTGGCCCGCGCGCTCCACACCCTGGTCGCGCGCATCGCCCTGTGGAATGTGGTGCAGCCGCCAGCGCCGCCCACCGCAGCGATGGCCGGCGCCGTGGACCGCCTGGCCTGCGAGGAGTCGCTGGCCCAGACCTGCGCCCTGCTGCTGCAGCGCCACGCCAGCACGCCCCCGGCAACTGCCCCGCGCACCGCCCACGCCGCGCCCGCGCTCGGGCAGGTGCGCGACTGGCTGGCCGACGCGCCCCTGGCGCCCCCCACGCTCGCGCAGATGGCCGCCTTCGCCGGGCTCAGCCGCTACCAGCTGCTGCGGCGTTTCGCCGGCACCTACGGGCTGCCGCCGCACGCCTGGCTGCTGCAGCAGCGCGCCGAGCGCAGCCGCCACCTGATCGGCCAGGGCGTGGGCCTGGCCGATGCGGCGGCGGCCAGCGGCTTCGCCGACCAGAGCCACATGACGCGCATGTTCACGCGGCAGTTCGGCTTCACGCCGGGCGCGTGGCAGAAGGCCCGGCGCGGCCCGGCGGCGCAATAACGTTCAAGACGCGCCGCGCCAGACGCCGCAGACTGGCCGCTGATTCACCACTTCGGCAGGGTTTCCGGTCATGTCAGATTCACTCAAGGGCCAGCTGCTGTGCAGCCTGGCGATGGTGCTCGTGGGCAGCACGGTGGTGGCCAGCAAGGTCATCGGCCAGGACATCGAACCTTTTCTCGCCACCGTGCTGCGGCACGCGCTGGCGCTGCCCGTGTTCTTTGCGCTGATGCGCTGGCGCGGCCAGCGGCTGCCGCGCGTGGGCCGGCGCGACGCGGTGCTGCTCACGGTGCAGGCGGCCGCGGGGAGCGTGGGGTACTCGGTGCTGCTCATCCTGGGCGTCACGCTGTCGAGCGCATCGGACGCGGGCATCGTGGCGGGCACGCTGCCTGCCGCGGCCGCGCTGCTCTCGGCCGTGGTGCTGGGCGAGCGGCCCGCGCTGCGCCTGGTGCTGGCCATCGGGCTGGCCACGCTGGGCGTGATGGCCGTGGCTTTCTCGCCCGGCGGCGGCGGGGCCAGCCCCGCGCGGCTGGCAGGCATCGCGCTGGTGCTGGCCGCCGTGGCCTGCGAGGCGGTCTTCATCCTGGCCCACAAGCGCCTGGCGCGGCCGGTGCCCGCGCTGGCGCTGTCCACCCTCATGTCGGCGGGCGGCCTGCTGCTGTCGGCCCTGCCCGCCGCCTGGCTGGCGTGGCGCGCCGCCACCCCCTTGGCCTTCGGCGCGCCCGCGCTGGCGGGCGTGCTGTACTACGCGTGGGTGCCCACGGTGGGCGGCTTTCTGCTGTGGTACGCCGGCAGCGCGCGCACCAGCGGCGTGCGCGCCTCGCTGGCCACGGTGTGGCTACCCGTGTCGGCCCTGGTGCTGTCGGTGCTGCTGCTCGGCGAGTCCGTGCGCCCTTGGCAATGGGCGGGCCTGGCCTGCGTGCTGCTGGCCATGGTGCTGGCGGCCAGGGGCGCCCCGGAGCGGGCGACGGCGCGCGGGGAACGGGCCACCCTGCGCGCCTAGCGCCCCACCACCGACCAGCCGGCCTGCTGGTTGGTCTTGTCGTTCTCGTACTCCCACGCGGTTCCGCAGCGGTCGCACACGTAGCGGGTGATGGTGACGGAGCCGTGGTCGCGGTCTTCCTTGCGATTGCCCCGCTGCACCAGTTCGGCATGGCCCGGCGCCTTGCGCCAGTTGCGCTGGATGCCCTGGCAGGGCTCGCACAGCGCCATGGGTTTGAGTTCGTTCTGTCGCGCCAGGTCTTTGGTCATGGGGGGGCAGCCTTGGGGGCCGTGGTGTCGGGGTGGGATTGCATGCTGCGGGGCGGCTACTGTAAGCCACCCGCGCACGCCCGGGCGAAACACGGCGCCCGAACCACTCCCCGCCACAGGCTCGGCAGCGCGCCGGCGCCGGATGGACCGGCACAGCAAGCTATCAAAACAAGAGCTTAATGCGGCCCCAGCAGCTTGGCCATGCGCGCATTGCGCAGCACCACGCCCTGCCGCTCGGCGTGCTGGCGTGCCAGGACCTCGAAGCCACTGGCGGCGAAGAAGGACTCGGCGGCCAGGCTCACATCGGCATGCAGCCGCGCGATGCCGCGCCGCGCCGCCTGCGCGTGGATGTGCGCCATGAGCGCGCGGGCCACGCCCTGGCCGGCCCAGTCGGGCGCGACGAAGAACTGGTCGATGTACCCCGTGGGCTGCAGGTCGGCAAACCCCGCGATGGCGTTGCCGTCCGCGGCCTGGGCGACGAAGGGCTGGTTGGCCCGCATGCGGGCGGCCCACTGCGCGGCGTCGTGCTGCGGAGGTGCCCAGGCCGCGAGCTGCCCGGGGGTGTAGTGCCTCGCGGCCAGGCCGTGCACCGACGCGTGGAAGACGGCGTGCAGCAGGGCTTCATCGCCGGGGCGAAAGTCGCGGATGAGGATCTCGGGCAGGGGCATGGGCGTGAAGGCGGACAGGACGGCGGGCGGCACGCGGGGTGGCCGCGCACGGGGGGCAGAGGCAGGAAAAGCGCGCGATTGTGCCGCACGCCGGGGGCGCTGCGGCCCGACGGGACGCACCGGCGCTGCCTCGGGCTGCGGGGACGTAGGCCGTGGCGCACGGAAGACCGGGATCACCCACCGCGACGCCCTCCCCGGCGCCCCGATAGCATTGCCCGCATGCCCCGCGCCCCTTCGCCCGCCCTGCACCTGCCCGCAACACCCCCGCCCGGCCCGCCGCTCGTGCGGGCCGCCATCGATTTCGCGGCCCCCGCGCACGAGGTGGCGCGGCGCCTGATCGGCGTGACGCTGCTCGTGGACGGCGTGGGCGGCCGCATCGTGGAGACCGAGGCCTACGACCAGTCGGACCCGGCATCGCACACCTTTGGCGGGCCCACCGCGCGCAACGCCGCCATGTTCGGGCCGCCGGGCTGCGCGTACGTGTACCGCTCGTACGGCCTGCACTGGTGCATCAACACCGTGTGCCGCGAGGCCGGGCACGGCGCCGGCGTGCTGCTGCGCGCGCTGGAGCCCACCCACGGCATCGGCACCATGCAGGCGCGGCGCGGGCTGGAGGACGTGCATCTGCTGTGCGCGGGCCCCGGGCGCCTGGCCCAGGCGCTGGGCATCGATGCCAGCTTCAACGGACGGCCGCTGCACCTGCCGCCATTCGCGCTGCTGGAGCCCGATGCGGCCGGCGCCCCCGGCCACCACCCCGTCGGCGTGGTGGCCGGCCCGCGCATCGGCATTTCCAAGGCGGTCGATGTGCCGTGGCGCTTCGGGCTTCGCGGGTCGCGCTACCTGAGCCGCGCGTTTGCCGCTCCGGCGGGCGCTGGCGGGCACGGCCGCCGCTGAAAGGACGCCTCAGCCCGCGGCCATGCGCAGCCTGCGCGCCGCGTCCTCGGCCCGCGCATCGTCGATCTCGCGCAGCACCGCCTGCATGTCCACGTCGGCATGGTCCGGCGCGTAGCGGCCCGTGAGCGGCGTGGCGTTGTCGAGCAGGCCGCTCTGGAACAGGCTCCAGATCTCGGGGCCGTACTGGGTGCTGCGCAGCTCGGGCGCGAACTGGCCGAAGAAGTCGCGCAGGTTGGCCACGTCGCGCAGCAGCATGCGCTGGGCATGGTTGTTGCCGGCGGCGTCCACCGCCTGGGGCAGGTCGATGATGACGGGGCCATCGTGGCCGCCTTCGCCGCCTTCGCCATCAGCGCCGGGCAGGTGCGCCAGCAGGATGTTGAACTCCGACAGGTCGCCATGCACCACACCCGCGCACAGCATGCGCACCACCTCGGCCACCAGCGTGGCGTGGTGGGTGCGCGCGTCCTCGGGCGTGAAGCTCACGTCGTTCAGGCGCGGCGCGGCGTCGCCGTGGGCGTCGGTCACCAGCTCCATCAGCAGCACGCCGTCGTGAAAGTTGTAGGGCTGCGGCACGCGCACGCCCGCGGCGGCCAGGCGGTACAGCGCATCGACCTCGGCGCTTTGCCAGGCGGCCTCCTGCTCCTGCCGGCCGAACTTGCTGCCCTTGGCCATGGCGCGGGCCGAGCGCGAGTTCTTGACCTTGCGGTTCTCGGTGTAGTCCACCGCCTGGCGGAAGCTGCGGTTGTTGGCCTCTTTGTAGATCTTGGCGCAGCGGGTGTCGTCCCCGCAACGCACCACGTAGACCATGGCCTCCTTGCCGCTCATGAGCTGCCGGACCACGGTGTCGATCAGGCCTTCCTCGATGAGGGACTGGAGTCTGGGGGGTGCTTTCATCGGGCCTGTGCGCTAGAGGGTAAGCGGACCATTGTCGCCGCATGGCCGGTGCGCGGCCTTGGCGGGTGGGAGCGGGCGCGGCGGGCGCCACGTGCTGAACGACAATCCGGCGGCTGCCCGCCCCCGTGGGCACACCATCCCTTCCCCGCCGCGCCCAGCTCCCCGGAGACCTTCCCCATGCCCTTCGCCATTGCGCCCCCAGCCCCTGCCCTGCGCGCCGTCTTGCTCGGGTGCCTGCTGGCCTGTGGGTGCGCCGGGGCCGCGCAGCCGGCGGCGGCGGCCGGGTTCCGCCCGGGCGCGTACGCCGATGCGCTCGGCGGCCCGGCGGTGGTGTGCGTGACCTCGGAGCACATGGCCCGCCTCACGGCCGCCGCCTGGAAGATCGCCCTGCAGCAGCGCGGCGTGGACTGCACGCTCAGCGAGTCCGCCCGGCCGATGCCCGGCCACGAAACCTGGGCGGCCAGCTGCACGGGCCCGGCCCTGGGCGCCAGCGCCCCGCACCACTACCGGTTCACGGTGCACGCCGACGGCGACCAGCTCGTCATCGACAGCAGCATGGCGGCTTCCGCGGGCCCGCAGATGATGATGACGAAGAAGGCCTTTGCCGGCAGGTACCAGGGGGCGTGCGCGCCCGGCCACCCGCCCCTGGACGTGGAGGCCTACCTGGACGGCATGCACGGCAGCAAAGGCACGCCCGCGCAGGCAGGCGCCCGCAAGGCGGTGGCCCTGGACCTCATCCGCTGCGGCCATGTGTTCAACGGGCTGTCGCTCGGCGTGGCGAAACCCCGGCAGGAAGGCACGCGCGCAGCGGCGGCGGCGATGATCGCGGCCGCCGTGGAGCTGCACCCCGGGGAGGGCGGCTTCCACCTGGAAGCGCTCAGGCAATCCGCGCCCGAGGTGTCCGCCGAGCTGGTGGGGGCGCCCGCGGAGAAGAAGTTTGCGCTGTACCAGTCGTGCAGCCCGTACTTGGAGCCGGAGGGTGTCGCGCGGGCCGTGCAAGGCCGCATGGCGGCGGACGCGGCCGCACGCTAGGCCCGTGGTACGCGATGCGCGGCTACAGCGCCCCCGCGTCCCGGGCGCGAAGCGCGGCCAGCCGCTGGTGCACCGCGTCGCCCGCATCCACGGGCCGCTGGTGCTTGGCCTCGAGGTAGTGGGTGGTGAACACGTCCAGGTACGCCTCCAGCGCCTGCGCGGCATGTGCCTCGCCCGCCAGCTCCAGGCACAGGGCGCCGACCTCGGACGTGCAGAAATGGTCCCTGCGGGTGGACCGGCGCAGGTGGTAGCGCGAGAGCTGCTCGGGCTGCAGGCTAAGCACGGGCAGGAGGTCGAGGTACGGGCTCTTGCGGAACATCTTGCGGGCCTCGGGCCAGGTGGCGTCGAGCAGCACGAACAGCGGGCGCTTGCCTTCTGGCATGGCCACCTGCGTGACCACGCGCCCGGGCGCCACGAACTCGCCAGGGAACACCACATACGGCTGCCACTGCGGGTCGGACAGCAGCGCCAGCAGGCCGGGGTGCACCTCGGTGCGGGCCCAGCCAAAGGCAAACGTGTCGGGCACCACGTCGGCGATCAGCCAGCCCGTGTTGCTGGGCTTGAGCGGTTCGATGTCGGCCATCAGCAGGCACATGCCCGCGCGCGTGGGCAGCACGGGCCGCAGCGCGCAGATGCAGTGGCTGGGCACCAGGCGGCAGCCCGCGCAGCGCTCGCCCCTGGGGCCGCCCCGGGCCAGGAAGGGCTTGGCGCTGCGCGCCAGGCGCTCGGCACGCAGGCGCGCCACCGCGTGCGGCGCGGCGGGGTTCGCGGGGGAATGCGTCACTGCCCGCCCGCCTGTTCCAGGGCAAACAGCGGCACCTGGGCCTGGCGGCTCAGCCACATGCCGCCGCCCAGTTCGATCGCGCCCTCCTGCAGGCCGCGCCGGTACAGCTCGGCCCGGTGGCGGAACAGGCGCGGATCGGTCAGGTCCTCGTCGATGATGTCGCGCTCGTAGTCCTCGCGCGAGACGGCCTCCACGTACAGCGCGCCGCGGCTCAGGCGCCCCAGGTTGTGCAGCGCGGCCTTCAGGTCCGGCGGGCTCAGGTAGGGCAGCACGCCCTGGCAGATGACGAGGTCGAACGGCTCGCCGGCCGCATAGTCCACCACCGAGCCCTGCTGCCATCCGAAGCGCTCGCACAGGTAGGCGCTGAACTCCACGCCCTGGTAGGTGGCCAGCGGGAAATGCCGCGCCACGATGTCCTTCCACAGCCCGATGCCGCAGCCCACGTCCAGCACACGCTGCACCGGCACGCGCAGGTACTTGAGGTAGCTGCACACGAACGTGCCCAGGCGCTCGACATGGTCCGGGTCCACCACGCTGGTCTTCTTGTCGAAGTAGTAGCGCTGGTAGTAGGCCTCATCGAAGGTGGTGGCGCTGGCGGATTTCAATGGGGGTCCTTGTGTCTAGGCCGTGGGGGGCCCCCCGCGGCGGCCGGGGGTGTGAAGCGGGCGAGTATCCCCCACCCGGCCGCGCACGGCCCTGGCGCACGGCTGCGTGTAGGCTGTCGCCATGGATTCGCTGATCACCGCCGCCGCACGCGCGCTGGCCGCCGGGGACCCGCTGGGCGCGCTCAAGCGCGTGGCGCTGCGCGACGACCCGCCCGCGCTGGCTCTGCGCGGCATCGCCATGGCCCAGCTGGGTGAGCTGGCCCGCGCGCGCGACCTGCTGCGGCAGGCGGGCCGCGCGTTTGGCGCCCACGAGGCCCGGGCCCGCGCGCGCTGCGCGGTGGCCGAGGCCGAGGTGGCGCTGGCCCTGCGCGACCTGGGCGGCCAGGGCCAGGCACTGCTGGCGGCGGCCGACACGCTGCAGGCCCATGGCGACGCGATCAACGCCCTGCAGGCCCGGCTGGTGGCGGCCCGCAGGCTGATTCTGCTGGGGCGGCTGGCGCAGGCCTCCGCCGCACTCGCAGCCGTCCAGGCGGCGGGCATGCCGGCCCAGCTGCCCGCGCCGCTGGCCGCCGTGGCCGCGCTCACGGCCGCAGAGCTGGCCCTGCGCACCTTGCACATCGACGCCGCAGACGCCGCGCTGCAGCGGGCCGCCGAGGCGGCCGGCCACGCCGGGGTGCCCGCCCTGGTGGCCGAGGTGGCCCACGCCCGCACGCTGCTCCAGCAGCCCGCGGCCCGCCGCCTGGGGCCGGGCACCGAGCACCTGCTGCAGCTGCGGGACGTGGCGGCGCTGCGCGCAGCGGGCGACACACTGGTGGTGGACGCCTGCCGCCACGGCGTGCAGGCGGGCGGCGCGTGGCACCCGCTGGCGCGCCGGCCGGTGCTGTTTGCACTCGTGCGCGCGCTGGCCCAGGCGTGGCCGGGCGACGCGGACCGCGATACGCTGATCGCCGACGTGTTCCGCACGCGCCACCCCGACGAGACCCACCGCGCCCGCCTCCGCGTGGAAATGGGGCGCCTGCGCGCGCTGATGGCACCGCTGGCGGGCGTGGAGGCCACCGCACGCGGCTTCGTGCTGCGCCCCCAGGGGGGCCGCGGGGTGGCCGTGCTCGCGCCGCCGGTCGATGGCGCGCAGGGCGCGCTGCTGGCGCTGCTGTCCGACGGCGCCGCGTGGTCCACATCGGCCCTGGCGCTCGCGCTGGGCGACAGCCAGCGCACCGTGCAGCGCGCGCTGGCCGAGCTGGAGGCCGGCGGCCAGGTGCGCGCCATCGGCCAGGCCCGCGCCCGCCGCTGGCTGGCGGCGCCGCTCGTCGGATTCACGACGATCTTGTTACTCCCCACGGCGCAGCCGATTCCCTAAAGTGGCATCACCAACCGTTGAAGGAGCCCAGCCATGACCGCCATCACCCGCACCCCACAAGCCCCCCGCGACGCAGCCTGCAGCAGCCAGGTGGGCGACACCCCGCCGCCGCACCGGCAGATGCCCATCGCCTCGCGCCAGCCCGCCCAGGTGGTGCGCGAGTACGGACCGTTCGGCGATGCCGGGGCGGTCCATGGCGTGACGCACGACGGCCAGCGCGTGTGGGCCGCCACGGGCGAGCACCTGGTGGCTTTCGACCCTGCCAGCGGCACCACCGCCCGCACGCTCGACGTGGCGTGCGACGCGGGCACGGCCTTCGACGGCACGCACCTCTACCAGATCGCCGAGGCGCGCATCGACAAGATCGACCCTTCCACCGGCCGCGTCCTGGCCACCATCCCCGCGCCGGGCGGCGGCAACGACTCGGGCCTGACCTGGGCCGAAGGCAGCCTGTGGGTGGGCCAGTACCGCGACCGCAAGATCCACCAGATCGACCCCGCCACGGGGGCCATCCGCCGCACCATCGAGTCCGACCGCTTCGTGACCGGCGTGACCTGGGTGGACGGCGAGCTGTGGCACGGCACCTGGGAGGGCGACGAAAGCACGCTGCGCCACATCGACCCCGCCAGCGGTGCCGTGCTGCAGCAGCTGGACCTGCCGCAGGGCATGGGCGTGAGCGGGCTCGAGTCCGACGGGGCCGGCCTGTTCTACGCCGGCGGCGGCAGCAGCGGCAAGGTGCGCGCCGTGCGCCGGCCCGGGGCGCCCCGCGCCTGAACGGGGCGGCCGCGCGCCGCGCCCATCGCCGTGCACCCCACGGGCCCTGCACCGGCGCCGCGCCTTCCGCGCGGGCCGCAGGCCGGGGGCAGGTGCGCCTGGCCCGCCCGCGAGCCCATCCTTCTTCTACCCCACCCGCCACCCCATCGAGGAGTCCTCCATGAACGCCCCCACACAACAACATCCCGTGGTCTCCGCCCGCCAATGGCTGGCCCAGCGCCACACCCTGCTGGCCCGCGAGAAGGCGCTGACCCGCCTGCGCGACGAGATCGCCCAGGAGCGCCGCGCGCTGCCCTGGACCCGCGTGGACAAGCGCTACACCTTCGACACGCCCCAGGGCCCGCGCGCCCTGGCCGACCTTTTCGACGGCCGCAGCCAGCTGCTGGTGCAGCATTTCATGTTCGGCCCGGGGTGGGAGCAAGGCTGCCCCAGCTGCTCGTTCATGGCCGACCACCTGGGTGGCATGGAGCTGCACCTGCAGCACCGCGACGTGTCGGTGCTTGCCATCTCGCGCGCGCCGCTGGCCGAGATCGAGCGCTTTCGCGAGCGCATGGACTGGCGGTTCCGCTGGGTGTCGTCGCACGGCAGCGACTTCAACCACGACTTCGCCGTGAGCTTCACGCCCGAGCAGCGCGCACGGGGGAACGGCGAGGTCTTCTACAACTACGGCATGCGGCCGTTCCCCGCCGAGGAGGCGCCGGGCATCAGCGTGTTTGTGCGCAACGATGCGGGCGAGGTGTTCCACACCTACTCGACCTTCGGGCGCGGCGTCGAGGCCATGATGGGCACCTACCAGCTGCTGGACCTGACGCCGCTGGGGCGCCACGAAACCAACCCGGCCTACCCCATGGACTGGGTGCGCCACCACGACCGCTACGCGCCCGCCGACGCCGCCCGCACCCCGGCCGCTCCGGCTGCACAGGCAAGCCAGGCCCACCCTGCACCGGGCGCGTGCTGCTCCGCACGGGGCTGAACACCGCCCCACGGCCATGGACACCCTCTGGCCCTGGCTCGCCACCGCCGCGCTGGGCGCCCTGCACGGGATGAACCCTGCCACGGGCTGGGGACTGGCGGCGGCCTGGGGCCTGCGGACGCACGACCACGGCATCCCGCTGCGCGCCGTGCTGCCCCTGGCCACCGGGCACCTGGCCTCGGTGGCGCTGGTGGCCACCACGGCGGTGTGGGGCCTGCCGCTGGCCCGGCCCGTGCTGCTGGCGGTGGCGGGCGGATTGTGCGCGGTGGTGGTGCTGGCCCACCTGCGTGGGCATACCGCGCCGCCCTGCATCCGCAGGCCTGCCGGGCACGCGGGCCTGGCCCTGTGGTCCTTTGGGACGGCCACCGCCCACGGCGCGGGGCTGATGCTGGTGCCCGCGCTGGCGCCGCTGTGCCTGGGCGGTGGCGCGGCAGGGGGCGGTGCCGCATCCACCCCCCTGCTGCTGGCGCTGGCCGCACTGGGCGTTCACACCCTGGCCATGCTGGCGGCCAGCGCCGCCATGGCCGCCGCCGCATGCCGTGGCGTGCAGGGGGCCACACGCTGGCTGCAGCGCCACAAGCGCCGCGCCTGCCGCCCAGTCCGTTGACTACGCCTTTGGGGGGCGGTGCAGCGCGCAGAGCTTGTTGCCGTCCGGGTCGCGCAGGTACGCCAGGTACAGCTTGCCGCCGGGGCCTTCGCGGTAGCCGGGCGGGTCTTCGCAGGTGGTGCCCCCGTGGGCGACACCCGCCGCATGGAACGCATCGGCCTGCTCGGGCGACTGCATGGCAAAGCCGATGGTGCCGCCGTTGGCAAAGGTGGCGGCCTCGCCATTGATGGGGGTGCTGATGCAGAAGGTGCCGGAGGGGCCCCGGTAGAAGTAGCGGTTCTTGTTGGCGACGCCAGGGGGCACACCGATGGTGCCGAGCAGCGCGTCGTAGAACTTTCGGGATACCTCCAGGTCGTTCACACCGACCATCACATGACTGAACATACTTTTTTGTCTCCGCTGGGCCCCGATGGGGCGGTTGATGGGCGAAGGGATGTTACCGGCTGCGCACCCGCGCGCTGTCGCCCAGCAGACCGTGGCGCGGGCAGCGCCTGCGTGGAGTGAGTGGCCTGCACGGCGCGCGGGGGCACCACTGCCGGCGAACACGCTGCAGCCTGGCATTTTTCAAGCCAAAATGCCCTGGAGCGCACATTCAATCACCGCCATCAGCTATCAATTAGAGAGCATTCACCCTCCCACCATGCCACCCACCACCCACTTCACCCCCGTCCCCCTCGACAAGGCCTACCGCCTGCTCAACCACGGCCCCACCGTGCTGGTGTCGGCCGCGCACGCCGGCCAGCGCAACGTGATGGCGGCCGCCTGGGCCTGCGCGCTGGACTTTTCCCCGCCCAAGGTGACGGTGGTGCTCGACAAGGCCACACGCACGCGCGAACTGGCGGAGGCCAGCGGCGCCTTCGCGCTGCAGCTGCCCACCGTGCCCATGGCGGCGATGACCGTGGCCATTGGCACCGACAGCGCCAAGACCCACCCCGACAAACTGCGGCAGCACGGCGTGGAGCTGTTCCACGCCCCCGGCCACGCCAATACCCCGCTGGTGCACGGCTGCGCCGCCTGGCTGCTGTGCCGCGCCATCCCCGAGCCGCACAACCAGCAAGCCTACGACCTCTTCATCGGCGAAGTGGTGGCCGCCTGGGCGGACGAGCGCGTGTTCCGCAACGGGCACTGGGAGTTCGACACCGCACCTCAGGCGCTGCGCACGCTGCACTACGTGGCGGGCGGGCAGTTCTATGCGACGGGGGCGTCGGTCGTGGTGTGAAAGGCGCTGTGGCCACCACAGCGCGGCATGAAGGGCAGTGGGCGCCGCCTCCCGGAGAATCCGGTCCATGCGGAATACCCTAGTGGCTCCGGTTCTTTGACCAGATAATATGCATGCATAGCGAATGCGAAGCCGCTGCGCTGCCGTGCCACGGCCAACCGCAGTCCCGGCGCGCTGCGGCAGCGGCGCCGTGCGGCGGCTGCCTTTCGACTTCGCTGCGTGTATCCCCCGGTTGTAGATGAAACAAGGAAGCTGAAATGAACATGGGTTTTCGAAAGACCGTGCTGGCCGTGGCGAGCGGCGTGGTGGTGTCGGTAGGTGGGGCAGGGGTTGCGCAGGCGCAGTCGCTCACCATCGCGCTGGCGGCCGAACCGACCGCGGCCGATCCGCACTATCACAAGATGACGGCCAACGATGCTTTTTCGGCCCATGTCTATGACTCGCTGGTGGCGCGCAACGCCAAGATGGAGCTGATCCCTTCGCTGGCCACGTCGTGGAAGAACCTGGACGACCTGACCTGGGAGTTCAAGCTGCGCCCCGGCGTCAAGTTCTCGAACGGCCAGCCGTTCACGTCCAAGGACGTGCTGTTCACCATCTGCCGCACGCTGCACAACGAGACCAACGTCTCGGAGTCGTACACCGACACCACCAAGCGCATCACCGACGTGAAGACGCCCGATGACCTGACCGTGATCATCAAGACCGTGGCGCCGCTGCCGCTGCTGCCCGCCGAAATGGCGCGTTCATTGCCGATTCTGTGGAGCGGTATTGCCCAGGGCGGCAAGCTCGCGTTCGCACCCAAGACGGGCTGCGGCGTGACCGGCGCCTGGCCGACCGTGACCGATTTCAATACCGGCAAGACCGCCATCGGCACCGGCCCGTTCCTGATGAAGTCCTACGTCAAGGGCACCGGCATCCAGCTGGAGCGCAACGAAGCCTACTGGGGCGAGAAGCCCCACTGGAAGACGGTGAAGATGGTGCCGGTGCCCAGCGCCGGCCCGCGCCTGACGGGCCTGCTGTCGGGTGACTACGACGTGATCGAGAACCCCGCCGCGCGCGACCTGACGCGTGTGAAGGACAACGCCAAGTTCGACTTCGTCGCGACGCCATCGACGCGCCTCGTGTTCCTGCAGCCCGACATCGGCCGCAACCCCAGCCCCCTGGTGAAGGCCGCCGACGGCAAGAACCCGCTGCAGGATGTGCGCGTGCGCCGGGCCATGAACATGGCCATCGACCGCAAGGCCATCGTGCAGCGCATTATGGACGGCATGGCCACGCCCGCCTACCAGTACATGCCCGACGGCATGTTCGGCGCGCTGCCCCAGGCCCCCGAGATCAAGTTCGATCCCGAAGGCGCCAAGAAGCTGCTGGCCGAAGCCGGTTACCCCAACGGTTTCGAGCTGACGCTGTCATCCACCAACGACCGCTACGTGAACGACGCCCAGGTGGCCCAGTCGGTGGCGCAGTACTTCACGCGCATCGGCATCAAGACCAACGTGGATGCGATGACCGCGTCGATCTACTTCCCCAAGCGTGCCAAGCGCGAATTCAGCCTGCCCATGGGCGGCTGGCCCGCGGAAACGGGCGAGGCGTCGGCGCTGTTCCAGCTGTGGGTGGCATCGCTGGATGCGCCCAAGGGCCAGGGCACCAGCAACTACGGCGCCAACTACAACCCCGAGTTCGACAAGCTGTACCTGCCGGCCGCCGACACGGTGGACCCCGCCAAGCGCAAGGCCGGCCTGGAAGCCGCCACCAAGTTCGCCCTGGACAACGTGGCGCTGATCCCGCTGCACTTCGAGAGCAGCATCTGGGCCTTCAAGAAGGGCCTGAGCTACGAAGGCCGCCGCGACCAGTACACGCTGGCCACCTCGGTCAAGGCCAAGTAAGCCACTGCCGGCCAGTGGACGGATACGGGGTGCGCTTGCGCACTCCGTATTTTTATTTGCCACGCCGCGTTGTCGCAGGCCCGCCATGTCCAGGCCCCCACGCCTTGGCCTTTGCAACGCCACCGTGGCGCGGCTTCCATCCATTTCGCAAGGGGGTGCCTGAGTGCTCGTCTTCATCCTGCGAAGGTTCATGCAGAGCCTTCTTGTCCTCCTGGCGGTGTCGCTGGTGGTGTTCTTTGCGGTGTATGCCGTGGGCGACCCCATCGAACTGCTGGTCAACGCCGAGGCCAGCGAGGCCGACCGCCTGGCGATGATCAAGCGCCTGGGCCTCGACCTGCCCATCTGGCAGCAGTACACGAGCTTCCTGTTTCGCGCGCTCAAGGGCGACCTGGGCACCTCGTTCGTGCACGGGATTCCGGCCATCGAACTGATCGTGCAGCGCATTCCGGCCACGCTGGAGCTGGTGCTGGTGGCGATCACGCTGACCATCGTGGTCGGCATTCCGCTGGGCCTGGTCGCCGGCCTCAAGAATGACAAGCCCACGGGGCGGGGGCTGATGGCGGGCTCGGTGCTGGGTTTTTCGCTGCCCAACTTCTGGCAGGGCATGGTGCTGATCCTGTGTTTCGCCGTGTGGCTGCAGTGGCTGCCCGCCGCGGGGCGTGGTGACACGGTGGCGGTGTTCGGCGTGCCGCTGTCGTTGCTGACGGCGGATGGCTGGTCGCATGTGATGCTGCCGGCCGTGAACCTGGCGCTGGCCAATATCGCGCTGGTGCTGCGCCTGACGGCGACGGGCGTGGTGGACGCCAAGACACAGGAGTACGTGAAATTCGCCCGCGCCAAGGGCCTGAAGCCGCGCCGCATCCTCACGCGCCACATCCTGCGCAACATCCTGATCCCGGTGGTCACGGTGATCGGCATGGAGTTTGGCTCGCTCATCGCCTACTCCACCATCACCGAGACCGTGTTTGCCTGGCCCGGCATGGGCAAGCTGCTGATCGACAGCATCTACCAGCTCGACCGCCCCGTGGTCGTGGCGTACGTGATGCTGGTGACCTTCATCTTCGTGATGATCAACATGCTGGTGGACATGCTGTATGCGGCGCTGGACCCGCGCGTGCAGCTGCAAGAGTCCGAATAGGAAAGCGGGCACAAGCGATTTATGCAAACTCCAGAATCCCCCCCCACTCCCCACGCCCCGTTGACGGAAACGCCGCGCCGCCGGGCCATCCTCAAGCAATTGCGCAGCCGCCCGTCCCTCAGGGGCTCGGCGATTTCGCTGGTCGTGCTGCTGCTGGTGGTGATGCTGGCGCCGTTCCTGGCGCCGCAGAACCCCTATGACCTGGCCGCCCTGGACCTGATGGACGGGCGCCTGCCGCCGGGCTCGGCCAGCATGGACGGCTTCCACTACTGGCTGGGCACCGACAGCCAGGGCCGAGACATGCTCAGCGCCATCCTGTATGGCCTGCGCATCAGCCTGACCGTGGGCCTGGCCGCGGTGGCGCTGGCCACCGTGATCGGCAGCCTGATCGGCCTGCTCGCGGCCTACGTGGGCGGCCTGGTCGACACCGTGCTGATGCGCATCGTGGACTTCATCCTGGGCTTTCCGACCATCCTGGTGGCGCTGGTGCTGCTGGCGATGCTGGGGCGCGGCGTGGACAAGGTCGTGATCGCCATCGTGATGGTGCAGTGGGCGCACTACGCGCGCATCATGCGCAGCCGCGCGCTGCAGGAGCGCCGCAAGGAATACATCGAGGCGGCACAGAACCTGGGCTTTCCAGCCTGGCGCATCATGCTGCGCCACCTGCTGCCCAACTGCCTGGGCCCGGTGATGGTGTTCGCCACCATCCAGATCGCCAACGCCATCGTGCTGGAAGCCACGCTGTCGTTCCTGGGCGTGGGCGTGCCCATCACCGAGCCATCGCTGGGCCTGCTCATCGCGAACGGCTTCCAGTACCTGCTGTCTGGCGACTACTGGATCAGCATGTTCCCCGGCCTGGCCCTGCTGGCCCTCATCCTGGCGATCAACGTGATCGCCGACCGCCTGCGCGCCGCGCTGGACCCGAGAAGCCCATGACAACCCCTTTGCTTGCAGTGCGTGGCCTGCACACCGTTTTTCACACCGAGGAAGGCGCCTGGCCCGCCGTCAGCGGGATCGACCTGTCCATCGGGCCTGGCGAGATCCTGGGCCTGGTCGGCGAATCCGGCTCGGGCAAGTCGGTCACCGGCTTTTCCATCTTCGGCCTGATCGACCCTCCCGGCGAGGTGATCGCCGGCGAGGTGCTGTTCAAGGGCCGGAACCTGCGCGACCTGAGCGAGGAGCAGATGCGCCAGCTGCGCGGCGACCGCATCGCGATGATCTTCCAGGACCCTCTGATGACCTTGAACCCGGTGCTGCGCATCGAGGAGCAGATGCTCGAGGCCATCCAGACCCATGCCAGCGTGCCGCGCACCCAGGCGCTCCAGCGCTGCGTGGAGGCGCTGGAGATGGTGGGCATCCCCGCCCCGGCTTCGCGCCTGCGCAACTACCCGCACGAGTTCTCGGGCGGCATGCGCCAGCGCGTGGCGATCGCCATCGCCATGCTCAACAAGCCCGAGCTGATCATCTGCGACGAGCCCACCACGGCGCTCGATGTGACGATTCAGGGCCAGATCCTGTACCGCATGCAGGAGATCTGCCGCACGCACGGCACGGCGCTCATCTGGATCACCCACGACCTCGGCGTGATCGCCGAGCTGGCCGACAAGGTCGCGGTGATGTACGCGGGCAAGATCGTCGAGTCCGGCCCGGTGGATGAGGTGCTGGATGCCCCGGTGCACCCGTACACCCGCGGCCTGCTCGATTCGCTGCCCGGCGCCGCCCTGCCCGGCGGACGCCTGCGGCAGATCAGCGGCATGGCGCCGATGCTGGGCAACCGCCCCGCCGGCTGCGCCTTTGCGCCGCGCTGCGCGCACGCCCTGGCGCAATGCGCCACGGGCGAACCGGAGAACACCACGGTGAATGGGCGTACCTACCGCTGCTTTGCCCCCCTCGTTGCCCTGGACCCTGCCGCATGAGCCACACCGCACCACCTCCCGTCATCGAATTGCGCAATGTGTACAAGCGCTTTGCCAAAAGGCAGGACCTGATCGGGCGCGTGTTCGAGCTGGCCGGCAAGAAGCCCGAGCCGCGCACCGTGCATGCCGTCAACGGCGTGAGCCTGGCGATTGCGCAGGGCGAGGTGCTGGGCCTCGTGGGGGAGTCCGGCTGCGGCAAGTCCACGCTTGGCCGCATCGTCGCCGGCCTGCACCGCCAGACCGAAGGCGAACTGCTGTACCAGGGCGCCGCCGTGGACGGCCTGGACCGGGCCGCCAGACTGGCCTACACACTGGGCGTGCAGATGGTGTTTCAGGACCCCCAGGCCTCGCTCAATCCGCGCCAGCGGCTGCACCAGATCCTGGGCGAGGCGCTGCACGTGCACAAACTCGCGCCCGCCGGCGAAATACCGGCACGCGTCGACAGGGCGCTGGCCGAAGTGGGCCTGGCCGCCGAGTACCGCACCCGCCTGCCGCACCAGCTCTCGGGCGGGCAGCGCCAGCGCGTGGGCATTGCCCGGGCGCTGATGGTGTCGCCCCGCTTCCTGGTCTGCGATGAGCCGGTCGCGGCGCTGGACGTGTCGATCCAGGCGCAGGTGATCAACCTGTTCATGGACCTGCGTGCCCAGCACGGCCTGACCTCCCTGTTCATCAGCCATGACCTCGGTGTGGTGCGCCACATCTCGGACCGCGTGGCCATCATGTACCTGGGCAAGATCGTCGAGATCTCGACCACGGCCGAGATTTTTGCGCGCGCCAACCATCCATACACCCAGGCGCTGATGGCCGAGGTGCCGAACCTGGAGCGGCGCAAGCGCGTGTTCGTGCCGATCCAGGGAGAGATTCCCTCGCCACTGAAACCGCCACCGGGCTGCACCTTCCACCCGCGCTGCCCGCACGCCATGGCCCGCTGCCGCGAGGAAGCACCGGCGCTCGAAGCCATCGCCCCCGGCCATTGGTCGGCCTGCCACCTGAACACCGCAGCGGCCTGACAACGGCAATGCCGCCCCGCCTGCTGCCCTGCCCCATTTCTTGCCTATGCCCAACGAACTTCATCTGCAATCCCTGCGCGACGCCGTGCAGCGGGTGGGCCGCCACGCGGTGGACTACAGCAACAGCCCCCTGCCCGGTGGCCGCTCCATCACGCTGAACACCTACCGGCCCGCACATGCCACGGACCACAGCCCCATCGTGCTGGTGCAGCACGGCGTGATGCGCAACGGCGACGACTACCGCGACTTCTGGATGCCCGCCGCCGACGAGCATGGCCTGGTCATCATCGCGCCCACGTTCTCGAACGCGCAGTGGCCCGACGTGGTGAGCTACAACAACGGCAACCTGCTGGCCACCGCCGACCGCGAAGCCCACGCCGACACGGCTCCGGCGAACCCACCCGGGGACTGGTCGTACACCGTCGTGACGCGGCTGGTCGATGAGCTCAAGGCATCGGGCGTGTTGACCACGCAGCCGCTGTACCTGTTCGGCCACTCCGCCGGCGGGCAGTTCGTGCACCGGCTGATGAGCGTGCTCACGCCCGGCACCTTTGCCGGTGTGGCCGCGGGCAACCCCGGCTGGTACACGCTGCCGCTGCTGGAGCTGCCGTTCCCCGAAGGCCTGGCCGGCACCCCCGCGGACACCGGCAGCCTGGCGCGCCTGTTCGCCTACCCGTTGACCATCCTGGCGGGCGACCAGGACATCGCCACGGCCGACGTGCACTTGCCGTCCGAACCGGCGGCACTGCGCCAGGGCCCGCACCGCTATGCCCGCGCGTTGAACTACTACGCCACCGCCCGGGCCGAGGCCGCGCGCCGCGGCCTGCCGCTGGCTTGGCAGCTGCACACCGTGGCGGGCATTGGCCACGATGGCAAGGCCATGTCGGCCGTCTGCGCGCACCTCTGGTTCCACGGCCACCTCCCCGACGCTGCACAACTGGCCCGGCTGGCCGGCGAGCACACGGCCTGACGCCCGCCGCCTGCACCTCCTCGGCCTCAGCCCTCCGTCCTGCGGGAAGCAGGCGGAGCCCCCGAACCACCCTGTCCCACCTTGCACCGCCATGACCACCTCCGCCACGACACAGACGCTCATTGACGGCATCACCGCCTGGATGCAGTGCGAGTCACCCACCAGCTCGCCCGCGGGCGTGGCGGCCATGGTGGCCGACATGGCCCGCTATGCCCTGGAAGGCGGACTGCAGGCCACCGTGACGCCACTGGGCGAGCGCGTGGGGCCGCTGCTGCACGTGACCAACCGCGCAGCCGGCGACACGCGCCCCGGGCTGCTGGTCCTGGGCCACTCGGACACCGTGCACCCGGTGGGCACCTTGAGCGACAACCCCTGCCGCATCGAGGGCGACCGCTTCTACGGCCCCGGCGGCTACGACATGAAGGCAGGCATCTACCTGGCCATGACGGCCCTGCGCGACCTGGCGGCCGCCGGCGCCAGCGCGATGCCGATCGACTTCGTGGTCGTGCCCGACGAAGAAACCGGCAGCCACGCTTCGCGTGTGCACATCGAGCGTTTTGCGCACAATGCCCGCTACGCCCTGGTCTGCGAGCCTGCCCGTGCCAATGGCGGCAGATGCGTGACCGCGCGCAAGGGCACGGGCATGCTGCGCCTGGGCGTGAAGGGCCATGCGGCCCATGCGGGCGTGGCGCATGAAAAAGGCCGCAGCGCGATCCGCGAAATGGCGCACCAGATCCTGGCGCTGGAGGCCATGACCGACTACGCGCGCGGCGTGACGGTGAGCGTGGGCACCGTCGAAGGTGGCACCGCCACCAACACGGTGCCGGCGCAGTGCCGCTGCGTGGTGGACTTTCGCCTCCCCGACCTGCAGGCCGCCGACGAGCTGGTGCACAAGATGCAGGCGCTGCGCCCGGTGGGCGCGGACATGGAACTCGACATCGAGGTCGAGGTGAACCGCCCGCCCATGGTCAAGAGCGAGGCCGTGGTGGCCCTGCTGGACCGCGCCAAGGCGTCGGCCCGGCATGCGGGCTTCGCGCTCGAAGATGCGCCCATGACCGGCGGCGGCAGCGACGCCAACTTCACCTCGGCCCTGGGGGTGCCCACACTCGACGGGCTGGGTGCCGACGGCGACGGCGCCCACACGCTGCAGGAACACATCCTCGTCTCGACCCTGGAGGCGCGCCTGAACTTCTGGCGCCATCTGCTGGCGCACCTGGCGTAAGGGGGCGATTCCCTGGTGGGCGTCTGAAAGGCGGCGTCAAGGCTGTTCGAGGTAGCGGACGGCCAGCGCCTGCCGGGCCGCCGCGCTCACGCCCAGCACGTCGCCCAGGTAGGCATCGACGCCCTGGAACTCGGTGTCCACCATGTGCAGGGCTGCATTGAGAAACTCCTCCTGCACACGCCACAGCACGGCCAGCACTTCGTCGGGCGCGTGGCTGGCCAACCCCTCGGGGCGGCGGTAGAGGGTGTTGGTGAGCAGGTAGTCCTGCATCACCACCTCGCGCCGCACGCCCAGCGCCAGCAGGATGAGGGCGGCGGCAAAGCCTGTGCGGTCCTTGCCCGCGGTGCAGTGGAACACCAGCGGGGTGGCGCTGCCTTCATCGAGCAGCAGGCGGAACAGCTCGGCAAATCGATGCGCGTTGTCGTGCACAAAGCCCCGGTAGGTGTCCTGCATCAGCGCCACGGCGTCTTGCGCGGTGAGCTGGCGGCCGGTGCGCTGCAGTTCCAGCGCGCGCTGCACCACCGTGGGCTCGATGGCCAGCGGGTGGTAGCTGATGCCCGGCAGCGCGTAGGCATACGCGGCGCTTTCGGCCTGGCCGCGAAAGTCCACCGCGCGGGCCACGCCCAGCTCGGCCAGCAGGGCCCGGTCCTGCGCGGTGAGGCCCGCCAGGTGGTCCGAGCGGAAGATGCGCCGCCATTTGACGGTGCGCCCGCCATGGCCGGCGTAGCCGCCCAGATCTCGGAAGTTGGTGGCCCCGGCCAGGGGAAGGGAGCGGGTGGGTGCTGACTGCATGGTGCGTGGCGGGGGATGCGGTGGGTGGGCTGGTGAAGCGGAAAGGATAGTAGCCGGGCGGTGCGGCAGGCGCATGTCGCGCGCGTGGCTGGACGGGTGTGCCTGCCAGCACATCGCCGGTGTGCAGAATCCGGGCATGCAGCGTCTTGTGCCCCTCCCCTCCGATCTACAGCCCTGGTTGATGGCAGCGGTGGTGATCGATGCCCCTGCGGAACTGGCGCAGTCGCATTTCCCGGCGATGGTGTCGAGCATGCTGGTGGTGCGGCTGGCCGGGCAGGTGCGGTGCCGGGGCGCGCTGGTGCCGCCGTCGGCCTGGATCAGCGCCAGCACCACGGCCACGGTGTACGAACACGGCGGACCGGTGCGGGCCGTGGGGCTGGTGCTGCAGCCTGAGGCCGCCGCGGCGCTGTTTGGCAGTGCACGCGGGCTGGTGAACACGCTACGGCCGCTGGCGGAACTGGTGGGCCCGCAATGGGCAGAGGTAGAGCATGGCGTGCTGGCGGCGGCAGACGATGCCACACGGCTTACGGTGCTGCACCAGTTCGTCCGGCAGCTGGCCGCACCGCCGTCGCCTTGTGATGCACGGCGGCGGCAAGCCCTGGCCTTGCTGCAGGCGGCCAGCGCCGACGCCACGGGCGCGGAATCAGGCCACCAGCGCATGGGCCTGGGCCAGCGGCAGTTTGAGCGGCGCTTTGCGGCGCACTGGGGCATGGCGCCCAAGCAGTTTCAGGTGATTGCGCGGCTGAACCGCACGCTGGGCAACGCCCTCGCCGCGCCCGGCGGCCCGGTGGTGGACCTGGCCGCCGGCCAGGGGTACTACGACCAGTCGCACATGGGGCGCGATGTGCGCAGGCTGGCGGGCCACCCGCTGCAGGCCCTGGTGCAAGGCACGCGCAGCCCGCTCACCGCGCACTGGCCCTTGCAGATCGGCGCGCAGGCCCTGCCGAATCAGCCTGCCCCACCCTTGGAGCCCACGCGCAAGCGCTGAGCCAGGTAGAGCGGCATCACAAACGCGAGGCCAATGCCAAAGCAGGCCGCGATGTAAGCCCAGCGCCACGCACCCAGGCTGCGGTCTGCCGCCACCCAGGCCGAGAACGCCACGGCGGCCAGGTACACGTCGAGGGTGATGCCGGTGGTGAGTGCATTGGCAAACGCATCCCGCCAGAAGACATCGGGCATCACGCTGCCGCCCGCCAGAAAGTACACCCCATTGAAGTACCAGGGGACGGCCAGGCCCACGAGGGCCAGCAAAAGAAAAAAGGTGTGCAGGTGTGTGTGTTTTTGCATCGGTGCATGCGGCCCCCCAAAGAAAAGGAGAGAGGCCCTGGGTAGTGAATCAACGCACCGATTGAATCCGCGCAGCCCCCTGGCGGGCTAGGAAAAAAGCGACATGCCTCACACCGGCGGGCCTGCCGCTGCCCGCCACCCTCATGAACTTACTGCGCGCGGGGCAGCGAGGTCACGGCGCCATCCACAGGCAGCTCCTGCGTGCCCTTGGGGCAGGGCTGGTCGGTGTAGGTGGTGTGGCCGTCCTTCACGCACTTGCGCGGCTGCGGGGCCGCGGGCTCGGACGCGCCGCCGTGCGCAGCGCGGGCTTGTGCGGCGGGCTGCTGCTTGCCGGGCGGCAAGGTGTCGGGGCCGGGGCGGGTGATCTTCTTCCAGGCCTGCTCGGTCCACGGCCCGGCGTGGGGCAGCCACTGGTCGGCCGTCCACCATGCGGCGGCCGCGGCGGCCAGCAGCAATGCGGCCAGGAGGGACCAGAGGGCTCGTTCGCGGGTGCTGCGCATGGGGTGGGCCTGTGGCGTGGTGGTGGGCGACCACCAAGCTTAAAACATCGCATCGCCCACCGGGCCGCGCCCTATCACGGCTGCTGCTTGCCTTTGGCTGCAGGGCGCCCGTAGCGCGCCGTGAGCGTGGCCTTGCCCAGGCTGTGGGCGTTGATCATGTAGCCGGCCAGCGCAGCGGTGGCGTCGGCAGGCAGGTCCAGGCGCGGCACCTTGAGCGCGTGCACGGTGAAGATGTAGCGGTGCGGCACATCGCCTTCGGGCGGGCAGGCCCCGCCCCAGGCGGCCACGCCATAGTCAATGCGCACATGGCTGGCGCCTGCGGGCAGCTTGGCGCCGCCAGCAGCACCCGCGTCGGACCGCAGCTCGGTGGTGCTGGCGGGGATGTTGACCACCGACCAGTGCCACCAGCCCGAGCCGGTGGGGGCATCGGGGTCGTAGGCGGTGACGGCGAAGCTCTGGGTGCCAGCAGGCGCGCCGCTCCAGCGCAGGGCGGGCGACTGGTTGTCGCCCGCACAGCCAAAGCCCTTGAACTCGAAGCGCTGGGGCAGTGTGCTGCCTTCGGCAAAGTCGGGGCTGGTGAGCGCGAAGGCCTGGGCGTGGGCGGCAGGGGCCAAGCCGATCGTGGCGAGTGCAGCGATGGCGGTGCCAACGCGAAGGGGGCGTGAAAGTGGGTGGGGCATCTGAAAAGCTCCTTGCAGTAGCGGTGTGAAACAAGGGCTTGATGGTGCTGCGCGCCGCGCCTTCGCATTGGCCCGGTGGCGTCAATGGCTGTGCGCTGCGCGTCAGCCGCAGGAATCAGGGCCGCAGCTGCGAGGGCGGAAAGCCAAAGCGTTCGCGGAAGGCCGCGCTGAAGCGGCTGTGCGACTCGTAGCCGCAGCGCGCAGCGATCTCGGACACCTGCAGCGCGGAGCTTTGCAGCAGCACCAGCGCCGTCTCCAGCCGCACGTCGCGCAGGCACTGGCTCACGGTTTCGCCCTCTTGCGCCAGGCGGCGCTGCAGGGTGCTGGCGCTGGTGGCAAAGGCGCTGGCGATGCGTTCGAGCGTCCAGTCGGCCTGCGGGCTGGGGCCCACCAGGCGGCGCACGCGTTCGGCCCAGCCCAGCTCGCCGGGCGGGGCGAAGACGATGCCCGCCTCAGCCAGCATCAGCAGCACTTCGAGCGCGCGGTGTTCGCGCAGCGCCTGCGAGCTGGCATCGCTCTCCAGCGCGGCCACGGCGCGCATGTAGCTGTCTTCAAAGGCGGCGTCGGCCGCGAGGCCCGCGCAGCCTTGCACTGGTGGGATGGCCGCGAACTGGCCGAACTGGCGGTGGAACTGCGCCACCAGCTCGGGCGCGACACACAGCAGCCGCGCCACATAGCGGCCTTGGGGTGCCGGGTCGTTGACCACCTCCCACTGCGCGCCGCACGGCAGCACGAACACCCGCCCGCTGGGGTAGCGGTGCCCGCCGCCGGGCGTGACCAAATGCTTGGTGCCCGACACCACCCAGCCCACCGAATCCATGCGCACGGTGACGGTGTGGATGCGGTGGTGCACCGTGGTGGCGATCTGCAAGGACAGCGCGGGTTCGCCCATCATTCGTTCCCCTGCGGTTCAGGTTCCGTCATCGACCGTGGGGGCGGAAAGGCTGGCTCCGCGCAGGTTCGGCAGGTTCAGCGGGGACGGCCTGCAAGGCAGCACACCCCACGTCAGCGCGTGCGCTCCCGCGATACGCCCACATCGATATCGCCAAACACGGTGACGCCGCTGGCACCCTGCGATGGCTGCGGGCTGGCGGGGTCGCTGGAGCGCGCAGAACCTGTCGTGCTGCTGCAGCCCCCCAGCGCGCCAACGACCGCGAGAGCCACCAGCGCGGTGCGCCAGAAGCCCCACACAGGCGATGCTGCGGATGCTGCGCGTGGCTTCATCCTTCGCCACCCAGGTGGTTGCCCAGAATGCCCGCCAGCTCGAACATGCCCGCGCTGTCCTTGCCAAACACGGCGCGCAGCTTGTCGTCGGCGACGATGGTGCGCTTGTCCTTGGGGTCCTGCAGGTTGTTTGCCTTGATATATTCCCACATCTTCTTGACGGCCTCGGGCCGGGCCACGGGCTCGGCGCCGATCACGGCAGCCAGGGCGGCGCTGGGGGCCTTGCCGGCTGCGGCCTTGCGCGGTGCCTTGGCAGCGGCGGTCTTGGTGGCCGGGGCTTTCTTGGCGGCGGCAGGTTTGGCGGACTTTTTGGCTGCAGCGCTTGTCTTTCCAGCCTTGGCAGCTACTGTTTTTGCAGCAGCGCCTGGGCGCGGCGGGAACTTGCTCGGTGCGAACTCGAAGTTGACCTTGCCCGCCTCCTTGTCCCACGCCAGGTGGGCCTTGAAGGCGCGGCGCGTGCGCATGCTCACGAACTTGTCGAGCAGGTCGGTCTTGCCCGTCTCCAGCAGCTTGTGCATCTGCTCGCGCTCCACGGGCTGCTGCAGGATGATCTTGCCGCTCTTGAAAGTGCAGCTGGGCGTGGGCTGCGCGGCGGTGGGCACGGCCTTGCTGCACACGTAGTTGCTGCCGTGCTCGTGCACTTCCGATCCGCAGATGGGGCAGGGGCCGAGCGCGGCGTCTTCAAACTCCACGAGCTCGCCAGACTCCTCGCCCTTCTTGTCGTCGCCAAAGTCGAACTCGAGCTTGTAGTTGTGCGCCTCGTCGTCGTACTTGATGACGATCTCGGAGGTGAAGGGCCAGCCCGCCTTGGAGCGGAAACCCTCCAGCGGGCCGATCTTCTTGTCGCGCAGCAGGGCGTTGGCCTCGGCCGTCTCGAAGGTGCGGCCCGCGGGCGACTTGCCGAAGCTGAAGCCGCAGCCTTCCGCACCAGGCTTACCCACGCAGGCAAAGCGGCGGTAGTTTTCCTTCACCGTGCCGCCGCAGTTGGGGCAGGGCGATTCAAGCGTGGCGTAGTCGCCGGGGATGGTGTCGCGGTCGTATTCCTTGGCCTTCTTGACCATGCGCTCGGTCATGGCGGCGATGTCGGCCATGAAGGATTCGCGGCTGAGCTGCCCCTTTTCCATCTGCGAGAGCTTGAACTCCCATTCGCCGGTCAGGTCGGCGCGGCACAGTTCCTCGACCTCCAGCCCGCGCAGCAGCGTCATGAGCTGGAAGGCCTTGGCCGTGGGAATGATTTCGCGGCCTTCGCGCAGCATGTACTTTTCGGTCAACAGGCCTTCGATGATGGCCGCGCGCGTAGCGGGCGTGCCCAGGCCTTTTTCCTGCATGGCTTCGCGCAGCTCGTCGTCGTCGATCTGCTTGCCGGCGCTTTCCATGGCGCCCAGCAGCGTGGCTTCGGAGTAGCGGGCGGGCGGCTTGGTCTTGAGGCCCTTGGGGTCGGCTGCCAGGGTGCTCACGCTTTCGCCGGGCTTCACGGGCACGAGGTTCTGGCCCTTGTCGCCGTCCTTGCCACCTTCCACCTCATCGGCGGCTTCCTTGCCGTAGATGGCCAGCCAGCCGGGCCTGACCAGCACCTTGCCTTCGGTCTTGAAGCTGTGGGGCGCCACCGTGGAAATACGGGTGGTGACGGTGTATTCGGCGCTCGGGAAGAACACCGCCATGAAGCGGCGCACGACCAGGTCGTACAGCTTCTGCTCGGCGTCGGAGAGGCCGCTGGGGGCCTGCAGCGTGGGGATGATGGCAAAGTGATCGCTCACCTTGCTGTTGTCGAAGATGCGCTTGGACGGACGCACGTAGTTGTTGTTCAGCGCGGTGAGCGCGTGCGGCGCCAGGTGCCGCATGCCGCTGTCGGCCAGCATCTCGAAGGTCTGCCTGGCCACGGGCAGGTAGTCCTCGGGCAGCGCGCGCGAGTCGGTACGCGGGTAGGTGAGGGCCTTGTGGCGCTCGTACAGGCTTTGCGCCAGCGCCAGCGTGGTCTTGGCCGAGAAACCGAACTTGCCGTTGGCCTCGCGCTGCAGGCTGGTCAGGTCGAACAGCAGGGGCGACGCCTGCGTGGTGGGCTTGCTCTCTTCGGTGACGGTGGCCTGCTTGCCGCGCACGGCGTTCGCAATGGCCGTGGCCTCGGCGGCGGACCACACGCGGTCCGCGCGCATCTCCACGTCCTCGCCCTTCTTCCACTTGGGGTCGAACCACTTGGCGGGGTACTCGCCGGCCTGCGCGCCGAAGGTGGCGTGGATTTCCCAGTAGTCGCGGCTCACGAACTTGCGGATCTTTTCCTCGCGCTCCACCACCAGCGACAGCGTGGGCGTCTGCACGCGGCCCACGGTGGTCAAGAAGAACCCGCCGTCGCGCGAGTTGAACGCCGTCATGGCGCGCGTGCCGTTGATGCCCACCAGCCAGTCGGCCTCGCTGCGGCTGCGCGCGGCGCTGGCCAGGCCCGCCATCTGCTGCTCGGTGCGCAGTGCGTCGAAGCCGTCGCGGATGGCCTGGGGCGTCATGGACTGCAGCCACAGGCGCTTGACGGGCTTGCCCAGGGGCTTGGCGCCGCCGGCGTACTGCTCGATCAGGCGGAAGATCAGCTCGCCCTCGCGGCCCGCGTCACAGGCGTTGATGAGTTGCGTCACGTCCTTGCGCTTGGCCTGCTTGACCACCGCGTTCAGGCGCGTCTTGGTCTTGTCCACGGGCTTCAGGTCGAAGTACGGCGGAATCACGGGCAGGTGGGCAAAGCTCCACTTGCCGCGCTTCACGTCGAACTCCTCGGGCGCCTGGATCTCCACGAGGTGGCCCACGGCGCTGGTGACCACGTAGCGGTCGTTCTCGAAGTGGTCGTCGTGCTTGTCGAACTTGCCCGCCACGGGGGTGAGCGCGCGCACGATGTCCTGCGCCACGGAGGGTTTCTCTGCAATTACCAGGGTCTTGGTCATTTGGGGCTCTTGCCTGTCATCGTCGTCGTTCGTTCTGAGCGCCCGGTTCCGGCCCGGTCGCTCCTACAATTCGGGTTTCGCGCGCATACACGCGCACGCACACATGTGTGCACTATCAAGTTAACAGAGTTTTTGCCATGCCCCGCTTTGCCTCGCCCGCCGCCCCCACCGCCGCACCGGGACGCCGCATCCAGACCCGGCGCTCGGGCGTCCATGGCAACGGCGTGTTCGCCGCCCAGGACATCGCCGAGGGCGAGGTGCTGGTGGAGTACACCGGCGAGGTCATCACCTGGCAGGAGGCGCAGGACCGCCACCCGCACGACCCCCTGCAGCCCAACCACACGTTCTACTTCCACGTGGATGAAGACCGCGTGATCGACGCAAAGTTCGGCGGCAATTCCTCGCGCTGGATCAACCACAGCTGCAACCCCAACTGCTACGCAGACGAACGGGACGGCCGCATTTTCATCACGGCGCTGCGCAATATCAAGGCGGGCGAAGAGCTGAACTACGACTACGGGCTGATCATCGAAGAGCGCTACACGCCCAAGCTGAAGGCGGAATACCCCTGCTGGTGCGGCAGCGACAACTGCCGCGGCACGCTGCTCGCGCCCAAGCGCGGCTGGGCGCCGCCGGTGCCGCGCAGCCCCGCCAAGGCGGCCACGAAGCCCGCCCTGCCCGCCAAACCGACCAAAACCGCCAAGGCCACCCAGCCAGTCCCAGGGAACCTCCAGCCCGGCGCCCGGAAAGGCCGCCGCCAGTGACCGCCGCCCCCATCCGCTGGCCCGCCGAGGCCGTGTGGGAGGCGGTGTCACCGCTGTTACCCGGTTTTACCGTCGAGGTGCTGCCCAGCATCGACTCGACCAACACCGAACTCATGCGCCGCGCCCGCGCCGGCCAGTGCGAGCCCACGCTGCTCGTGGCCGAGCAGCAGACCGCCGGTCGGGGCCGCATGGGGCGGGCGTGGCAGAGCGATGTGGGGTCTTCGCTGATGATGTCCCTGGGCCTGCCGCTCGCGCCGCGCGACTGGTCGGGGCTGTCGCTCGCCGTGGGCGTGAGCGTGGCCGAGAGCCTGCAGCCCGTGCTGCCGCCGCTGGGTGCGGGCCAGGCCGCCCGCGTGGGCCTGAAATGGCCCAACGACCTCTGGCTGGGCGGCGCGGGTGGCGACCGCAAGCTGGGCGGCATCCTGGTCGAGACGGCCAGTTTCGTGGCGCTCCAGGGGGCCGCGCCGTCCCCGCAGGGGCCAGCCGGCACGGCGCGCTACGTGGTCGTGGGCATCGGCATCAACGTGCTGCCGCGTGGCAGCGAAGGCATGAGCATGCCGCCGGGCAGCCTGCAGGACGTGGAGCCCGGCCTGGACGCACCCGCCGCCCTGCTGCGCATCGTGCCGCCGCTGATCGGCATGCTGCGCTCGTTCGAAGGCTACGGCTTTGGCCCCATGCAGCCACGTTTCGCGGCCCGCGACGTGCTGCAGGGCCGTGCCGTGGCCCTGAGCGACGGCACCGCGGGCACGGCCCACGGCGTGGGCGACGACGGCGCGCTCCTGGTGCACACGGCCGGCGGCATGCAGGCGATCACCAGTTCCGAGATCAGCGTGCGGCCCAGCGCCGTGCAAGAGCTGGGGAGCCCCCCCTGAGCCGCGCCGCGCCTCTCCATCGGGGCGGAGGCTGCCCGTCGTGGCCTGGCGACGCCCGCTCCATGGCGGCCCTGGCCCTGGGCGGGCCCGCCACGCGGGCGAGGACGAGGACGCGCAACCCCATGGACAACCGGCGGGAAAACAAGGAAGGGCCCCCATGCTGCGACTTGCCGTGATCGCGCTGCTGCTGGCCAACGCGGGCTACTACGCGTGGTCGCAGGGGCTGCTTCGGGACTGGGGCTTCGCCCCCGAGGAGCAGGCCGAGCCCCAGCGCATGGACCAGCAGATACGGCCCGAGACGCTGCAGATCCTGCGGGTGAACTCCGGCAAGGCTCCCGCCGCCGCGTCGCCCGCCGCCCCCAGCGCAGCGGCTGCGGCTTCCGCCGAGGCTCCCACCCCGCCCGACACCGGCGAATGCCTTCAGGCGGGCGTGTTCGACGAACGCCAGGCCGACGCCCTGCGCGCCGCCGCCGCCAACCTGCCCCAGGGCAGCTGGCTGCTCGAGCCCACGCCCGTGCCGGGCCGCTGGATGGTCTACATGGGCCGCTTCGAGGACCTGGAAACGCTGGACAGGAAACGGGCCGAACTGCGTGCCCGCAAGGTCGACCACGACCGCGCGGGCGGCACCCTGGAATTCGGCCTTTCGCTGGGCCGCTTCGCCTCGAAGGAGGCCGCCGAGCGCGAGCTGGCCACCCTGGGCGGCAAGGGCGTGCGCACGGCCCGCGTGGTGCAGGAGCGGCCGGACACGGCAGGTTTCACGCTGCGACTGCCCGCCGTGACCGAATCGCTGCGCCCCCAGCTGGACGCCCTGCGCACGGCGATGGCCGGCAAGACGATGCGCGCCTGCGGCTGAGCCGTGGTGGCCGCGCTGGCGGTCGCGCCCGGCGTTCCGCGCCCATCCTTCGATTCCGCCCCTCCTTTCGCGAGCCCCGCACCATGACCGAAGAACTCTCCGCCATCCACTGCAACCGCCACGGCGAAGCCACCGCCACCTACGTCTGCGGGCACCTGTGCCGCCAGCCGGCGCAGCGCTGGTTCTGCGACATGCCGGCGCCGGACTGCCCCTTTCCCGACGCCTGGTGCGCCAGTTGCCAGGCAGCCCTGGAGCGGGAGGGCGGCGAGTGGAACGAGCGCAACGAGGACTGCCTGGACCTGCAGATCATCTGCCACCACTGCTACCAGGACTCCATGGCGCAGAGTGTCGGCGCCATGGCGGATGCTCCGCACGACGCCTGGGTGGACGCGGTCACCGAAAGCCACCAGGCCCTGGTGGGCAAGCAGGATGCCCTGGAGACGGACCACGGCATCTCGCGCTTCGAGCGCTGGGACTATGACCAGGTGCAGGGCACGCTCACCTTCTCGCACGCCGGCGTGCCGCGGCTGGTGGCGGACATTGAATTCATCGGATCGATTTCCCGGACCAGCGGCACCTGGCTGTGGGCCTGGGCCAATTTCCACAACGATCCCCAGGTGGTGGCCCGCATTCCCGCGGTGTGGGAGTGGGGCGACGAGCGCGGCTTTGCGCCCCTGACGGTGCCGCGCTGGGAAGCGGACGAGACCGACGGCTGGGAACTCGCGGGCGTGGCGGCGCAGGTGCTGGGCGCGCTGGGGGTGTACCGCGCGCCCACCCAGAATGGCTTTCTCTTCATGGCGCTGATGTCCCTTCGCGCGCTGCGTCCGCCGCATGCGCCTGCGGCATAGCCGTCACGCTGCGTCCTTGCCGAGCGTGATGCGCGCAAACCGGCTGACGCGCCGCATCTTCTCGACCTCCTTGCGGATCTGCGCGGCAAACTCGTCCGGCAGGCTGCCCGAGGCAAACAGCCCCTGCTCTCCCAGGCGCGCCAGCACCGCGGGCTCGCGCAACACCGTGGCCACCGCGTCGCGCAGCCGCCGCGCCGTGGCGGCCGGCGTGTGCGCAGGGGCCACCAGGCCGAACCAGGACGGGTCGTTGTTCGAGAACAGGCTGAGCTCGGCGTAGGTGGGCACCTCGGGCAGCACGGCCAGGCGCCGGCTCCACGACACGGCCAGGGCCCGCAAACGGCCGGCCTGGATGTGCGGCAGCGACGACGCCACCTGGTCGAAGTACACCGGCACCCGGCCCGCCAGCACCTCGGCCAGTGCTGCCGTGGCGCCCGCCTGGGGCAGGTGGTCCATGCGCACATTGGCACTGCTCTTGAGCAGCTCGCCCCACATGTGGCCGATGGTGCCGTTGCCCGGCGAGGCATAGGCCAGCTGGCCCGGCCGCGCCTTCAGGTGCTGCATGAACTGCGCGAAATCGCGCACCGGCAGGCCGGGGTGCACCACCAGCACGCCCGGGGCCTTGACGATCTCGGTGACGGGGGTGAAGCCGTCCAGCGCGTTGTAGGGCAGGTGTTTGTAGACGGCTGGGTTCACGCCATGAGTGGACAACGTGGCCACGCCCAGCGTGGCGCCGTCGGGCGCGGCGGCAGCGACCTCGGCCATGCAGGTGGCGCCGGCCGCGCCGGGGCGGTTCTCCACGGCCACGGGTGCACCCAGCAACTGCGACAGCGGGCCGGCGAGGGCGCGCGCCGTGATGTCGGTGGCGCCGCCCGCGGCAAAGGGCACCAGCAGCCGCAGGGGCCGTGCGCTGCCCGTGGACACCGGGGCGGATTGCGCCTGGGCAGCACCTCCCAGGCAGGCAGCGGCGGTGGAGATCAGCAGCTTGCGCCGTTTCATCGTCGTCATCGTGGTCCTCTCCTCGCCTCGCGGCATGTGCGGCCCATTCTGGAGAGGCATGGCCGGGCTGGCTAACGACGTTTGGAACTCATCCCATTCCGGCGCGGAATGTGCCGCAGCGCGAAAGGCCGTGCGGCGGGATGCACCCGGCCTGGCTCAGGACCCCGCCACCACATCCCGCGCCGCGAACCGCACGCTGAAACGCGCGCCGGGCGGGTGGTGGCCAGGGCGCGCGTCTTCCAGCGTGACCTCGGCCCCGTGCTTGCGTGCGATCTCCAGCACGATGGGCAGGCCCAGGCCCGAGCCGTCGGCCTCGCTGCCCAGCGCCCGGTAAAAGGGCTGGAACACCAGCTCGCGCTCGGCCTCGGGCACGCCGGGGCCGGAGTCTTCCACCTGCAGCAGCAGCACGTGGCCGAAGGTATCGGCCAGCACGTGGGCCGTGACCACGCCGGGCTTGGCGGGGGTGGAAGGCGTGTAGTTGATGGCGTTGTCGAGCAGGTTGCGCACCAGTTCCTTGAGCAGCGTGGGGTTGCCGTCCAGCAGCACGCCGGGTGAGCCGGGCTCGGCGCCGTCGTAGCCCAGGTCGATGTGTTTTTCGAGCGCGCGCGGCACCGAGTCGCGCACCACCTCGATCACGAGGCGCGCCAGGTCGCAGGGCTGGCGCGCGATGCCCACGCCGCTGCCTTCCGCGCGCGCCAATGCGAGCAGCTGGTTCACGGTGTGCGTGGCGCGGATGCTGGAGCGGCCGATCTGCTGCAGCGAGCGCTTGAGCTCTTCGGTGCTGGTGCCTTCGCGCTGGGCCAGGTCGGCCTGCATGCGCAGGCCCGCCAGCGGGGTCTTGAGCTGGTGCGCCGCGTCGGCCAGGAAACGCTTTTGCGTGGCCAGCGAGTCGTTCAGGCGCGTGAGCAGGTCGTTCACCGACGAGACCAGCGGCGCGACCTCGAGCGGCACGGTGCGGTCGTCCAGCGGCGAGAGGTCGTCGGGGTTGCGCGCGCGGATGCGCTGCTCCAGCTGGTTCAGCGGCTGGATGCCGCGCGCGAGCGCCAGCCAGACCAGCAGCACCGCCAGCGGCAGGATGACGAACTGCGGCAGCATCACGCCCTTGATGATCTCGGTGGCCAGCACGCTGCGCTTTTCGCGCGTCTCGGCCACCTGCACCAGCGCCACGGGCGTGCCCTCCAGCGGCAGGCGCACCCAGATGTAGGCCACGCGGATCTCGATGCCGCGCATCTCGGCGTCGCGCAGGCGCACCTCGCCGGACAGGGGCACTTCGTCGCTGGCGGGCTCGGGCAGTTCCCGTTCGCCGGAGAGGAATTCGCCCCCCGGGCCGATGACCTGGTAGTAGACGATGTCGGAGTCGTCCGCGCGCAGGATTTCGCTGGCCGGCTGGGGCAGGTTGAACTGCACCTTGCCGCCCACCACGGACACGAGCTGGGCCAGCGCATGGGCGTTGTACTCCAGCGCCCGGTCGAACGGCTTGTTGGCCAGACCCTGGGCCACGAGCCAGGTGAGCGCCAGGCTCACGGGCCACAGCAGCAGCAGCGGCGTGAGCATCCAGTCAAGGATCTCGCCGAAGAGGGAGCGCTGCTCTCGCTGGAAGATTTTCAAGGTTTCAAGCCCTTTGAGCCACTGGCGCCCGTCTAGAAAGCGCAAGCAGCTATCATTTCAGGAGCTACCCTGGAATCTTTTCGAGGCAATAGCCCAGGCCGCGCACGGTGGCGATGCGGATGGGCCCGCCCTCGATCTTCTTGCGCAGGCGGTGGATGTAGACCTCGATGGCGTTGTTGCTCACCTCCTCGCCCCATTCGCACAGGCGCTCCACCAGCTGCTCCTTGCTCACCAGGCGGCCCGCGCGCTGCAGCAGCACTTCCAGCAGGCCCAGTTCGCGGGCGGACAGCTCGATCATCTTGCCGTCGATGGTGGCCACGCGGCCGGCCTGGTCGTACACGAGCGGGCCGTGCTTGATGGCGCTGCTGGTGCCGCCCATGCCCCTGCGCGTGAGGGCCCGCACGCGCGCCTCCAGCTCCTGCAGGCTGAAAGGCTTGGCCATGTAGTCGTCGGCACCGAAGTCCAGGCCCTTGACGCGCTCTTCCACGCTGTCGGCCGCGGTGAGGATGAGCACGGGCAGCGCCGAGCCCCGGCTGCGCAGCTTCTTGAGCACCTCCAGCCCGTGCATCCGGGGCAGGCCCAGGTCCAGGATCAGCAGGTCGAACTCGTTGTTGGTCAGCAGGGCCGCGTCGGCCTCGCTGCCGCTGGCCACGTGGTCCACGACGGCGCCCGACGCCCGCAGCGTGCGCAGCAGGCCATCGGCCAGCACCTGGTCGTCTTCGGCAATGAGGATGCGCATGCGGTGTCTCCTTGAGGGTTGGCTGCGGTCTGGCGCCGCGCCTGCCCTCGATTCTAGGATGGCCCCGCCCCTGCGCGCCGCGTCAGCGCGGATCGTGTGCGAGCAGCAGGCGCACCAGTTTCTGCAGGTCTGCCTGCAGCCGGGCCATGCCCTCGGGGTGCTGGGCGAGCGTGCCCTCGTCCATGTAGAGCTTGCGGTTGATCTCGACCTGGATGCCGTGGCGGTGCTGCGCGGGGTTGCCGTAGCGGCGCACCAGCTCCACGCCCTTGTAGGGGTGGTTGTATTCCACGCTGTAGCCACAGCCGCGCAGGTGCTCGCACACCAGCGCCGACAGCGCCGGGCTGGCGGTGGTGCCGTCGCGGTCGCCCACCACGAAGTCCGCGTGCTCCAGCCCCGGGAACTCGGTGGCGAAGCGCCCTGCCACGGCGGGCATGGAGTGGCAGTTGATGTGGATGCTGTAGCCGTGGCGCGCATGGGCGGCGTCGATGGCCTGGGCCACGGCCGCATGGTAGGGGCGCCAGCAGCGGTCGATGCGCGCGCGCACCTCGGCCACGGTGAGCTGGCGGCTGTAGATGGGCTCGCCCTCGTCGGTGAACTTCCAGATCAGGCCCTTGCCCAGGCGCACCTTGCTGAGCACCTGGGGGTCGGTGGAGATGGGGCCGGTCCACTCGCCGTCGAGCAGGGAGGTGTCGAGCTCGGTCGTGTCGCGGTTGGCATCGAGGTAGATGCGGGGGAAGTGGGCTTCGACCCAGGCCACGCCCAGCGCGGGGGCAAAGGCGTAGATCTTCTCGACGTGCGTGTCCTCGGCGCGGCGCAGCGTGGGCAGGTCGCAGGCCGAGCCGAAGTCGGCGGGGTATTGTGTGCCGCTGTGCGGCGAATCGAGCACCAGCGCCGTGGTGCCGGGCAGGTAGGTGAAGGCCGCAGGCGCCAGCGGGGTGCCGGGGGAACCGGTGGCACCGGGCTGGGCCTGCTGGAATCGTCGGTTGATCAGTTTCAAAGCGGCATGCATAGGCAGAGTGTGCGCAAAGTGGGGCGGCCGGCCTAGCCGCCCGGACCGGTTGGAGACCATGGTTATCCCTGAGACGGGCTCCTCCAGCTGTGGCCGCCGGGCCCAGGGGCCCGGTATCGAAGAAAATGGGGCTCCCCCTGGCCGCCGGCCCGCCACCGCCCGTGGGGTGGATCGCGCGAGGCGGCTCAGCGGGGGCCCATGTCAATCCAGCGCCACCTTCGCAAAGGCCGCCACCCGTTTCATCTTGTCGATCTCGCGGGCGATCTGCGCCGTGAAGTCCCGGGACGTTGTGCCCGACGGGTACAGCCCCTGTCCCGCCAGGCGCTCGCGCACGGCGGGCTCCTTGAGCGCCTGGGCCACGGCCTGCTGGATGCGGTCCACCGCGGCCGCGGGCGTGCCCGCGGGAGCCACCAGGCCGAACCAGGACGGGTCGTTGTTGTTGGCGAAACCCAGCTGTGCGTAGGTGGGGACATCAGGCAGCACGTCAAGCCGCTCGGGCCAGGACACCGCCAGCGCCCTGAGCTTGCCGGACTTGATGTGCGGCAGCGAGGAAGCCACCTGATCGAAATACACCGCCACCTGGCCGGCCAGCACGTCGTTGACGGCCGGGCCCGCACCGCGGTAGGGAATGTGCACCATGGCCGTGCCGGTGCTGCTCTTGAACAGCTCGCCCCACATGTGGCCGATGGTGCCGTTGCCGGGCGTGGCATACGAAACCTTGCCGGGATGGGCCTTCAGGTACTTCACGAGGTCGGCAAAGTCCTTGACGGGCAGCACGGCCGGGTTCACCACCACGACGCCGGGGGCCTTCACCATCTCGGTCACGCCCACGAAGTCCTTGATGGGGTCGTAGGGCAGCTTGCTGTAGACGGCGGGGTTCACGCCGTGCGTGGACAGCGTGGCCACGCCCAGCGTGAGGCCGTCGGCCGGAGCGCGCGCGGCTTCGGCCATGCCGATGGAGCCCCCCGCGCCGCCGCGGTTTTCCAGCACCACGGGCTGCTTGAGGATGCGGGCCAGCGACTCCTGCAGGCTGCGCACGGTCATGTCCGTGGCGCCTCCGGGCGGAAAGGGCACGATGATGCGCAGGGGCTTGCCTTCTTGCGCGAGAGTTATTCCAGGAACGAAAGATACTGTGGCCAGGGCTGAGAGCAGATGACGGCGTTGCATGGGACATTTCTCCTATGGGGTAGGTTGAGATTAATGGAATCCACGAGCCCTACCAAGCAATGGATATGCCTGATAACATTCCCATATGGAATGATTTGATAACTTACGATGTCTTCCCTGCGCCGCCTTTCACCCCCCTTGCACCTGCTGCGGGCGTTTTCCACCGTCACGCGCTTCGGCAGCGTCTCGCGGGCCGCCGAGGCCCTGCACCTCACGCAGAGCGCGGTGAGCAAGCAGGTGAAGGAACTGGAGGCCTGGGTGGGCGTGCCGCTGTTCGAGCGCAGCCGCAAGCGCCTGGCGCTGACCCCCGCGGGCGAGCGCTACGAGAAGGCCGTGCGCGCCGTGCTGGCGCAGCTGGAGGCCGCCACCCTGGAGCTGATCACCAGCGATGACGGCGGCGGCGCGCTGCACCTGTCGAGCCTGCCCACCTTCGCCGCCAAGTGGCTCATTCCGCGCCTGCCGCAGTTCCAGCAGCAGCACCCGCAGGTCACGCTGCACTTCGTGCCGTACGTGCACAGCTACAACTTCGAACGGCCCGAGCTCGACTGCGCCATCCTGTTCGGCGATGGCCACTGGCCGGGCGCCCACGCCCACTACATCACGGGCAACGACGTGGCCCTGATCGCGCCGCGCGCCAAGGTGGCGGACTGGCCCATCCACACCCCGCGCGACGTGGCGCGCTACGCGCTGCTGCGCCACGTGACCGTGCCCGAGGCCTGGCTGCGCTGGAGCGAGACGCACGGGGTACAGGGCCAGCTCGACCCGCTGGCCGGCCCGCAGTTCGACCAGTTCCAGACCATGATCCGTGCGGTGATGGCCGGCATGGGCCTGGCCCTGGTGCCGCGCTGCCTGGTGCAGGACGAGATCACCGCCGGCCTGGTGCGCGAGCCGCTGGCCGCCGCCGTCCAGCGCGGGGGCTACCAGAGCGAGGTGGGCTACTGGCTCTGCTACCCCGAAGGCCGCACGCAGCTGCATGCGCTGCAGTGCTTCCGGCAATGGTTGCTGGCCTGCGCGGAGCCCGCAGGCGCGGCGCCCCCGCCCACGGGCGCCGCGGCTGGCACCGGGCCGGCGCCCTGAGGGCCCGCCCCCCGGGCCAGGCTCCGAGCCCTGTTGTCAACCCTTGTTGACGATACGAGTTCCGTCAACTACAGTTGACGAATGCCGACCCCACCGCCCCTGCAGCTGCCCCCGCACGACGACCCCGAAGCCGCGCTGGCCGCCGTGGTGGCCTTGCGCCTGATGGCCGACCGGCTGGAGGCGGCGGCCGTGGCCACCGCCCTGGAGCGGGGGTGGTCGTGGGCGCAGATTGCCCAGGCCCTGGGCGTCAGCAAGCAGGCGGCGCACAAGCGGCTCTCTCCCCAGGCCACGCGCCCCGCCCCCCCTGGATGATGGAAGGACTCCTCCCCATGCTGCAACACATCCGCCAGCGCCTGAACGACATGCGCACCCTGCACCGGCTGTGCACGCGCGCCGAGCACCACGCCCGCGCCCGGGGCCAGCCGCAACCGGGCGCGGAGCACTTCCTGCTGGCCGCCATCGAGCTGCCCGACGGCTCCGCGCGCCGCGCTTTCGCGCGCGTTGGCGCGAACCCGGACGCCCTGCCCGCCGCGATCGAACAGCAGTACCGCGATGCGCTGGCGCAGATCGGCATCGATGCCGAAATGCCGCCCGCCGCACCCTGTGCGCCGCAGGCCGGGATCTACCGCGCGCAGCCGTCCGGCGAGGGCCTCATCCAGGCACTGGCGGAGGCTCGCAAGGGCCAGCCCGGCCCCTTGCTGGGTGCGCACGTGGTGGCACTGATCGCGGCCACGCCGCAGGGCGTGGCCGCGCGGGCATTGCGCGCGCTGCGGCTGGACCCCCACGCGCTGAGCCACGCCGCGCGGCAGGAGAGCGCCCCGCGCGTCTGAAGCCCCCCCCCTTGGGCGCCAGGATGACCGTGCGGCGGCCTAGCCGCCCGCATAGGCCTCCAGCCCGATCGCCACCACGGTGGCCACGTCGTTGCCCACCTCCGCCCGGAACTCCGCCTCGGCCTGCGCGACGGCATCGCGAAACGCCTGCAGCCAGGCCAGGCCCGTGGGCGTGAAGCACACGCGGCGCGCACGCGCATCCAGCGGATCGGCCTCGCGCGTGACCAGGCCCCAGGCCTCGCACTGGTCCACCAGGTTGGCCATCGCCTGCTTGGTCATGCCCGCGCGCTGGGCCAGGTCGGTCAGCCGGTCGCCCTGCAGCGCCAGGTGGCGCGTGATGTGCACGTGGGCGGCGCTCACCTGGTCGCGCGCCGCGAGGTTGGACAGCGCCAGCGGCACCTCCACGTTGTGCGCCATGAGCTGCAGCACGCGCGCGTCGAAGCGCCGCATGGCGTGGCCGAACAGGCGGCCCAGGTGGGTCTGGCGCCAGCCGTCTTCGGCGGGTGAAGGAAGAGGCATATCAGGCATTCGCACATTGTCAGGCAAACTGACTAAATTGAGCTTGAATGCCCCGCGACGACTCGCATAAACTACTGTTCAAGCATCCAGCCTGTGATTAACCGCAGAGCGGTGCAGGCACCCAACCCATTGTTTCTCAAGGAGTTTTCTCATGGACGTCGCAGTCAAAGGCACCAACCCCGCATTGCCCGTGAACACCGAAAAGGCCAAGGCCCTGGCCGCCGCGCTCGCCCAGATCGAGAAGCAATTCGGCAAGGGCACGATCATGCGCCTGGGCGAAGGCGAGGTGATCGAGGACATCCAGGTGGTCTCCACCGGCTCGCTGGGCCTGGACATCGCCCTGGGCGTGGGCGGCTTGCCGCGCGGCCGCGTGGTCGAGATCTACGGCCCGGAATCCTCGGGCAAGACCACGCTCACGCTGCAGGTGATTGCCGAGATGCAAAAACAGGGCGGCACCTGCGCGTTCGTGGACGCGGAACATGCCCTGGATGTGCAATACGCCCAGAAGCTCGGCGTGCAGCTGTCCGACCTGCTGATCAGCCAGCCCGACACCGGCGAGCAGGCCCTTGAAATCGTGGACAGTCTGGTGCGCTCGGGCGCCGTGGACCTGATCGTCATCGACTCGGTGGCCGCGCTCACGCCCAAGGCCGAAATCGAAGGCGAGATGGGCGACGCCCTGCCCGGCCTGCAGGCCCGCCTGATGAGCCAGGCGCTGCGCAAGCTCACGGCCACGATCAAGAAGACCAATTGCATGGTCATCTTCATCAACCAGATCCGCATGAAGATCGGCGTGATGTTCGGCAGCCCCGAAACCACCACCGGCGGCAACGCGCTCAAGTTCTACGCCTCGGTGCGCCTGGACATCCGCCGCACCGGCACCATCAAGAAGGGCGACGAGGCCATCGGCAACGAAACCAAGGTCAAGGTGGTCAAGAACAAGGTGTCGCCGCCGTTCAAGACGGCCGAGTTCGACATCCTGTTCGGCGAGGGCATCAGCCGCGAGGGCGAGATCATCGACATGGGCGTGACCGCCAAGATCGTGGAGAAGTCGGGCGCCTGGTACGCCTACAACGGCGAGAAGATCGGCCAGGGCCGCGACAACGCGCGCGAGTTCCTGCGCGAGAACCCCGACCTTGCCCGCGAGATCGAGAACAAGGTGCGCGAGGGCCTGGGCATTGCGCTGCTGCCCGACGCGCTGCAGGCCCCTGCCGCCGCGGCCGAATGACCGCCACAATTCAAGCCAGATTGCCTTCCAGCGCCTGATTGACAAGCGCTGGCAGCTATTGAATTGAAAGCAAAGAAGAGGCCATGGGGTTCACCACGCTCTCGCTCAAGGGGCGGGCGCTGCGGCTGCTGAGCCAGCGCGAGCACTCGCTCGCTGAACTGCGGCGCAAGCTCGCGCCGCATGTGCAGGAGGGCGACGACCTGCAGGCCCTGCTGGAAGACCTGCAGGCGCGCGACTTCATCAGCGAGGCCCGGGTGGTGGAATCCGTGCTGCACCAGCGCGCGGGCCGCCTGGGTTCCCAGCGCATACGGCAGGAGCTGCACGCCAAGGGCATCGGCCCCGAGGCAGTTCAGCACGCCCTCGACCAACTCAAAGGCAGCGAATGGGCACGCGCCCATGCACTGTGGCTGCGCAAATTTGGCGCCGTGGCGGACGATGCGCAGCAACGTGCGCGGCAAGTCCGCTTTCTGACCGCACGCGGGTTTTCGGGCGAGATCACCCGGCGCGTCGTGCGTGGCGAAGCGCCGGAAATCCAGGGCGAGATCTAGGGCCGGTCACGCGGGCAGGGGCGGCGCCCCAAGGCCCCGGGACCCAGAAGACAGCACAGGCGGCCACGCTCCGGAGCCGCCTGTTGTCCCCACCGATCCCCGCCGTCAGAGGCCCAGCATCAGCTGCAGGTTCTGCACGGCCGCGCCGCTGGCGCCCTTGCCCAGGTTGTCCAGGCGCGCGATCAGCACCGCGTGCCGGTACTCTTCGTTGGCGAACACGCGCAGCTCCAGCTTGTTGGTGTCGTTCAGCGCGGTCGCATCCAGCTTGCCGTCGGCCGTGGCGGGCAGCACGCTGACCCACTGCTCGGGTGTATTGCTCCTGGCGTAATGCGCCGCCAGCGCGTCGTGCAAATCGGCCGCCTTGGGCGCGCCGGGCAGCAGGTCCAGATGCAGCGGCAGCTGCACCAGCATGCCCTGGCGGAAGTTGCCTACCGACGGCACGAAGATGGGCCGGCGGGTGATGCCCGTGTAACGCATGATTTCGGGCAGGTGCTTGTGCTGCAGCGTGAGCGCATAGGCCTCGAACAACGGCGCCGTGCCGGCCTCATAGGCCTCGATCATGGTCCGGCCGCCACCCGAGTAGCCGCTGACCGAGGGCAGGGCGAGCGGGAAGTCCGGGGGCACCAGGCCCGCATCCACCAGCGGGCGCAGCAGCGCAATCGCACCGGTGGCATAGCAGCCGGGATTGGCCACGCGGTCCGCCTGCGCGACTGCTTCGCGCTGGCCGGCGGCCAGCTCGGGAAAGCCGAACACCCAGCCGGGCGCCGTGCGGTGGGCCGTGCTGGCGTCGATCACCTTGACCTTGCGGCCCGTGCTCCGGGCAATCTCGTCCACCATCGCCACGGTGTCACGCGCAGCATCGTCGTGCAGGCACAGGATCACCAGATCCACGCCGGCAATCAGGTCGCGTTTCGCGGCAGGGTCCTTGCGCAACTCGGGCGCGATGCTGACCAGCTCGATCTGCGGCATGGCCTGCAGGCGCTCACGGATCTGCAGGCCCGTGGTGCCGGCTTCGCCATCGATAAAGACTCTGGACATAAGGGTGCTCCTGCAAAAAATGGGCAGCAAAGTCTGCCAAGAAACCACGAGAAAAGCCAAGAAACTGCCACCCGGCAGGCGCGGCGAAGCCGTCAGCCACGCACAAGGATGGTGCATTGCAACATGATACAGTCGCTGGTTGCCATGTCCCCAGCCCGCGGCCAGACATTTTGTTGTTCATGGCAAACGGGTAACCACCATCCTTCCCTGAGAGAGACCTCATGAAGATTCACGAATACCAAGGCAAGGAAATCTTGCGCAATTTTGGTGTGCCCGTTCCGCGCGGCATTCCCGCATTCACGGTGCAAGAAGCCGTGGAAGCAGCCCAGAAACTGGGCGGCCCCGTGTGGGTCGTCAAGGCCCAGATCCACGCCGGTGGCCGTGGCAAGGGCGGCGGCGTGAAGGTTGCCAAGACCATCGACGACGTCAAGCGCATCGCTGGCGAGATCCTGGGCATGCAGCTCAAGACGCACCAGACCGGCCCCGAAGGCCAGAAGGTCCGCCGCCTGTACATCGAAGACGGCGCCGACATCAAGAACGAACTGTACGTCTCGCTGGTCACCGACCGCGCCACGCAGAAGGTGGCCCTGATCGCTTCGAGCGAAGGCGGCATGGACATCGAGGAAGTGGCGCACTCCACGCCCGAGAAGATCATCACCGAGATGATCGATCCGATTGCCGGTATCACCACCGAGCAGAGCAAGAAGGTCGCAGCCGCCATCGGCCTGACCGGTGCTTCCATTGACCAGGCCGTGGACATCTTCGCCAAGATCTACAAGTGCTACATGGACACCGATGCGTCGCTGGTGGAAATCAACCCGCTGAACTGCGACTCCAAGGGCAATCTGATGGCCCTGGACGCGAAGTTCAACTTCGACGCCAATGCGCTGTTCCGCCACCCTGACATCGTGGCTTTCCGCGATCTGGACGAAGAAGATCCAGCCGAAGTGGAAGCATCCAAGTTCGACCTGGCCTACATCAGCCTGGACGGCAACATCGGCTGCCTGGTGAACGGTGCCGGCCTGGCCATGGCGACCATGGACACCATCAAGCTGTTCGGCGGCGAGCCGGCCAACTTCCTGGACGTGGGCGGCGGCGCCACCCCCGAGAAGGTCACCGAAGCCTTCAAGATCATGCTCAAGAACCCCAAGGTCGAAGGCATCCTGGTCAACATCTTCGGCGGCATCATGAAGTGCGACACCATCGCCACCGGCGTGATCACCGCCTGCAAGGCCGTGAACCTGAACGTGCCGCTGGTCGTGCGCATGAAGGGCACGAACGAAGAGCTGGGCAAGAAGATGCTGGCCGAGTCCGGCCTGCCCATCATCGCCGCAGACACCATGGCCGAAGCTGCGACCAAGATCGTTGCTGCCGTCAAGTAAGCCCGGAGAACACACATGTCGATCTACATCAACAAAGACACCAAGGTCATCACCCAGGGCATCACGGGCAAGACCGGCCAGTTCCACACCGAGAAGTGCCAGGAATACGCGAACGGCAAGAACTGCTTCGTGGCAGGCGTGAACCCCAAGAAGGCCGGCGAGTCGATCTTCAACATCCCGATCTACGCCTCCGTCAAGGAAGCCGCATCACAGACCGGCGCCACCGTGTCGGTGATCTACGTGCCGCCCGCAGGCGCTGCTGATGCGATCTGGGAAGCTGTGGAAGCCGACCTGGACATGGCCATCTGCATCACCGAAGGCATTCCGGTCAAGGACATGCTGATGGTGCGCAACAAGATGAAGGCCAAGGAAGCCGCCGGCGGCAAGAAGACCCTGCTGCTGGGCCCGAACTGCCCCGGCCTCATCACGCCCGACGAAATCAAGATCGGCATCATGCCCGGCCACATCCACCGCAAGGGCCGCATCGGCGTCGTGAGCCGCTCCGGCACGCTGACGTACGAAGCCGTGGCCATGCTGACCGAGGTGGGCCTGGGCCAGTCGAGCGCCGTGGGCATTGGTGGCGACCCCATCAATGGCCTGAAGCACATCGACGTGATGAAGGCGTTCAACGACGATCCGGACACCGACGCCGTGATCATGATCGGCGAAATCGGCGGCCCTGACGAAGCCGAAGCCGCCCAGTGGTGCAAGGCCAACATGAAGAAGCCCATCGTGGGCTTCATCGCTGGCGTGACCGCGCCTCCCGGCAAGCGCATGGGCCATGCCGGCGCGCTGATCTCCGGCGGCGCCGACACGGCCGATGCCAAGCTCGCCATCATGGAAGAGTCGGGCTTCATCATCACCCGCAACCCGTCGGAGCTGGGCAAGCTGCTCAAGGCCCAGCTCAAGTAAGCTGCCGGCCCTACACCGGCACGGGCATTCGTAAGCACAATTACGGACGCCCGCAGCCGCAAGGCCCGATAAACTGGCCGCTCCAATAAAAAGAGAAGCGCTCGGAACCCTGGTTCCCGGCGCTTCTTGCATTCATAACAGTGGAGTTCAGTATGGAGTTTGTGCAAAGTGCCGATTTCTGGATCGGCCTGATGAAGATCGTCTGGATCAACATCATTCTTTCGGGCGACAACGCCGTCGTCATCGCCCTGGCGGCCCGGTCCCTCCCTCCCCATCAGCAGCGCAAGGCCGTTTTCTGGGGGTCTGGCGCGGCAGTGGTGCTGCGCATCCTGCTCACCGTGGTGGCAGCCAAGCTGCTGGAGCTCTCGTTCCTGCAGATCGTCGGCGGCTGCCTGCTGCTGTGGATCGGCTTCCAGCTGCTCAGTGACGATGAGGAAGAGGAAGGCGAGTCGAAGGCCTATGGCAGCCTCATGGCGGCGGTGCGCACCATTCTCATTGCGGACCTCGTGATGAGCCTGGACAACGTGATCGCCGTTGCCGCTGCGGCGCACGGCAACGTGCTGCTGCTGGTGCTCGGCCTGGCCATCAGCATTCCGCTCGTGATCTTTGGCAGCACGCTGATGATCAAGCTCATGGAGCGCTTCCCCGCCATCGTGCTGCTGGGGGCCGCCTTGATCGGATGGGTGGGGGGCGAAACCATTGCCAATGACGCAGCGCTGCATGGCTATGTGGTGGCGCATCCTTCGCTGCACTATGTGGCCGCGGCGCTTGGCGCGCTGCTGGTGGTGGGCGCCGGGAAATTCTGGCCCCACAGGGCCCGGCGGGAATCGGCAGCCTGATTACGCCCCATCACATGATGCAACAAATTGTTGCATCATGTGACAAAAGTGGCACCCTGACAGCGTGGCGGCCGCCCCGCCACGACAAGAAGGGCATCCGTGCCTGCAGGGGCCCAGCGGCGCCGCGGTAACGGCGACGGCCGCGCACCCTGCCCGCCCGGGCGCAGATATTGCTTTTACCCACACAAATACAGTGTGGAACCAATAGCAAGTGGGACGAACAACCTCGGGTCGGTGGCTGGGCATGTGGCGGACCGATGGGTTTCGGGGCGCAGTGGCCTCGGCGGTGGTCATTGCGCTGTGTGCGGCCGCTGGTGTCTTCCAGTCCCTGGAATACCGCGTGTATGACGCAGCGAGCAGTGTCGCCACGCCACCCCCCTTGCCTGAAATTGTCATCGTCGGCATGGACGATGCCAGCCTGGCAGCGCTGGGAAGCGCACCCTGGTCCCGCGATGTCTACGCCCGGCTCGTCGACCAGCTGGCGGCCGCGGGCGCCAAGACCATTGTCTTGACCCCTTCCTTCGCCACCCCTGAATCCGACCGCGGCCTTGCCTACGTCCGCACGGTGCGGGAGACGCTTGCGCGTGCCGGGGAAACATCTCCGCTGGCCGCCGAGTTGGGCCGTGCCACCGCCGAGGCGGAGCAGGCGCTCGACACCGATGGCCGCCTCGCGGCCAGCATCCAGCGCGCCGGCAATGTGTTCCTGGCCTCAAGCTATGCCCTGGCCGGAGGAAAGGCCACGCCGCTGCCCCCCTATGCGCACCGCAGCGTCCTGCCCGACTCTGGGTCCTTCGCCACGCCCGCCACGTCGGCCCGGCACCCCATCGCGGAACTCGGCTCCGTGGCGGCAGGCGTCGGCCACCTGTCCATGGAAGCGGATGACGACGGCCGCGTGCGCCGCATCCCACTGCTGCTGCGGTATGACGGAGTCGCGGTGCCCTCGCTGGCATTGCTGGCAACGCGGCACAGCCTGCATCTAGGCCCGAACGAGATCCGCACCCAGGACGAGCCGCGCGGTGTGCGTGTGGGCGGACTGCACATTGCCACGGACGAGGCCGCCGCCATGCATCCGCGCTCTCATGCCGCGCAGGATGGCGCGACACCGTTTCCCACGGTGTCCTTTGCCCAGGCGCTCAGCGGCAAGGTGCCCCTTCACACCTTCAAGGACAAGGTCGTCTTGGTGGGGGACACCAGCGAGGCACTGGCGGCCCCCTGGGTTCAGCCGGGCGCACGGACGATGTACCCGGTCGAGATGCTCGCGCACACCGTCTCCGCCATGCGGCAGGGCCTCGGTGTGCAAAGGCCCTCCTGGGCGCCCGCGGCTGCATGGGGATCGGTGCTGGGGGCCTGGCTCTTCGTGGCCTTGGTCCTTCCCCGGCTTTCACGTGCCGCGAGATGGGCGCTGAGCGCAGTGCTGCTGTTGCTCCTGGCAGGCACCGAATGGGGCTTGCTGCGCCATGCCGGGCAGTGGATATCGTTGGTACCCGGCGCCCTGGCCTTGCTCGTGGGGGTGGTGGCATTCACCGCGCTGCGCATGGGGGGAGGCAGCACCCAGGAATCGTCCGGGGAAGCCGCCGAAACCGACCGCATGATGGGGCTGGCCCTGCAAGGGCAGGGGCAGCTCGACATGGCATTCGAGCGCCTGCGCAAGGTACCTCCCAGTGATGCCTTGATGGACAACCTGTACCACCTGGCGCAGGACTTCGAGCGCAAGCGCAACTTTGCCAAGGCCAAGTCCGTCTACAAGCACATCCTGCAGCACAACCGCGCCTACAAGGATGCATATGCCCGCTACAAGCGCGTGCGGGCCCAGCTGCAGAAGGACGTGGATGGCCCGCCCTCCAGCACGCCCGCGTCGGTCCCGCCGGCCTCGCCGCGCCTGCCGGGCGATGCCACAGCCGGTATCCCGATGCTCGGTCGCTACCGGATCGACAAGGAGATCGGCAAAGGAGCGATGGGCGTCGTCTACCTGGGACGGGATCCGAAGATCGGGCGCGTGGTCGCCATCAAGACGCTGGCCCTGGGAGAGGAATTCGAAGGGGACGCGCTGATCGACGCGAGGGCCCGCTTCTTCCGCGAGGCGGAAACCGCGGGACGCCTGCAGCATCCCTACATCGTGACGATATTCGATGCCGGCGAAGAACACGACCTCGCCTACATCGCCATGGAATTCCTCAAGGGCTCCGACCTGACGCAGGCATGCCGGGCCGGGCAGCTCCTGCCCGTGGACACCGTGCTGTCCATTGCGGCCCGCGTCGCCGAGGCACTGGACTATGCCCATGCGCACAACGTGGTGCACCGCGATATCAAGCCGGCCAACATCATGTTCGACGCCGCCACGGACGCCGTGAAGGTGACGGACTTTGGCATCGCGCGCATCACGGACTCCAGCAAGACGCGCACGGGGATGGTCCTGGGCACCCCCAGCTTCATGTCGCCCGAGCAGCTCGCGGGCAAGAAGGTGGATGGCCGATCGGACCTGTATTCCTTGGGCGTCACGCTGTTCCAGCTGCTGACCGGGTCCTTGCCGCTGCGCGGCGAGTCGATGACCGAGCTCATGCACAAGATCGCCAGCGTGGACGCACCCGACATCCGCCAGCTGCGGCCGGAGCTTTCATCCGCGGTGGCCCGCGTGGTGGCCCTGGCCCTCCAGAAGCGCCCGCAGGCGCGCTACCAGACGGGGCGGCAATTCGCTTCCGACCTTCGCCAGGCAGGCGCAGCATCCTCGGCGCCGGAAGTGTTACCGGGCCCGGAAGCAGTCGTCTATGATGCGGACCGCGATGCAACAGGGCATGAAATGGCGGATTTTCAGGAAACCGTGATGGAGCCACCCGCCGGGCGGGGTGCGGCATCCCCGCCGATTCCAGGCGCCCGATGACGCACGCCTCCACATCCATGACCTACGAATTTTTCGCGCGGACCGACAAAGGCCGCGTGCGCACCAACAATGAAGACGCGGTGGCGGTCGACCGGGATGCGCAGGTCGCCATCCTGGCCGATGGCATGGGCGGATACAACGCCGGCGAAGTGGCAAGCGGCATGGCCACCACCTTCATCCGCACCGAGATGGCCCGCTGGCTGGGGCAGGCAGGCGGCACGCCGCAATCCACCGACGTACGCCGCGCCCTGGAAATCTGCGTGGAGAACGCCAACCACGCGATCCTTGGAGCGTCGTTGTCCAACCCCCAGTACGCAGGGATGGGCACCACGCTGGTGGTGGGGGTCTTCCACGGCAGCCGCCTCATCCTCGGGCACATCGGCGACTCCCGCTGCTACCGCGTGCGGGACGGCGTCCTGCAGCAGATCACGCGCGACCACTCCTGGCTTCAGGAACAGGTGGATGCCGGCTTGCTCACCGCACAGCAAGCGGCCCTGTCGTCCAACCGCAACCTGGTCACCCGCGCGCTGGGCGTGGAGCCCAACGTCATGATGGAAGTCAACGAATTCCAGGTCGCGCCGAATGACTTGTTCCTGATGTGTTCGGACGGGCTCACGGACATGGTCGCGGACGCGGACCTGGCGGAACTGGTGCGGGCACCTGTTCCCCTGGAGGAAAAAGCCACACTGCTCATCGACACCGCCAATGCGAATGGTGGCCGTGATAACGTGAGCGTACTGCTGGTGCAAGCGGCCGCGGGAGGCAAGAAGCGCGGCCTTATGTCCCGATTGCTAGGGGCCGCGTGAGTGGCCACTACTACAACAATTACTCATCACATCAGGAGTGGATCATGCCCAGAATGATCGTTTCAATCGACGGGGTTGTCATCAAGGAAGTGCAACTGACCAAGGAGCGGACCACGCTGGGCCGGCGCCCCTACAACGACATCGTGATCGACAACCTCGCGGTGAGCGGCGAGCATGCCGTTATCCACATGGCGGGCCAGGATGTGGAGATTGAAGACCTGGGCAGCACCAACGGCACCTACGTCAATGCCAAGGCCGTCAAGCGGCAGGAACTGCGCAACGGCGACACGGTCGAGGTGGGCAAGTACAAGATCCGCTTCCTGCACGAGGCCGAGGGGCAGAACTTCGAGAAGACCATGATCTTCAAGCCCGGCATGGTCCCGCCCGTCGGCGCAGCCGCGCGCCCCGCAGTTCCGGCGCCGGCTCCTGTTCCCATTTCCGCGGTCATCCGGGTCATGTCGGGAGCCGCCGCCGGGCGTGAAGTGTCGCTGCAGAAGGTGGTCACCACCATTGGCAAGCCCGGCGTGGCGGTTGCATCCATCACCAAGCGCCATCAAGGATTCGTGCTGGCCCACGTGGAAGGTCCCGACATGCCGTTGCTCAACGGCGCCTCCATCGGAACATCGCCCGTGCCGCTCAAGAACGGTGACCGGCTCGAACTGGCCGGCACGGAAATGCAGTTCGAACAGAGCTGACCGCCACCGCCGGACTGCAGCAGCCCCATAGGCGGCTCATTCCGGCCCACTGCCCCTGGAATTCGTGCGCAATCCCGTCTTGCACCTGTTCTGGCGCCATGGGCGGCGCATGGCGGTCACGTTGATTCCGCTGGTATTTGCGCTGCTGCACATTGCAGGCGTTCTTCATCTCCAGGTCCTGGAGCGGCTGGAAAACATCATCTACGACACCCGGCTGCGCGCCACCATGCCGCGCACGCTGGACGAGCGCATCGTCATCGTCGACATCGACGAGAAAAGCCTGGAGCGGGTGGGGCATTGGCCCTGGGGGCGAGACAAGCTCGCCACCCTAAGCCGTGAATTGTTCGAGCGCCAGCAGGTGGCGGTCGTGGGCTTCGACGTCCTCTTTGCGGAAGCCGACGGAAGCTCGGGACTCTCCAGCCTCGAGCAGCTGGCCCGGGGCCCCTTGCGGGCCCAGGCAGGGTTCAAGGAACAACTCGTGCGCCTGGCCCCGGCGCTCGACTATGACGCGCTCTTCGCCCGGTCGCTCCAGGGGCGGCCGGCGGTTCTGGGCTACTACCTCACCAGCGACCGGGACGGAAGGACAAAAGGCGTGTTGCCCGCGCCAGCGCTCTCCCCGGAGCGGCTGCGCGGGCTGCCGCTGAAAGCCACTTCCTGGGGCGGTTATGGCAGCAACATCGAAGAGCTCGCCAGCGCCGTGCCCGCCGCAGGCTTTTTCAACTCCATCACCGATGACGATGGCGTCGTCCGCTCCCTCCCCCTGCTTGCGGAGCACCAGGGGAAGTACTACGAATCCCTCGCGCTGGCGATGTTTCGCACGGTGCTTGGCATGCCGGAAGTGCACCCCGGCTTTGCCAGCCCCCTTCCTGAAGGCGGATATGACACGCTGCAGAGCGTCGTGCTGCGCCAGGATGGCCGCGCGCTGGCATTGCCCGTGGACGCCCAGCTCGCAACCCTCATCCCCTTTCGCGGCCCGGGGGATGTCGGTGGAGGGTCCTTTCGGTATATTTCCGCCTCCGATGTCCTGGAGGGCAAACTCCCACCCCACAACCTGCAAAACCAGCTGGTGCTGGTGGGCTCAACTACACCAGGATTGCTGGACCTGCGCGTGACCCCGGTGGGCCGCACCTACCCAGGCGTGGAGACGCACGCCAACATGCTCTCGGCCTTTCTGGACGGGAAAAGCATCGTGCGGCCAGACTACGCCGTGGGCTTTGATGCCGTGCAGCTGCTCATCGCAGGCCTTTTGCTGGCGGGGGCGCTGCCAGCGCTTTCGGCGACCTCCGCGGTCTTGCTCAGCCTTGGGACCGTCTCAGTCCTTGCCGTGCTCAATCTCTGGCTCTACCTCGCCCATGGCCTGGCCATGCCATTGGCTACCGTGGTGGTGATGGCGGTGTTCGCATTCGCCCTGAACATGGTCTACGGCTACTTTGTGGAAAGCCGCTCCAAGCGGGAACTGGCTGCGCTGTTTGGCACGTATGTGCCGCCGGAACTGGTGGACGAGATGGTCAAGCAGCCCGAGAAGTACAGCATGCAGGCGACCAACCAGGAGCTGACCGTGATGTTCTGCGACATGCGGGGGTTTACGGCCATGTCGGAACAGATGGAACCGCTGCAACTCCAAGCCCTGCTCAACGAGGTGTTCAGCCGGCTCACCCACATCATTCGCAGTCATCGCGGCACCATCGACAAGTACATGGGGGACTGCGTGATGGCGTTCTGGGGGGCGCCGGTGGCTACGCCAGACCATGCGCAACTGGCGGTGCGGGCAGCGCTGGACATGGAGCAGGCAGTGGAACAGATCAATCTGTCGCATCGGGAGCGCAAGCTACCGGAGATTGGTATCGGCATAGGACTCAACACCGGCACCATGTGTGTAGGCGACATGGGCTCGGAAATGAGGCGCAGTTACACGGTCATCGGCGACGCGGTCAACTTGGGATCTCGCCTAGAGGGCCTGTCCAAGCACTACGGCGTTCGCACCGTGGCGAGTGAATCCACCCAAGCCCAGGCACCAGGTCTTGTCTGGCAAGAGTTGGATCGGGTGCGCGTCAAGGGCAAGGCTCAGGCTGTGGCTATCTATTCGCCGGTTGCCGCACTGCACGCCACGATGCCTCAGAAAGCGGAAGAATTATCCATATGGAAGCACTTTCTGGACGCCTATCGCGCCCAGGACTGGGCACAATGCGACAAACTGCTGGTGAGCTTACAGCAAACTGCCACGCCATCTGCCATCTATGATATTTATGCGTCCCGCATGCAAACCCTGCAAGGGCAGACCTTCGACCCCCAATGGGATAGCGCCACCAATTTCGACACCAAATAGACAGGTTGGCCCATGAAGGTTCGCGTGCTCGGATGCTCAGGCTCCATCGCCAAGGGCTGCCGCACGACCTCATTTTTGATAGGCGACAACATCCTGATTGATGCGGGAACTGGAGTGGGCGACCTAACGCTCGAAGAGATGCGCCAAATTGACCATGTGTTCTTGACGCACTCACACCTGGATCACATTGCGGCGCTGCCGCTGATGCTGGATGCAGTGTCGTCGATACGCAATGCGCCCGTGACGGTGCACGCGCTCGCAGAAACGATCGCGGCGCTGCAAAACCATGTATTCAATAAAGTCATCTGGCCGGACTTCAGTGCCATTCCAACGCCTGATCGACCATTTCTTCGGTATGCATCCCTGTCTGTGGGTCAGCAGGCCATCCTTGACGATCGTCTCATCGAAGTGCTGCCAGCGGTCCACACGGTGCCTGCGGTCGGATACGCGGTCCTGGGCGACACCGGCTGGTGGGCTTTTAGCGGTGATAGCGAAAGAAACCCCGCGTTCTGGCAATGGATCAACCGCATGCCTGTCTGCCAGTTGGTAGTGGAAACTGCTTTCAGCAACAGAGAGCGCATGCTCGCAGAGAGAAGCCTTCACCTCTCGCCGATCACCTTGGCGCAAGAACTTGCACAACTGCGCACGGACCGGGTTTTTCCCATCTACATCACGCACACCAAGCCATCAGAAACTGCTGTCATCATGGAGGAGATCAAGCAACTTAGCACCGCGCCTTTGCTAAATTGCGGTTCGCCGCATGATCTGCGGTGGCTCGAAGCGGGACAGGTTTTTGATTTGTAACAGGCCGCTTGCAGTGACAGGGATGGCCAAACAAAAATGTCACCAAAAATGACAGTTTTCAGCTCTCAAGTGCTGCAACGCTTCTTCCGGTACTATTTGCAACGCTCAGCGCGATGTTCAATCTGGCACACAATGTGCTGCAAGCTTGCTAACCTGGCGAATTGTTCGACAGGTACTCAGTTGCAAATTGACTCCCAGGAGGTTCCTATGACGCGTACCCTGCAAAAAGGTTTTACCCTTATCGAACTGATGATCGTCGTCGCGATCATTGGTATTTTGGCTGCCGTGGCTCTGCCTGCCTATCAGGACTACACCATCCGCGCCAAGGTGTCGGAAATCATTCTGGCAGGCTCTGCTTGCCGCACCAGCATCACGGAAACCGTGCAGTCTACCGTTGGTACCACGCTGCCGGCAGCCGGCACATGGGGTTGTGAAATCAGCGCTGGTAGCGGCACGAAGTACGTTGCCTCCATGACAACCACCAGCGCGGGCAAGGTCGTGATCACATCCTCTGCTGCTACCGATCTAAAGGATGCCGCAAGCAAGGATGTGACGCTGGTTCCCATGGTGAATGCAACCACTCCATTTACCAATACCGATGTCAATAAAACCGTCTGGGGCTGGCGTTGTGGTCTGGGTAGCGAAGGAACGACGATGCCCATCAAGTACCTGCCCGGCTCATGCCGCGGACAGATTTGATCGCCGAGCGCGAAGCAAGAAAGGCCCTTCGGGGTCTTTTTTTATGGACGAAGGGAACATAGTGAACCGGAAACTAAGCAAGGGTGCGATGGTGGGTTTAATCACGATGGCATTGTCGTGGTTGATTGCAAATAAGGCGTACCCTTGGCTGCCCGCATGGAATGAAGGGCTCGCATTTGCAGCAACGTTGATTCTCTGGATCGCGGCGGCGGTGCAAACAAAAAAAATCCAGCCGCCCGCCCCTGGTATCGCATGGCCCCTCCTCGTGTTTGTTTTTCTCGCCCTTGTCGTGGTATGGGGTCAGCATTTCGCCGGGCTTCTTATTTTCTCCGGTGATGCTTTCTTGATATCCCTCTACCTATCTACCTTTCTCATAGCACTTCATGCGGGATCATTAATTGAAAAATCAAATGAACGCGAAGAATGGATAATCGCTTTCATTGCTACCATCGCAACTTCCGCCATCCTCTCGATCGGTATCGCCCTCATACAATGGACAAAAACGTGGGATTTAGCGGTCTTTTTGATGGAGACCGACATTGGCGATCGCCCTGGTGCAAATCTGGGTCAGATAAATAATTTTAGCACCCTCTGCTTCATAGCATTTTGCGGAATATTATATCTACGAAACCAGGGGCAATTGCATTTGAGCAGCACTATACTGGCCGGGGGGGTTCTTACTTTTGGCATGGCAATTACGCAATCGAGAACGGGCTGGCTGCAGATAGTTTCCATTTTTTTGTTAACTATTTTTTCGTCGGGGAACAAAAAACAAAAAATTACCACTGGATTGCTGTCGGTCACATTCGCAGTTTGGTACATGGCGATTCCTTGGCTTCAAAGCACCGCGCTTCTTACGGCGGACCAACAAACCCGGGCGCTTCCACTGCACGACGTGCGACTCACCATGTGGTCAGCGTTGCTGGATGCAAGCTCCATACGCCCTTGGTTCGGATATGGCTGGCTGCAAACAGGATGGGCGCAGCAGGTCACTGCTGAAACGCACCCTATTCTGCGAACGTACATGAGTTACTCTCACAATCTTGCATTGGACTTGATTGTTTGGAACGGATGGCCAATTGCGATTATTCTGCTAGGTCTACTTTTTGTATGGTTCTTTCAAAACCTCAGCCACCGCAAGCGAGATGATGGAAATAACTATTTATACTGCGCCGTACTCGGAGTATTCATCCACGGAATGCTCGAATATCCATTGACGTACGCTTATTTTTTGATGCCATTAGGATTAATAATGGGCTACCTGGATGGCACGCAATCAAATCTGGTGAAATGCCATTTCAAATGGAAGCAAATCGTAATCTTCATGTTCACCACATGCATTTTGTATTTTGCAATCTGTGTAGACTACATCAATGCCGTCCCACTTGATGTAGCAGTGCGGCTGCGCTCTGCACAAATCGGCCCGCGCCCTGCATACAACGAGCAACCTACGAAATTTCTCGTTTTGAATCAGCTCGCTACCATGTACGCCATGAGAACAATGCAGGAAGACGAATATGCTATAGAAAAAAATATTACGCTCATGGCGAAAGTAGTACAACGCTACCCTTATTCTCCAGCCCTATTTCAATATGCGCTAGCAAATGCAATGCATGGTGATCGCCTTGTTGCCGAAACGCAACTCAAAGTACTATGTGGCATATATACAGCGGCCCACTGTATAACCATAGAAAAACGCTGGCAGATATTTCAGCAAAAATATCCGGAGAGCGTGGGCTTGATTATTTTTCCGAAAATTCAATAGGCAACCATATTGCACTACATCCATGCAATTGACAGCATTAAATTGGCCTCTACCAAAAATATAATTAAAATTGAAATGACCAAAAACGCCATGGCAAACTGGAGAGCCCGCTCAGTGGCTAGCGGGATTCATTTTTTTATCAGCGTGTCTATTGCAGGGTTAGCAGGCATGCTGGTATTCGTGCTGTGGTACCCGTACCCTTACAGCGAAATTTCCGGCGGGCGTCAACTTTTTACATTAGTTGTCGCCGTCGATGTGGTTCTAGGGCCATTGATGACCTTGATCATCTTTAATCGCGCAAAGCCACGGCGAGAATTGCTGAGCGATCTTACCGTCGTGGCCATGTTGCAACTGGCAGCGCTGGGTTATGGCCTATGGACCGTTTTCGTCAGCCGCCCAGTCCATCTGGTTTTCGAATACTCCCGCATGACCGTCGTGCATGCAATCGATACAACCCCGGATCTTCTGGCCAAAGCGCCACCTGGCTTGCAACGCCTGCCTCTGAGGGGGCCTACCGTTGTCGCACTACGTCCCTTTGAGAGTCCCGCAGAAGAATTCGATGCAACGATGGCGGCATTAAATGGGGCTCCTCTGGCAGCGCGCAGTGACCTGTGGCAACCTTATGTCACTGCTACGCCCCGCATCCTGAAGGAAGCCAAGCCCGCAAGCGATCTGCACGGCCATTTTCCGGGTCAAGCGGATCTAATCAATCAAGCCATCGCAGCCACGGGTCGGTCAGTTGCGGGTCTGCGCTATCTGCCTCTGCTAGACCGTCATGTGGCATGGACAGTGCTGCTGGACGCTGTTACGGCCGAGCCGCTCGGCTTTGTGCCTTTGGACTCTTTCTAGGACGAAAGGGGCACCGGCCCAAATTCAGCTCAAGCCAAATTGAGCTCTAACGTTGTGGGCTGTGTTTTTGATATCTATCCATTAGGAATGTTAGTCGCCTGGCGCCTCCGCCAGGAAGCTACCCGACCTTCCCCCGTGCTTTTCCACCACACGCACATCATGGATAGACATACCCCGATCAACGGCTTTGCACATGTCATAAATAGTGAGCAGCGCCACCTGCACAGCGGTGAGGGCTTCCATCTCCACGCCAGTGGGACCGACGGTTTCCACGGTTGCGGCACAGAATATGCCGATAGCGTCCAACTTGCGAGCACTGGATGCTTCAAATTCAATAGCAACGCGGGTCAAGGCCAGAGGATGGCACAACGGAATAAGGTCGCTAGTTTTCTTGGCGCCCTGGATCCCGGCGATGCGGGCAATGCCGAGCACGTCGCCCTTTTTAGCGTTACCGGCTTCGATGAGGGCCAAGGTCGAGGGCTGCATTTCAATACGGCCGCTGGCAATGGCGATTCGGTGAGTGGCTGCCTTGGCGGCCACGTCAACCATGTGGGCCTGCCCCTGAGCGTCAAAGTGAGTGAGTGCGGACATGGAATGGTAACCGGGTGAATCGATGGGAAACCTTCGGTGGACAAGGCATCATACGTGCATGCGGAATCGCAAACCCTCTTCTGCCCAGCCTTGGCCCGTCCGCTCCCTTGCAGCCCTTAGCATCGGGCGGAAAACGCTTGTGGTATTCACCGAATTCGCAATTTCGGTTTCCTTGTTGGTCACGATATTCACCTGTGCCGCCTCATCAGCCAGTGCCCAGCCCAGCCTGCCCACCCTCGGCGACTCCAGCGACCTCACCACCAGCGCCGAGCGCCGCCTGGGTGACCGCATCATCCGCGAACTCTACCGGGATCCCGACTACATCGACGATCCTGTGATCGCGGACTATGTACAAGGCATATGGCGCCCGCTGATGGCTGCAGCCAAGGCACGCGGGGAGCTTTCTTCCGAGCTGGATGAGCGCTTTGCCTGGGAAATCCTTCTGGGCCGGGACCGCACCGTCAATGCCTTCGCGCTGCCTGGGGGCTATCTGGGCCTGCACCTGGGGCTCGTCGGCGTCGTGACCAGCCGCGACGAGCTGGCCTCTGTGCTGGCCCATGAACTCAGCCATGTCACCCAGCGCCATATCTCCCGCCTGGTCACCCAGCAAAGCAAACAGACGCCCCTGCTGCTGGGCGCGATGATTCTGGGTGCCCTGGCGGCCAGCAAGAACCCGGGTGCCACACAGGCGCTGGTGGTGGGTGGCCAGGCGCTGGCGATGCAGAACCAGCTCAATTTCTCGCGCGACATGGAGCGGGAGGCAGACCGCATCGGCTACGGCCTGATGGCGCCCGCGGGGTTCGCGCCGCAAGGATTCGTGAGCATGTTCGACAAGCTCCAGCAGGCCAACCGTCTCAACGACAACGGCTCCTGGCCCTACTTGCGCAGCCACCCGCTGACCACCGAGCGCATGGCGGACATGCACTCGCGCATTCCCCCGGGTGCCACCACCACGGCGGCAGCGCCTTCCACGCTGGAACACGCGATGGTCGCGGCGCGTGCCAGGGTGCTGTCCAATCCGGGGGTCGACACCCTGCGCCAGTGGATCGCCGAGCCCCAGGGCACGGGGTTTACCTCCCAGCCCGCCACCCGGCGCGCCGCCGTGCTGTACGCGGCAGCCCTGGGCAGCAGCCAACTGCGGGATGCCACAGGCGCGCGCGCGACCGCAAAAAAACTGGAAGATCTAGTTCGCAACGACGCCCCGGCCCACCGGTTGGCAAGGCTGCTGGAGGCCGAAATTGAACTGGCGGCTGGCGAGGCAGGCGCCGCTGTGAACATGCTTTCCAGCGATGTGGGCGGCGGCGGCAACCGCCGCCCTGAACTGGTTCTGCGTTCACAGGCCCTCCTGCGTGCCGGGCGTGCGGCCGAGGGCAGCGGGCCGCTGCAAAGCTGGGTTGCCACAAACCCCAGGGACGCCACGGCGTGGCAGCTCCTGGCATCGACCTGGCAGGCCCAAGGCCAGCCGCTGCGGGCCGTGCGTGCGGAAGCGGAGGCGCACGCCGCGCGCTATGACTACGCGGCGGCGGTGGACCGTTTCAAGGCAGGCCAGGATCTCGCACGGCGTGGCGGGCCGCAGGTGGACCACATCGAGGCATCCATCATCGACACGCGGCTGCGGGCCGTGGAGTCACTTCTTCGTGAACAGGCCGCCGAGCGCTGATTCGATCACCACGCCGAGCAGGGAGTAGATCAGCGATCCCAGCAACGCGGCGCCGAAGCCATTGACGTGAAAACCGTCCAGCACGCTGGCCGCCGCCCAGAACATCAGCGCATTGATGACGAAGAGAAAGAGGCCCACGGTGACGATCGTGACCGGCAGTGTCAGCACCACCAGCACCGGCCGCAACACCACGTTGAACAGGCCAATCACAAAGGCCGCGATCAACGCGGACGTGAAGCTTTGCACTTCCACGCCGCTGTAGACATAGGCCACGAACAGCAGCGACGCGGCGCTGAGCAGCCATTTCAGAAGGAGTTTCATGGCCGGAGAATAGCACCGGCCCTGCGCGAAAAGGAAATGCGCGAAGCAGGCCCCTCGCCCCCCGACGCCGGGAAGAAGGCGCCCATGCAGGCCCGCCGCCGGTCTACTCGAGTGCAAGCACCCACAACGCCCCGAAGCCCGTGAGCAGGCTGCCCAGCGTTCCGGGCAGCGGCGACCAGCGCTTGTTGTTGTCGGGACGGGCGGGCTCCTGGGGCATGTCGGTCTTCGGCCGGCGGGCATCCACCACCTGGGCGACAGACGCCCCCGCAGCCTGGAGCTGGTCCGTGAGTTCGGCCAGCGGCCCCTTGGCCAGCACCGTGGTCACCCTGCCCGCAGGCACCCGCAGCACGGGAAGAATCTGGGCGAACAGCTTGTCTGCCCACTTGAGCCGCCAGTTCTCCCGCGCGCTGTGGCTCACCCATTTGCTGATGCGGTGGGTCATTCGCGGCGCGCATGCCACCAGCACCCACTGCGTCTGGGCAGCCGCGTCACGGGCGAACAAGGGTGCCAGCACCTGCTGCGCATATGCCGCGTCGTCCACATACACGATGACTCTGTCCATACCGCCTCTCCTGTTGGTGCCAAGAACAAAAGGGGGGCTGAACGCCCCCCCTTTTTCTCCTGGCCGGTTCAGATTGTTGCCTCTATTCCTCAGCCCTGCTGCTCGGCAGGTGCCGCGGCCGCACGGCGTGCAAGGATGATCTTGCCCGCCAGCAAGACGAGCAGGGCACCGGCCACGCTGGCGCCGTACTTGATCACATCCGTCTGCGGCAGCTTCAGCATCCATTGCCATTTGTCGGGGTTGGAGAAGGCGGGGTCCGTCACCAGCATGCCGCCAGCGATCCAGCCCAGCAGCATGCCGCCGAGCGTGATGATCATGGGGAAGCGCTCCATGAGCTTGATGACCAGCTGGCTGCCCCAGACGATGATCGGGATGGAGATCAGCAGGCCCAGCACCACCAGCAGGAACGAGTGGTCGCCCGCATTCTGTGCCGCGCCCGCGATGGCGATCACGTTGTCCACGCTCATCACGAGGTCGGCGACGATGATGGTCTTGATGGCGGCCAGCAGCTTGTCGCTGCCCTGCACGTCGCCGTGGCCTTCTTCATCGGGGGCCAGCAGCTTGACGCCGATCCACACCAGCAGCAGCGCGCCCACGAACTTGAGGAACGGCAGCGCCAGCAAGGTCATCGCGAAGGCGATCAGGATCACGCGCAGCACGATGGCGCCGGCTGTGCCCCAGATGATGCCCTTGGTCCGCTGTGCGGGAGGCAGCTTGCGGCAGGCCAGCGCGATGACCACCGCGTTGTCGCCGCCCAGCAGGATGTCGATGATGATGATCTGGCCGAGTGCGAGCCAGAATTCGGGCGAAGCCAAAAAGTCCATAAAGTCCTCAGTATCAATGTGCGCGAAGGAGGGTCTCGCCGCCACTGTAGCGCCGAGTCCGCCCAAGGGATAGAGGGCCTGCGGCAGGAGGATCAGGACGGCCCCGGGGCTGGGGCGTGAATGCGAAGGGCGGCCTTGATCAGCCCTGGCGGGCCCATCAAAGGTCTTGCTCAGTCCGGCGCCCTGGTGGTGCGCTGAACCCGGACCGCCGGAAGCGATGTTTCGCTTCGTATTGACGACGGTTCCGATGCCTCGCTTCCCAATCGCCAGCGCCTGGCCGTGCCGGAATGCAAGTCGGGAGCTACTCCCCTTCGAAGCGTCGATTGGAACATCGCCAGCACGGACGCGCAAGTGCGGCGCGATTGTGGTTATTGCGTATGCGACGCGATGGCGGGGTGACCGGGGCATAACACCTTTGCCAGGATTGCCTTGCCCGCGCGGCTATGATCCAGCCCCCTTCGCGCAATCGCCCATGGCCGCCATTCACATCACCGACATCGAAGCCGCCATCAACCACTGGCGCGGCCGCGCGCCGTCGCCCGATGGAGTCACCCTGGCGCCGCAGATCCGCGCCCTGGGGGAGGTGTATGCGCTGATGGTGTACCGGCGCGAGGATGCCGTGGACGAGGACAGCTTCCCCCTCGATGCGCTGGCCGCCTGGCAGGCCTGGTATGACACGACCCCCGACACGCCCTGTATCGCCATCTGCTCCACCAGCCAGGGCGATGACCTGTGCAAGGGCTGCGGACGGACTTTTGACGAGGTGCAGTTCTGGCCGGCGATGACACCTGTCGAGAAACGCACGGTGTGGCGGCGCATCACGCTGGAGCATTCCGCGTGGCGGTTCAACCGCTATGCGGAGCGTGCCGCCGAAGGCGCATCCCGGACACCGGCCGAGGCACCTTAGCGGCTGGGGCCCGCGCACCGCGGGGACTGTACGCCAGGCGTTCAAACCGCTATGGTGGTCCCATGCTGCGCCTCACCCAAGCCCCGAACATCGCCATCGCCACGCTGTGGGCGGACTTGTTGTGCGAGGCGGGCATGACGGCGTCCGTGCAGCGCCAGTATCTGGGCGCCGCAGCGGGGCACCTGCCGCCTGACCAGTGCCTGCCCGAAATCTGGCTGGACTACGACGAACACGCTGCCCGCGCGCGCGCCCTGCTGCAGGAACTTCAAGATTTGCCGCAGCGCCGCTGGGCATGCCAGTGTGGGGAGACGGTCGAAGGCGGGTTCGAGCAGTGCTGGCGATGTGGCACGCTCATGCCACGGGATTGAATCAGCGACTACTAAATTAATAGCTGCTAGCGCTTATTTATTAAGCGCCAGAGGCCATTTTTACCAGTATTTCCGTCACTTCCAGCGCACGGGCTCCACATGCACGCTGCCCCGGGTGCTGCTCAGGGTGATCGCGCCCTCCTGCACCGTGGCCTGCAGCTGCATGCTGCGCTCGGCCAGCTGGGCGAGCGCCTGGGAGGCCTCGGTGGGAATGCGCCACACCTGCAGCTTTTCCAGCCGCGACAGCTTGGTCTCGATGCCCTTCCACCAGATTTCCGCGGCGTGGTTGAAGCAGTAGACGATCACGGAATCGGCCTTGCTGCAGGCCTTGGTGAGCGGCTTGTCTTCCGGCTGGCCCACCTCGATCCAGACGCGCTTGCGGCCCGTGAAGTCGGTCAGCGACGCATCCGGGTCATCGGGGTCCGACAGGCCCGCGCCAAACGCCAGCGTGGCGTCGCCATTGCACAGGTCGTTGAGCTGGTGCGCGGCAATGGCCAGGGCGGCCAAGCGGACCATCATGCGCTCGTCCGTCTCGCTGGGATGGCGGGCGAGCGTGAGCGCATGGTCGGCGTAGTAGCCGTGGTCGATGTCGGCGATCTGGAGATTCGCCTTGAAGATGGTGGATTTGATGGCCATGCAGCCTCACTACTAAATAGATAGCTGCCAGCGCTTGACAGGCAAGCGCCAGAGGCCAAAAAGGCTGAAAAACCTGAGGTCAGACCCGGCGAGCCAGCTCGGCCGCTTTGCCGACGTAGCTGCCCGGCGTCATCGCCAGCAGCCGGTCCTTTTCGGCCTGGGGGATTTCCAGCGAATGGATCAGCCCGTGCAGCGCCTCGGCCGTCACGGTCTTGCCGCGCGTCACTTCCTTGAGCTTTTCGTAAGCACCCTGCACACCAAAGCGGCGCATCACCGTCTGGATGGGCTCGGCCAGCACTTCCCACGAAGCGTCCAGGTCTTCGGCCAGCGCTTCTTCATTCAGCTCCAGCTTGTTCAGGCCGGTCAACAGCGAGGCATAGGCCAGCGCCGCGTACCCCAGCGCCACGCCCATGTTGCGCAGCACGGTGCTGTCGGTCAGGTCACGCTGCCAGCGGCTGATCGGCAGCTTTTCAGACAGGTGCTTGAGCAGCGCATTGGCCAGGCCCAGGTTGCCCTCGGCGTTTTCAAAGTCGATGGGGTTGACCTTGTGCGGCATGGTGCTGGAACCGATCTCGCCAGCCTTCAGGCGCTGCTTGAAGTAGCCCAGGCTCACATAGCCCCAGATGTCGCGCGACAGGTCGATGAGGATGGTGTTGGCGCGGGCCACCGCGTCGAACAGCTCGGCCATGTAGTCGTGCGGCTCGATCTGGATGCTGTAGGGCTGGAAGGTCAGGCCCAGGCCCAGCGGCTCGGGGGTTTCGATGACCTTCTTGCTGAAGGCTTCCCAGTCGAAATCGGGCCAGGCGGACAGGTGGGCGTTGTAGTTGCCCACGGCGCCGTTCATCTTGCCCATGATCTTGACGGCGGCCACGCGCTCGCACGCCGTCTGCAGGCGCATGACCACGTTGGCCATCTCCTTGCCCACGGTGGTCGGGCTGGCGGTCTGGCCGTGGGTGCGGCTGAGCATGGGCACGTCGGCGTAGGCGTGCGCCATTTCGCGCAGCTTGAGCACGATGCGGTCCAGGCCCGGCAGCACGACCTGGTCGCGGCCCGAGCGCAGTTGCAGCGCGTGGCTGGTGTTGTTGATGTCTTCGCTGGTGCAGGCAAAGTGGACGAACTCCGAGGCTTTTTCCAGCTCGGGGCGCGCTTCGAACTTGCTCTTGATCCAGTACTCCACGGCCTTCACGTCGTGGTTTGTTGTTTTTTCGATCTCCTTGATGGCCGCGGCGTCAGCCTCGGAGAAGTTCTTGATGAGGCCCAGCAGGTAGGCGCGGGCGCCGGTCGTGAGAGGCTTGAATTCGGCAAAACCAGCGTCCGAGAGGGCAATGAACCAGGCCACTTCCACCTGCACGCGGCGGTGCATGTAGCCATGTTCGCTCATGATCGGGCGCAGGGCGGCAAGTTTGCTGGCGTAACGGCCGTCAAGCGGCGACAGGGCGGTGATGGTGGACAGGCTCATGGCGCGCAATTGTAGGCGCCGCGCATCAGTCAGCCCCGCGCAGGCCGCTGCCGATAGAATCAAACTCGAATTGTTCTGCTTACCCGCGCACTGGAAGACAAACCATGAAATTGATCGGAGCCTCTGCCAGTCCCTACGTCCGCAAGGTGCGGATCGTGATGGCTGAAAAAAAGCTCGACTACCAGTTCGTACAGGAAAACGTCTGGGCGGACGACACCCATATCTCCACCTCCAACCCGCTGGGCAAGGTGCCCTGCCTGGTGATGGAGGGCGGCGAAGCCGTGTTTGATTCGCGCGTGATCGTGGAATACCTGGACACACTGTCCCCGGTGGGCAAGCTCATCCCCACCCAGGGCCGCGAACGCGCCGAGGTCAAGACCTGGGAAGCCCTGGCCGATGGCGTGGTGGACGCCGCCATCCTCGCGCGGCTGGAAGCCACCTGGGCCCACCGCAAGGACAGCGAACGCAGCCAGGCCTGGATCGACCGCCAGCTGCGCAAGGTGCACGACAGCCTCAAGTCCATGAGCCAGGGCCTGGGCGACAAGCCGTTTTGCAGCGGCATCCACCTGAGCCTGTCCGACATCGCCGTGGGCTGTGCGCTGGGCTGGCTGGAATTCCGCTTTCCGGAGATCGCCTGGCGCAATGAATACCCCAACCTGGGCAAGCTGCTGGACAAGCTGATGCTGCGCCCGAGCTTCGCGGACACCAGGCCCAGCTGAGCCGCCCGCCAGCGGCGCGGGGCCGCACGGCCGGACGCCGCGCACGGGCTTGCGGCACGGCACGGCGTGGCGGGCATGCCGTATGCTACGCAGCTTATGAACGAAATGGTTCAAAACATCCCCAAGGCCCTTGGCGCGCGCGCCAGCCGGCAACGCGCGGCGCGCGACGCCGCCGCCACGCCGGGCGCGGACCGGGTGCGCGTCAACGACCCCGACCGCACCATGGCCAACATCCTGCAGGTGGCCACGGCGGAGTTTGCCGACAAGGGCCTGGCGGGGGCGCGCATCGATGAGATCGCGGCGCTGACCAGCACCAGCAAGCGCATGATCTACTACTACTTCGGTAGCAAGGAAGGCTTGTATGTCGCTGTGCTGGAGGATGCCTACCGGCGCATCCGCCGCATCGAATCGGAACTGCACCTGGAAGACCTGGCGCCCGAGCAGGCGCTGCGCACGCTGGTCGGGTTCACGGTGGACTACCAGCTCGCCAACCCCGATTTCATCCGCCTGGTGATGAATGAAAACATGCACCGGGGCGAGTTCATCAGCCGCTCCACGACCATCCAGGAACTCAACATTCCCGTCATCCACGCGGTGCACAACGTGTACCAGCGCGGCGTGGCTGCCGGCGTCTTCCGCCCCGACGTGGACCCGGTGGACCTGCACATGTCGATCTCGGCGCTGTGCTTCTTCAACGTGGCCAACCGCCATACGTTCGGCGCGATCTTCAAGCGCTCGCTCGACACCCCGGCCGCCACGGCGCAACGCCGGGAATCGATCATCGAGATGATCGTGCGCTTCCTGCGCCCCTGAACCACCGGCGCCGGCGCGCGCCACCACGCCCTCTCCCTCTGAACACGCCGCAGCGCGATGCAGCACCGCGCCGGGGAGCATTGCGTCCCCACGCGGCTGCGGCCGCTACGGCAAAACGGCGTTCAGGGTTTGCACCTAGATCAAATACTAACCAGTTCGTACAAAATTCTTCCAGCCTTTCAACCACAACGACTGGAGACACCATGTTCGCACTGGCCGACCGCGTGCTGCGGGGATACACCCGCGTGCTGGATGCATTGGCGGGCCTGTGCCTGGCCATCATGGTGGTGCTCGTTTTTGGCAATGTGGTGCTGCGCTACACCTTCAACTCCGGCATCACCATCTCCGAAGAGCTGTCGCGCTGGCTGTTCGTGTGGCTGACCTTCATGGGTGCCGTGGTGGCGCTGCGCGAACATGGCCACCTGGGCGTGGACGCCCTGGTCTCGCGCCTGCCCACGCTGGGCAAGAAGATCTGCCTCCTGGTGGCGCAGGTGGCCATGCTCTATGTGTCGTGGCTGCTGCTCACGGGCAGCTGGTCGCAGACGGTCATCAACTGGGAAACCGAAGCCCCCGTGACCGGCGCCTCCGTGGGCATCTTCTACGCCAGCGGCGTGCTCATGGGCGCCTCGGCCATCGCCATCCTGCTGCGCGACCTGCTGCGCACCCTGTTCGTCCCCCTGGCCGACCATGAGCTGATCATGGTGCAGGAGAGCGAGGAGGCCGCCGCGCTGGAGCAGATCCAGCGGGACGCGCAAGCGGCCGCCGACACCCCGGGCGCGAACAGGCCCTGACGACAGACAACCAGCCCGGAACACCTCCCATGACCGTCGCGATCTTCCTCGGCTCCCTGCTGCTGGCCATGGCCATCGGCATTCCCATCGCCTACGCGCTGCTGCTCAGCGGCGTGGCGCTGATGTGGCACCTCGATCTGTTCGACGCGCAGATCCTGGCGCAGAACGTCATCAACGGCGCGGACAGCTTTCCGCTGCTGGCCGTGCCCTTCTTCATGCTCGCGGGCGAGATCATGAACGTGGGCGGCCTGTCCAGGCGCATCGTCAAGCTGGCGCTGGCCCTGGTCGGCCACATCCCTGGCGGGCTGGGCTATGTGGTCATCATGGCGGCGGTGATCCTGTCGGCGGTGTCGGGTTCTGCGGTGGCGGACGCGGCCGCGCTGACCTCGCTGCTGCTGCCCATGATGGTGGTCGCGGGCCACAGCAAGGAGCGCTCGGCCGGGCTCATCGCCTCGGCGGGCGTCATTGGCCCCATCATTCCGCCGTCCATCGGCTTCGTGATCTTTGGCGTGGCGGCCAATGTGTCCATCAGCAAGCTGTTCCTCGCGGGCATCTTCCCCGGTCTGCTGCTGGCCGTCTCGCTGGCGGTCACGTGGTGGTGGCTCGGCCGCCGTGAAAACGTCATGCCTCCACCGCGCGCCACCCGCGCCGAACTGAAGGTGGCGCTGCGCGAGGCCGCGTGGGCGCTGGGCCTGCCCATCATCATCCTGGTGGGCCTGCGCATGGGTGTCTTCACGCCCACAGAGGCCGCCGTGGTGGCCGCGATGTATGCGCTCGTCGTCTCCATGGCGGTGTACCGCGAGCTCTCGTGGCGCCAGCTGGTCGACATCTTCCAGGCGGCCGCGCGAACCAGCGCCGTGATCATGTTCCTGGTGGCCGCCGCCATGGTGTCGGCCTGGCTGATCACCGTGGCCGACCTGCCGTCCAAGGTCATCAGCATGCTCGAGCCCTTCATGGGCAACCCCACCCTGCTGCTGGTGGCGATCATGGTGCTGGTCATGGTGGTCGGCACGGCCATGGACATGACGCCCACCATCCTCATCATGACGCCCGTGCTCATGCCGGTGGTCAAGGCCGCAGGCATCGACCCCGTCTACTTCGGCGTGTTGTTCATCATCAACAACTCCATCGGCCTCATCACGCCGCCCGTGGGCACCGTGCTCAACGTGGTGGCGGGCGTCGGGCGCATCTCCATGGGCCAGGTCACGCGCGGCGTGATGCCCTTCATGCTGACGCAGTTCGTGGTGATGTTCCTGCTGGTCGCGTTCCCCTCGCTCGTCACCGTGCCCCTGCGCTGGCTCGGCGGCTGATTCCCGTGCCCCTCCCGCCTTCCGTTCCTTCCTGTTTCTGCCCCGCCCAAAACCCAAGGAGACATCCATGAAACTCTTGAAGACCCTGCTCGCCACCGCCCTCGTCGCGGCTTCGCTGCTGCCCGGTGCGCATGCCCAGGAACGCACCATCAAGTTCGCGTTCCAGAACCAGAAGGAGCACCCGCAGGCCCAGGGCGCGCAGAAATTCGCCGACCTCGTCGCGGCCAAGACCAGCGGCCGCATCGCGGTCAAGCTTTTTCCCGGCGGCACGCTGGGCGGCGACCTGCAGACCGTCTCGGCGCTGCAAGGCGGCACCGTGGAGATGACGGTGCTCAACGCCGGCATCCTGTCCGCGCAGGCCAAGGAATTCGGCATCTACGACTTCCCGTTCCTGTTCGCCTCACCCCAGGAGGCCGATGCCGTGACCGACGGCCCCTTCGGCAAGAAGCTGCTCGACAAGCTCGCGGCCAAGAACCTGGTGGGCCTGGGCTACTGGGAACTGGGCTTTCGCAACCTGACCAACAGCAAGCGCCCCATCACCAAGGCCGAGGACATCGCGGGCCTCAAGATCCGCGTGATCCAGTCGCCCATCTACATCGACATGTTCAACGCGCTGGGCGCCAACGCCGTGCCCATGCCGTTCCCCGAGCTGTACACGGCCATGGAGCAAAAGGCCGTGGACGGCCAGGAGAACCCGTTCTCCACCATCCTGTCGTCCAAGTTCGCCGAGGTGCAAAAGCACCTGACCATCACGCGCCACATGTACAACCCGCAGGCGGTCATCGTGAGCAAGAAGTTCTGGGACAGCCTGAACCCCGCCGACCAGAAGGCCGTGACCGAAGCCATGGCCGAGGCCACCGCGTTCCAGCGCAGCGTCTCGCGCTCGCAGGCCGACGTGGCGCTCGAAGAGCTCAAGAAGGCCGGCATGCAGGTCACCGAGTTCTCGCCGGCGGAAGTCGACAAGCTGCGCGCCAAGGTCAAGCCCGTGGTGGAAAAGCACAGCGACAAGGTGGGCGCCGAGACCGTGCAAGAGGTCTATGCCACGCTGGCCAAGCTGCGCGGCGGCAAGTAGGCCATCGCAACGCAGCAGCCACCCCCGCGCTGCGGTGCGGGCACCAACGCCCACACGCCAGCGCGTCCTCCACGCAACCCGCCCATGAGCACCCAGCTCCTTGATCCCCCGGTGTCATCCACCGCATCCGCCATGTCTTCCACAAGCCCCCGCAAGGTGCTGATCGGGCTGATCGGTGCCGGCATCCAGAAGTCGCTGTCTCCCGCCCTGCACGAAGAGGAGGCGCGGCAACACGGCATGCGCCTGCACTACCAGCTGATCGACCTGGACCGCTCGGCGTCTTCTCCCGCACAGCTGCCCACGCTGCTGTCGGCTGCACGCATCATGGGCTATGCCGGCTGCAACGTGACCTACCCGTGCAAGCAGGCCGTGATCCCCTACCTCGACAGCCTGTCGGAAGAAGCGCAAGCCATGGGGGCCGTGAACACGGTCGTGGTCCACGATGGCAAGCTCGTGGGGCACAACACGGACGGGTCAGGCTGGGCCCGGGGCTTCACCCGTGCGCTGCCGGGCGCCGACCTCGGCCGCGTCGTGCTGCTGGGCGCGGGCGGTGCGGGCGCCGCCATCGCGCATGCCGTGCTGCGCCTGGGTGCACGGCACCTGACCATCGTCGATGCGCAGCCCGAACGGGCCGCGCAACTGGCCGCCGACGTGAATGCGCTCTATGGCCCCCGGGCCGAGGCCGGCGAGATCCACGCGGCCATGGCGCGGGCCACCGGGCTGATCCACGCCACGCCCACGGGCATGGACAAGCTGCCCGGCCTGCCCCTCGATACGGGCCTGCTGCGCCCCGCGCTGTGGGTGTCCGAGGTCGTGTACTTCCCGCTCGACACCGCCCTGGTCCAGGCCGCGCGCGCACTGGGCTGCCGCGTCTCGGACGGGGGCGGCATGGCCGTGGGCCAAGCGGTGGGTGCCTTTGAACTGTTCACCGGCGTGGCGCCCGACGCGGACCGGATGGACGCCCACTTTCGCCGGCTCGTCAGCCCGCGCTGACACCACCGCAACCACACGCAAGGAGTCCAACGCATGAGCACCCCGATGATGGCCGCCCGCGAGGCGCTCGGAGACCTGCCCAACCCCCTGGGACTGCAGGGGGTGGAGTTCATCGAATACGCCACCAGCCGCCCGCAGGCGCTGGGGCAGGCGCTGGAGCGCATGGGCTTCCAGCCGGTGGCGCGCCACCGCTCGCGCGAGGTCCTGCTGTACCGGCAGGGCGACATGAACATCATCGTGAACGCGCACCAGGACGAAGAGCGCACCGGGCCGCACGCGCCGTCGGCCCTGGCGGAAACCCCCGTGCTCGCCGCCATCGCCTTCCGTGTGGGCAACGCAGCCGCCGCCTACCGCCGCGTGCTGGAGCTGGGCGCCTGGGCCGTGCACACCGAGGTCCAGGTGATGGAGCTGAACATTCCCGCCATCCACGGCGTGGGCGCGAGCCGCATCTACTTCGTGGACCGCTGGAAGGAATTCTCGATCTACGAGGTGGATTTCATCCCCATCCCCACCGTGAATCCGCGCCCGCCCGCGCTGCAGGGCCTGCATCTGTTCGGTGTGGTGCAGTACATCGGCCTGGGCAGGGCGCCTGACTGGATCCATTTCTACGGCGAACTGTTCGGCTTCGCCGAGCTGGCGCCCGACCAGTCGTTCGGCGTGCTCACGCATGGCCGCATCCTGGCCAGCCCCTGCGGCACCCTGCACTGGCAGCTGATCGAGCCGCTCGTGGATGCGCTCGATGCCGACCCCGAGGAGCTGCTGCAGCGCGTGGCGTTCGGCACGCCGGACGTGCTGGCCACGGTGAACGCGCTGCGCGCCCGGGGCGTGGACTTCGTGGAATCCCCCACGGGGGTGCACACGGGCACGCGCGGCGCGCTCACGCGGGCCGATGCCGGCTCGCCCAGCTTCGAGCTGGTTCTCGACGCCCGCTGACCACCGCCCGGAGACCTCGATGCGCACTTCGACCATGCAACGCAACGTCGCCGACTTCGGCATGGACACCATCAGTCTGGCCGGCCCGCTGGAGGCCAAGCTGGCCGCCGTCAAGGCGGCGGGTTTCGGCCAGATCATGCTGGCGGCCCGCGACATCGTGGGCCATCCGCAGGGCATCGAGGCGGCCGTGCACGCCGTGCGCAGCAGCGGCCTGCGCGTGACGGGCTTCCAGGTGCTGCGCGACTTCGAGGGCCTGTCGGGCCACCTGCACAGCTACAAGGTGGACATCGCCAAGCAGATGATCCTGATGGCGCGCGACCTGGGCGCGCCGGTGCTGCTGGCCTGCAGCTCCACCTCGTCGCATGCCACCGCCGATGCCGACGCGATTGCCCGCGACCTGCGCAAGCTCGCCCTGCTGGCGCTGCCGCACGGCATCCGCGTGGCCTTCGAAGGCCTCTCCTGGGGACGGCACATCAACGAGGTGCACCAGGCGTGGGCGGCGGTCGAGCAGGCGGATTGCCCCAACCTCGGCCTGGCCATCGACTCGTACCACCAGTTCGCCACCAGCACGCCGCTCACGGCGCTGGCCGACGTGGACCCCGCCAAGATCTATCTGGTGCAGCTCTCGGACTTCATGTGGCAGGAGACCCGCACGGTGCAGGAGCGCATCGACACGGCGCGGCACTTCCGCGTGTTCCCGGGCGAGGGCGTGCACAGCCAGGCGCTGGCCGAGCTGGTGCGCACGCTCGACGGCATGGGCTACCAGGGCGACTACAGCTTCGAGGTCTTCAACGACGATTATCAGCAGCTGCCGCTGCCCTACGTGGCGCAGCGGGCATGGAACAGCGCCCTGTGGCTCGCCGAGGGCGTGCTGCAGCGCGCCGTGCCGCTGCCGGGGCACCCGCGCATCAAAACGCTGGCGTGATCAATGCGTCAACGGCCAACAATCAACTGTTGGCGCGTTTCTTGAGCCAGCGCATCAGCGCGCCCACCACCGGCAGCTTTTCGTACAGTTCTTCGGCGGCGTCCCAGTAGTCGCGGTGTAGCGCCACCAGGTCCTGGTCATCGAACACCAGGTGCGAGGCGCCGCGCACGGTCTGCGTCACGCCCTTGTCAAAGCCCTTGAAGGCGAACAGGAACTCCCAGGTCAGGAAACACTGCGGGCCCTGCACCACGCGGCCGGTGACCACGAAACGCGGCTGCTCCAGCGCATCGAACATGTGGTCGAAGATGGCCTGGATGGCGGGCAGGCCCCGCACTTCGTTGAACGGGTCCTTGAAGCGCGCATCGGCCGCGTACAGGCGGCCCAGTGCCGCCACGTCGGCTGGGACCAGGGTCTCGAAGAAGGCCACCACGCGGGTGACGGCTTCTTCGGTGGAGGTTGTGGTGCGAGGTGGCTGCAGCATGGCGCTCAGAGTCCCGTGAACTTGCGGACCGCAGGAAAGTACCACCGATACGGCAACACTCGCAGCAGTTTCATCACCCGCGTGAAGCGCTTGGGGAAGTGGATGTCGAAATGCCCCCGCTCCCAGCCCTGCAAGATGGCCGCCGCCGCCGCCTCGGGCGAGATCAGCGCGGGCATCGTGAAGTCGTTGCGCGCCGTGAGCGGCGTGGCCACGAACCCGGGGTTGATCACGCTCACGCCAAGCCCCAAGCCGTGCAGATCCAGGTACAGCGACTCGGCCAGGTTGATGAGCGCAGCCTTGGTCGGCCCGTAGGCCAGGCTCCTGGGCAGCCCCCGGAACCCCGCCACGCTGCTGACCACGCTCACATGCCCGGGGCGCCCCGCGTGCGCCGCGGCCAGCATGGCGGGCAGCACGGCCGCCAGCACGTGCAGCACACCGCTGTAGTTGATCTGCCCGTGGCGCAGCATGTCGGCCAGATCCAGGTCGGTGGCGCGCATGTCGCGGTAGGTGCCGGCGCAGTAGCACACCAGGTCGGGCGCGCCCCCGGACAGCACCCGTGCGGCGGCGGCCTGCACCTGCTCGGGCTGCGCTATGTCCAGGGGCAGGGCCAGGCTGCCGGGGTGCTGGGCGGCAAAGGCATCGAGCGCATCGCCGCTGCGGGCCGACACCGTGACCTGCGCACCGCGCGCATGCAGGGCCGACGCCGTGGCGCGCCCGATGCCGCTGGACGCGCCGATCACCCAGGCCCTGCGGCCCTGCCAGTCGCGCAGCGGTGGGTTCAGGCTCATGGCGCGCGCCTGGTGAACGACAGCGTGATCTCGCCCAGGCGCACGCCAAACTTGCTCATGGTGGCGCGGTTGAGCATCACGCGGTCGTCGATGAGAACCATCCAGTCGTCCAGGTCGACGTGGTAGACCGTGCCATCCACCGGCAGGGCCAGCGTGTAGTTCCAGCGGAAGACGTTGCCCCGCGCCTGCCCGTGGGCCGTGCCCACCACGTCGTCGGCGGTGCCGGTGGTACGGCCGTCGGCGTGCTGGGTCAGGCGCCAGATGCGGCGCTGGGTGGTGCCGTCCGAATAGGTGAAGGCCTCGTCGAGCACGCCCTCGTTGCCCTGCCACTGGCAATCCATGACCACGGTGAAGCGTTTGACGATCTGGCCGCTGCGGTCCTGGAAGATGCCCCAGGCGTCGATCTTGCCGTTGAAATACCGGGCCAGGTCCAGCACGGGCTTCTCGCTGGCATAGCCTTCGATGCCCGGACTGGCGCAGCCGGACAGGGCCACGGGCGCAGCCGCCACGGCGGAGAGGAGGAGGCGTCGTTGCATCATGGGGTGGGCCCTGGGGTCGGTTCGGACAGGTTCATTCAAACAATCGCTGCGCTGCGGGGACGCCGCAGGAGCAGGGCGTAGAGCGCCGCCGCCGCCATCAGCTTGAGCACGCAGGGCAGCACCGCATAGGCGATGCCCAGGGTCTGCAAGCCGCCGTCGCCGCGCGTGCCGGGGGTGTAGCCCAGCCAGCCCAGCAGGGGCAGCGCCAGGCCCGCGGCCAGCGCCAGGTTGAGCTTGGTGGCGAAGTTCCACCAGCCGAAGTACGCGCCTTCGTGCTGGCCGCTGTCGCCCTCGGCCGCGATCACGCCGGCCAGCAGGGCGCTGGGCAATGCCAGGTCGGTGCCCAGTGCCACGCCCGACAGCGCGCAGACCGCGAGGAAGGGCAGCACATCGCCCACCCCCACGAACGCGGCCCACACAAACACTGCGACCGCCAGCAGCATGCCCGCCAGCCAGGTGCGCGCCAGGCCCCAGCGCGCCACGGCGCGCAGCCACAACGGGATCGACAGCGCGGCGCAGACGAAGTAGGCCGCGAGGAACAGGGGCTCCTGGGCGGGTGGAGCCTGCAGGCGGTCCTGGATGAAGAACAGCACCAGCGTGGCCGGGATGGCGCTGGCAATGCCGTTGAGCATGAACACCGCCAGCAGGCGGCGGAACGCGGGGCGCCCCCACGGCCGCCACAGGCTGGCGCGCCGCGACGGGCGATACCCGCCCGCCACGGCGCCACCCGCATGCGCCGGAGGGCGCGGCGCGCGCGTCCAGGCCCACCAGCCCAGCAGCAAGGCCATGGCAAACACGCCGAGCATGACCGGCAGCCCCAGCAGCGCGGGCAGCACCGAGGCCAGCACCACGCCCGCCAGCGCGGCGCCTTCGCGCCATGCCACGATGCGGCCGCGCTGCAGTTCGTCGCCGCCCAGGCGCGCGCCCCACGCCTGGTGCGCAATGCCCAGCTGGCTGTAGGCCGTGTAGGTGATGAGCAGCGCCACCAGGGCCCAGGCGGTCAGCCCATCGGCCCCGCGCACCAGCGGAAAGAACAGGCCGGTCAGCCCCAGTGCGAGCACCATGGCCGACACCGCGCCCGCCGCCAGCACGGCACGCACCGAGCGGCCGAACAGGTGGTCGCAGAGGCGGCCCAACAGCGGGTCCGACACCGCATCGAACAACCGCGCCGCCAGCAGCACCGAGCCCAGCGTGGCCAGCGGCATGCCGAACTCGCGGGCATAGTGGTTGGGCAGCAGCACGTACAGCGGCAGCGCCACAAACGCCAGGGGCAGGCCCAGCAGCCCATAGGCCAGGCCGTGACGGGCGCGCAGGGGCTGGGTGGTGCGGGTCATGGCTGCCCCATGGCGCGGGTCGCGCCCAGCAGTTCCTGGCGCAGCCTGGGTTCGGAGGTCTGGGGCGAGAGCCAGATGCCGAAGAACAGGCGCGAGAACTCGGCATCGGGCACCTCGCCCACCACGCGCCCGGCCATCCTGAACACCGCCCCCACGCCCGGCTGGTGAATGCCCAGAAGGCGGTCGCCCACCTTCACGTCCGGCAGCGCCGCCTGCAGCGCCTGCTGCCAGCGCGCGGCCTGCTGGGGCGTGAAGCTGCCCACGTGGCGCATTTCCTCGATGGAGCGCCTGGCGATGGCCTCCGCCGTGAAGTCGCGGTGGTAGGTCAGCTCCAGCGCCAGCGGCTGGGCGCCGTAGTTGTCGGCATCAAAGCCGGGCTGCACCCACAGGCGTGCGCGGTAGACCTCGAAACCCAGGAACCGGAGCACGCCCTGGCCCGCCAGGCGCACGCCGGACAGCGGCGCCGCCGTGGCCTGGGCCGCCCCTGCCCCTTGCGCCACAGCCATGCTGGAATGAAAAACGGCTGCAGCGCAGATAAAAAACGCGGTGGCAGCTATATTTTTCATAGCAATCTCAATCCTTGGCCAGCGTGTACTGCACCAGGTCGATGTTGCTCATCGCAAACGCCGCTTCGCAATACGCCAGGTAGAACTCCCAGATGTGCAGGAAGCGCTGGTCGAACCCCAGCTGCAGGATCTGCGTGCGCTGGGCCACGAAGCGGTCACGCCAGCGCCTGAGCGTTTCGGCATAGTCCTGGCCAAAGGCGAACTCGTCCACCACGCGCAGGCCCGCGGCCTCGGCCTCGCGGCGGAACTCGCGCGGGCACGGCAGGCAGCCGCCCGGGAAGATGTACTGCTGGATGAAGTCCGTGGAGCTGATGTAGCGCTCGAACAGGCTGTCGTCGATGACGATGCTCTGGATGCAGGCCTTGCCACCGGGCTTGAGCAGGCGGTTCACCGACTGGAAGTAGGTGGGCCAGTACTCGCGGCCCACGGCCTCGACCATCTCGATGGAGCAGATGGCGTCGTAGGGGCCATCGTGGATGTCGCGGTAGTCCTGCAGCCGCAAATCGGCCTGGTGCTCCACCCCCTGCCCCGCCATGCGCCCTTGCGCGAAGGCCAGCTGCTCGGTGGACAGGGTCACACCGGTCAGCGATGCGCCGAACTCGGTGGCCGCCATCTCGGCGAGCGCCCCCCAGCCGCAGCCGATCTCGAGCACGCGGTGCCCCGGCCGCACCCCCGCCTGGCTCAGGGCGCGGCGCACCTTGGCATGCTGGGCCTTGCGCATGTCGCCGCCCGCATCGCCTTCGAACCAGGCGGACGAGTAATTCATCGTGTCGTCCAGCCACAGCGCGTAGAACGCATTGCCCAGGTCGTAGTGCGCGTGGATGTTCTTCTGGCTGTTGGCGCGCGTGTTGCGGTTGAGCAGGTGCTTGATGCGGTACAGCAGGCGTCCGGCCCAGCTTCCATAGATCACGCCTTCCACCTGCTGGCGGTTGGCGATGAAGAGCTTGATCAGGTCGGTGAGGTGCGGCGTGGTCCAGTCCCCCGCGATGTAGCTCTCGGCGAAGCCGATGTCCCCCGACCTGAGCGCCGCGCTGCACACGTTCCAGTTCCTGAGCGTGATGGCCGCCGAGAGGCCGCCCCCCTGGCCGAAGTGCTGCAGCGTGCCGTCCGGCAGTTGCACCGTGAGGTTGCCATGCTGCAGCCCCTGCAGGAGCCGAAGGGCCGTGCGCGCGGCAGCCGGCGTGCCGGCGGGCAGGGTGGCGTGCAGGGCGGCGCCGGTGGTCGTGGTCGTGTTCATGGCGGTCTCGTCGGGCTGTGGGGTCAACGGGTCACGATGGAGGCAGGGGCCTCGGGCTTGCGGTGAAAGCGCACACGCTTGAGCCACAGCCGCAAGGCCTGCCAGTGGATGCGCGCGATGACGGCCAGCGTCATGGCCGGGTAGCCCCACAGGGCCCGGCGCAGCGTCTGCCCCGTGATGGGGTGCAGGGTGCCGCTCACGCTGGTCTCGATCAGCGGTCCGGCGTCGTCGTCGTAGTCGATGCGCGCCACGGTGCGGCCCGCATCGGCGGGCCCGCCCGCCGTGCGCAGGAAGCGAAAGCGGTAGCCCCCGCCCACCTCGCAGAAGGGCGAGACATGGAACACCTTGCGCGCCCGCAGTTCCACGCCGTAGCGGGGCGCGTCCAGCAGGTAGCAGTGCCGCTCGCCAAAGGTGTTGTTCACCTCCACCACGATGGTGCGCAGGCTGGCGTCGGCGCGGTGGCAGTACCAGAAGCTCACGGGTTTGAAGGTGTAGCCCAGCACGCGCGGGTAGCAGTGCAGCCAGACTTCGCCAGTGGCGTCGGCAATGCCTTCGGCGCGCAGCAGCTCGTCCAGCCAGGCCAGCGCCCCGCCCTGCGCGGCGCTGCGGCCGTCGCCATGGTCCGTGTCGTGAAAGCTGATGGCGCCGCGCCGGTTCACGGCCAGCGGGCCCGGCGCTGCGGCGCCCATGCTGCGCAGGGGCAGCAGGAGAAAGAACGTGGGGTAGGCAAACGCATGCCGCCGGGGCCGCAGCCGCGCATGGCGCACCTGGCCAAAGCCGATCAGCGGCTGCGGGGCCTCGGGAGCGGTGCCCATGCCGATGTTCATGCGGCCTCCGCCAGGGGAGCGGGCTGGCGGGCCAGCACCTGTTCGGCCACGGCGAGCCCGGACTTCAGTCCGTCTTCGTGGAACCCGTAGCCCGTCCACGCCCCGCAGAACCAGGTGTGCCCATGGCCCTGGATCTCGGCCACCTGCCGCTGCGCGCGAATGGCGGCCAGGTCGAACACCGGGTGGGCGTAGTCGTAGCTGCCGATCACCTGGTCGGGCGCGATCTCGCGCACGGGGTTGAGCGAGACGACCACGGGCTGCGCGAAGGGCACGGGCTGCAGCTGGTTGATGAGGTAGTGCAGGCACACGCGCGCCGATTCGCGGCCGGGCTGCGCGGCGCGCTCATAGTTCCACGCGGCCCAGGCGGCGCGGCGCGCGGGCAGCACCGCGGTGTCGGTATGCAGCACCGCGCGGTTGGCCTGGTAGCGGATGGCGCCCAGCACGGCGCGTTCCTGCGGCGTGGGCCGCGCGAGCAGCGCCAGCGCCTGGTCGGAATGCGTGGCCACGACGACCTGGTCGAAATGCCCGGTGCCGCCGTCGGTCACCACCCGCACGCCGGCCGCATCGCGCTCGATGCGGCGCACGGGGGTCGACAGGCGCGTGTCCGCGATACCGGCCACGATCTTGTCCACATAGTGGCGCGCGCCCCCCGCGACCGTCCACCACTGCGGACGGTCGCTCACCTGGAGGAGGCCATGGTTGTGGCAGAACCGGATCAGGGTGGCCACCGGAAACTGCAGCATCTGGTCGGTCGGGCAGCTCCAGATGCAGCCCAGCATGGGCAGGAAGTACCAGTCGCGGAAGGCATCGCCAAAGCGGTGCTCGCGCAGGAAGTCGCCCAGGGGCTGCATGAGCGCCGCATCGGCCCCGGCCTCGGCGATGCGGGTGCACAGGCGGTTGAACCGCAGCAGGTCCGCCAGCATGCCCAGAAAGCGCGGACTGACCAGGTTGGCGCGCTGCGCGAAGACGGTGCCCAGGTTCGTGCCGCTCCACTCCAGCGGCCGGCCGCCCCGGGCCCCGGGCACCTGCACCGAGAACGACATGTCGGACCGGCACGTCTGCACGCCCAGTTCGGCCAGCAGGCGGATCAGCTGCGGATAGGTGCGTTCGTTGAAGACGAGAAAACCGGTGTCCACGCCCTGCGTGACCAGCCGGCCGCTGGCATCCCGCAGCGTGACATCCACGGTGTGGGTGTGGCCGCCAAAGTGGTCGCCGGCCTCATACAGGGTGATGTGCGCCTGGCCACGCAGCCGGTGCGCGGCCGCCAGTCCGGAGATGCCGGAGCCGATGATGGCGATTTTCATGGCCGGCCCCCTCTGGCCGGTGCCTGGAATAAAAAGGTTGCGAAGCGTCCCGAAACGAATAAGAGAGGGAGGGAGGAGAAGCGCTCCAGGAGGTCAGTCGGAACCCGGGGGCCCGAAAGGCTTCGCAACACTAAAACTGTACGCCACGCAATCGCAGCGTGCAGGGAATAGAGTGGGGCCCTCGCGCGGAAGTTCCAGGCCCCGCGCCGGTTTTTTTTAAAGAAACGTAAAGAAAACATTGCAATCACCGTGGAGCGGCAACAGCGAGTTGCTGTTCGATGGCGCGCACCAGGCCCTTGCTGTCAGGGGCGGTGAGGCTGGAGTACTGGTCGACCAGCTTGCCGTCGCGGCCCAGCAGGTATTTGTGGAAGTTCCAGCGCGGCGCGGTGCCCGACAGCTGTGCCAGCTGGCGAAACAGCGGCGAGGCGTCCGAGCCCTTCACGCTGCTCTTGGCGAACATCGGGAATTTCACGCCGAAGGTGTTCTCGCAGAAGTCCGCGATCTGCTGGTTGCTGCCGCTCTCCTGCGAAAAGTCGTTGGATGGAAAGCCCAGCACGACGAGGCCCTTGTCCTTGTACCGGGCATACAGCTCCTCGAGCCCCTTGTACTGGCCGGTGAAGCCGCAGAAGCTGGCGGTATTGACCACCAGCACGACCTTTCCGCTGTACTGGCACAGCGACTGCGGCTTTTCATCCTGCAGCCGTGCAAAGGTGTGCTGCAAGGTGGCCGGGCAGCTTTCCGCGTCCGCCGCCCACGCGCGAGGGGCAAGCCCGGCGGCCATCGCGAGGACAAGAAGGCCCGTGGCCGGAAAAAGGCGTCTGGAAGAGGTTTTCATAGGAGTCATAGCGCAGTGGTGTGGGCAATTTAACCATTCCATCATTTTTTGTCCACATGAGTTTTTATTTGTACTCATTGGTATACGCCGATGGATGACCACTGGATTCAGATTCCCGGCAGCGGGAAGGGGGTATTGCGTGGCGCACGGCCAGACGGGCATCGGATGCAAGCCGGATGCCGGGCATCAGCCCCCGCGGGAGCGTTGAAAAGCGGGCCAGGGAGTGCCCATGGCGGCCACACCGGGCGAGGGGGCGTTCACCCGCATCGGGTGCGGCCCCGCTGCGGGGCCGAAAAGATCAGCCCAGGTTGAGCAGGCGGTCGAGCGGGAGCTTGACCCGCACGTCCTTGAAGGCGACCACGCCCGTGACTTTCCAGGGCGGCATGCCGGTGTCGCGGGGAATCGGCTCGCCCGTGGGCATGCCGTCCCGGTTGGTCACCACCGCTACCTTGGGCGTGGTGGCCGTCGTACCTCGGCGGATGACGACACCCACCTCCTGGCTGGCCAACCGCACAAAGGCCCCTGGCGGATACACGCCCAGCGTCTTGACGAGCGCTGCACCGGCCTCGTCCACCTGGTGCTCCTCATCGTAGTAGCTCGCCTGCATGGCCGCCGTGACCGGCATGGGCCAGCGGGCGGCGCGGGGCGCCATGCGGGCGCCAAAGATATCGGCGCGCTGGATCAGCCGGGCCATCTGCTGGGCTTCCGTCTTCTTGGCCAGCGGGCCAGGCGTGCGGTGGTGGTGGCAGCGCACGGCCTCCAGCCATGCGGTGTCGGCCACGCCCAGCGAGCGCAGCAGCGCCTCGGACCGTGATGCGTGGTCTTCCACGGCCGCGATCTGCTGGGCAGTCAGGGGGTGGGTCTGCTGGGCCAGCTGGTCCTGCAGTTCGGTCATGGCGATGTTCATGGACAAGGCCGCATGCCCGAGCTGCTGCACCCGGCCCTCGGGCCAGCGCAGCATCTCGCGCGCGACCACCATGCACACGCAGGCCACCAGCATGGAGTGGGTGGCGCTGTACATGCGGGTTTCCTGGGCCGACAGGTAGATCAGGGCCAGCAGGGTGACATCGGGCGTCTGCTCACAGTGGCGCGAGAGTTCGTCGTGCAGCGCCTGGAAGCGCCCGCCAAAGTCCGACGGGGACGGCGCGCGCAGCAGTTGCGTGGCGCGCAGCTGCAGCTCGGGCCAGTCGGGCAGGGCCCGGCCTCCGCGCCCGCGCCCCGCCGGGTCGTCGGCCGCCGTCATCTGCATGGCGGCGATCTCGCCCAGGTTGGTGTCCGCGATCAGCATGCGCTGCAGCTGCGCCAGGTAGGCGCGGTGGCTGTCGCCGGATTCATCGGTGTCCACGCACAGCTGGCGGCCCCGCGCCACCATCTTGGCCAGCTCGTCCCGGGTGCGGATGACATAGCCCTTTTGCGCCAGCAGCACGCCATCAGCCCCCCGCAGCACGAAGGGCAGCGGGTGGCCAAGCTGAATGGATTCGATGTTCAGGCTGACGAGGTTCATGGTGCTCGTTACATTATCTAACGACTGGCGCGCCACCAAACCCTGGTCAACCCGGGTGATTGCCCGGTTGTTCGGGCAACCACCACCGGGCCATCACGGTGCGGGCGGCGAGGCGGGCACCGGGGGCAGCGCCGGGGCGGCGGGCGCGTGGTGCGCCCCCCGCAGCCGGCGCACCAGGCGCCCGAACCGCTGGCCCAGATCATCCACCCCGGTGAAGACGGCGGGGATGACCAGCAGGCTCAGCAGCGTGGACGTGATGAGCCCCCCGATCACCGCCACCGCCATCGGCGAGCGGAAGCTCGCGTCGGCCGCGCCGATGCCGATGGCAATGGGCAGCATGCCCGCGCCCATGGCCAGCGTGGTCATGATGATGGGGCGCGCGCGCTTGTGGCACGCGTCGATCAGCGCCTCGAAGCGCGTCATGCCGTGCTCGCGCCGCGCCAGGATGGCGTACTCGACCAGCAGGATGGAATTCTTGGTGGCGATGCCCATGAGCATGATGAGCCCGATGAGCGAGGGCATCGAGAAGCTCTTTTGCGCGATCAAGAGGCCCACGAACGCGCCGCCCAGCGACAGCGGCAGCGCCGCCAGGATGGTCACCGGGTGCAGGAAGTCCTTGAACAGCAGCACCAGCACGATGTAGATGCACAGCACGCCCGTGAGCATGGCCAGGCCGAAGCTGGCGAACAGCTCGCCCATCATCTCCGCGTCGCCGATGGTGATCTGGCGCACGCCCGGCGGCAGGTTCTTGATGGAGGGCAGCGCCTCCACGGCCTTGGTCACGTCACCCAGCGGCTGGCCCGACAGCTCGATCTCGAAGTTCACGTTGCGCGCGCGGTCGTAGCGGTCCACCACGGCCGGGCCGCCGCTGAATTCGAGCGTGGCCACCTGGCCCAGCATCACCGGGCCCTTGGCGCCCGGCACCGCCAGGCGCTCCAGTAGCGACAGGTCCTTGCGGGCGTCGTCCTGCAGCTTCACGACGATGGGCACCTGCCGCGACGCGAGGTTGAGCTTGGGCAGCGACACGTCGTAGTCGCCCATGGTGGCGATGCGCAGGGTCTCGGCGATGGCGCTGCTGGTCACCCCCAGGTCGGCGGCCCGGGCGAAGTCCGGACGCACCGCGATCTCGGAGCGCACCAGGCTGGCGGTGGACGAGATGCTGCCCAGGCCCGGGATGGTGCGCAGGTCCTTCTCGACCGCCAGCGCGGCCGTGGTCAGCGCCTGCGGATCGTCGCCCGAGAGCACCAGCACGTACTTCTCGCCCGATCCGCCCAGGCCCACCTTGCTGCGCACGCCGGGCAGGGTTTCGAGGGCCGTGCGGATCTTGTTCTCGATGCCCTGCTTGCGCGGCCGCTCGCCGCGCTCGGCCAGCAGGATGGTCAGAGTGGCCTTGCGGGTCTCGGCATTGGCCCCGCCCATGAAGGGGTCCGCCCCCGCGGAGCCACCGCCGATGGTGGTGTACACGCTCTGCACGTGCTCCACCTTGGCGATGCGCTCGCGCGCATCCTCGGCCACGGCGCGGGTCTGCGCGAGCGTGGCGCCGGGCGGCAGCTCCAGGTACACCTGGGTCTGCGAGTTGTCGTCCGGCGGGATGAAGCCGGTGGGCAGCAGCGGGATCAGCGCGAGCGAGCCGATGAAGAACGCCGCCGTGGCGATGAAGGTGATCCAGCGGTGCCTGATGCACCAGGCCGCCCAGCGCAGGTATACGGTCATCCAGCGCGGGTCCTGGTGCTTGTCCACGATGGGTTTGAGGATGTAGGCCGCCATCATGGGCGTGAGCACGCGGGCCACCACCAGGCTGGCGAACACGGCCAGCGACGCGGTCCAGCCAAACTGCTTGAAGAACTTGCCCGCGATGCCGCTCATGAAGGCCGTGGGCAGGAACACCGCGATCAGCGTGAAGGTGGTGGCCACCACCGCCAAACCGATCTCGTCGGCCGCCTCCATGGCCGCCTGGTAGGGCGTCTTGCCCATGCGCAGGTGGCGCACGATGTTCTCCACCTCCACGATGGCATCGTCCACCAGGATGCCCACCACCAGCGACATCGCCAGCAGCGTGATCACGTTGATGGAAAAGCCCAGCAGGTGCATGCCGATGAACGCCGGGATCACCGACAGCGGCAGCGCCACGGCCGAGACGAACGTGGCGCGCCAGTCGCGCAGGAACAGCCACACCACCAGCACGGCCAGCAGCGCGCCTTCGTACAGCAGGTGCATGGAGCCGTCGTATTCCTCCTGCACGGGCTGCACGAAGTTGAAGGCCTCGGTGATCTCCAGGTCGGGGTGCTGCGCGCGCATCTCCTTGAGCGCGGCCTGCACGGCCCCGCCCACCTCGATCTCGCTCGCGCCCTTGCTGCGCGCCACCTCGAAGCCCACCACGGGCTTGCCGTTGAGCAGGGCCAGCGCGCGCGGCTCGGCAATCGTGTCCGACACCGTGGCGACCTGATCGAGCCGCACGTGGCGGCCGTCCGACAGCGACAGCGTGAGGCTGGAAAGCTCCTGGGCCGACTGCACCGTGGCCAGCGTGCGCACGGGCTGCTCGCTGCCGCCCAGGTCGGTGCGGCCGCCGGCGCTCTCGGTCTGCACCAGGCGCAGCTGGCGCGACACGTCGGCCGCCGAGGCGTTGAGCGCCTGCAGCTTCACCGGGTCCAGCGCCACATGCACCTCGCGCTGAACACCGCCCACGCGGTTGACCGCGCCCACGCCGCGCACGGTGAGCAGCTTCTTGGCCACGGCATCGTCCACGAACCACGACAGCGCCTCGCTGTCCATGCGGCTCGAGGCGATGGTGAAGGCCAGCACGGGCTGCGCGGCCAGGTCCATCTTGGTCACGATGGGGTCGCGCACGTCGCCGGGCAGGTCGCCGCGCACCCGCGCCACGGCCGAGCGCACATCGTCGAGCGCCTCCTGCGTGGGCTTTTCCAGGCGGAACTCGGCCGTGATGGTGGCGCCGCCGTCCTGCACCTTGGTGTAGATGTGCTTCAAGTCCTGCAGCGTGGCGATGCTGTTCTCGATCTTGCGCGCCACGTCGTTTTCCAGCTGCGCGGGCGATGCGCCCGGCAGCGCCACGGTCACGGAGATCGTGGGCAGGTCGATGTCCGGAAAGTTCTGCACCTTCATCGCGTTGAACGACAGCAGGCCGCCGAACGTCAGCAGCACGAACAGCATCAGCGCCGGTATCGGGTTCTTGATGGACCAGGTGGATACATTCATGGAGAACGCTCCTTATTTGATAGCTACCAGCGCTTGATCAACCTGCGCTACAGGCACTTTTTGTTTGAATTCCTGCAAGGAGGAGGTGCTGCCGCTCGCCGGCGGCGCGCCGACCACACGCACCAGGTCCCCGTCATTCAGGAAACCCGCGCCGCGCACGGCGACGGAGGCATTCGCGTCCAGGCCCGAGAGCACTTCCACCCGGTCGGCCACGCGGCGCCCCGTCTGCACCTTGCGCTGCTGCACGCGCTGCTCGGCGCCCACCACGAACACGTACGAGAACCCGTCGCGCACCACCAGCGCCTCTTGCGGCACCGTGAGCGCATCGCTGCTGCCCAGCGCGAACTCGCCGCGCGCGAACATCCCGGCGCGGAAATCGCTGTTCGCCGGCAAATCGACATACACCAGCGCATTGCGGGTTTGCGGGTCCACCGTGGGGGCCACCATGCGCACGGTGCCTTCGGCCGCCGCGCCGCTGGCCGCGGTCACGCTGACCTTGGCGCCCGGCGCGATGCGGCGCAGCTCGGTGGACGTGACTTCGGCGCGCCATTCGAGGCGCCCCTTGCGCACCATGCGGAACAGCTCCGTGCCCGCGCCCACCACCGCGCCCACCGTGGCCGTGCGGGCCGAGATCACGCCGCTGTCGGGTGCCACCACCTGCGTGTACTTCAGGCGCAGCTGCTGCGCGTTCAGCGTGGCCTTGGCGGCCTCCACCCGGGCCTGCGCCGTCTTCTCGGCGGTGGTGTACTGCTGGATCTGCTGCTGGCTCAGGGCACCCGTGGCCTGCAGCGAGCGGGCGCGGTCGGCATTGGCTGCGGCCTCGGCCGCGTTGGCCTGGGCTTCGAGCAGGCTGGCGCGCATCTGCGCCACGTCGGCCTGCACCGTTTCGGCCGAGAAGGTGGCGAGCACCTGGCCGGCCTTGACCACGTCACCCACATTCACCCGCACATCGGTCAGGCGCAGTCCATTGCTTTCGGCGCCGATGCTGGCTTCCTGCCAGGCAGCGACGTTGCCGTTGGCCGCCAGGCGCAAGGGCACCGACGTCCGCTGGGGCTGCGCCGTGCTCACCGTGAGCGCGGGGCGGGGCTGGCCCGCCTTGGGCTCGTCGGCGGCGCGCGATGCGCTGGAGAAAACCAGGGCGCCGCCGGTGGCCAGCACGCAGGCAGCAATCACGGCGAAGGCCGTCGGAGAGAACTTGAAGGAAGAGAAATTTTGCATTTGCTTTCGTCCTGAAGAATTCATATCAACTATCCACGGCGCTACGCGCCACTCGCACGGGATGAAACTGGCGCGGCGCAGGCCAGTGCCCCCGCGCAAGGGCCGCCCCGCCGCGCCGGGGGCGTCCCCCTCTCCCGACTCGCCCAGCGAGTCGGGAGAGGGGGAATGCGCGAAGCGACTCAGGGGGGTGTTTCACTCTTTCCAGCCACCGCCCGCGGCGCGGTACAGCGAAACCCAGGCGGCCTGGCGTTCGTGCTGCAGCGCGATCAGCGCGTTCTCGGCCGCCAGGGAGGTGCGGCGCGCGTCTTCCAGCTCCACCAGACTCGCCAGCCCGCCGCGCCAGCGCGCCTCCGTGGCATCGAACGAGTTGCGGTAGCCCGCCGCCGCCACCCGCGCACTGGCATTGCGCTCGGCCGTGCTCTGCAGCCGCACCAGCGCCTGCTCGACCTCGCTCACGGCCTGGCGCACCTTGGCGCGGTAGAGCGCGGCGGCCTCGTCGTAGCGTGCCTGCGCCGCCTCCACCTGGGCGCCACGGCGGCCGCCGTCGAACAGGGGCACGCTGAGCGCCAGCGGGCCGATGGTCCAGGTGTTCAGGTCGGTCGTCACGCCGCCGCTGCGCACCCAGGCCGTTCCCACCGAGCCGCTGAGCGACAGGCGCGGGTAGCGCTGGGCCTGTGCGCTGCCCACGTCGGCGCTGGCGGCGGCGACTTCGCGCTCGGCGTTGTACACGTCGGGGCGCTGGGCCAGCACCTGGGCGGGCAGGGCGGCGATGGCGAACAGGGTGTCGGGCGCGGCGGATGCCGGCGTGGACAGGCGCGCGCGCAGCGCGGGCTCTTCCCACCCGGTCAGCGCCACCATGGTCTTGACTTCGACATCGCATTGCATGCGCTGCTGCGATGCGCGCGCCTGGGCTTCGGCGGCGCTGGCACGCGCCAGGGCGGCGGTGGCGGGCGCCGTGAAACCGGCGCGTTCGCTGAGGTCGGACAGCCGCGAGGTCTCGCCGCGCGACTGCGCATCGCGCTCGGCCACACGCAGCTGCTCCAGGCAGGTGCGCAGGCTGCTCGTCTGCTGCGCCACCTCGGCGGCCACGCTCACGCGCGCCTCGTGCCACAGCGCCTGCGCGCCCGCCAGCCGCTCGTCGGCCGCCGTCTTGGTGGCCCGGTTGGCGCCGAAGAGGTCGATCTCCCAGCTCGCCTGCAGCCCGGCCTGCGCCGTGGTGGCGATGCCCGCGAGCTGCTCGTTGAAACCCCGGCTGGCGCTGGCCTGCGCATCGAGCGACGGCAGCAGCGCGGCGCGGCTGCTCACCTGCGTGGCACGCGCCTGCGCGATGCGGGCCTGGGCCTGCGCCACGCCAGGGCTGATGGCTTGCGCGGCATCGATCAGCTCGACGAGCAGCGGGTCGCCCAGCTGCGTCCACCACCGCGCCAGGTCCCCCAGCGAGCCCTGGTGCGGCAAGGGCGCCTGCCACGCCACCGGCGGCGGCGCGGGCATCTGCGCGGGGGGCGCCGTGACGGCACAGGCGCCCAGGGCCAGCGGCAGGCAGGCGGCCCAGAAGAATCGGGTCTTGCTCAAAGTCATGCGTTGGATTCCTTGTGCGAATTCCGTGAAGTACTGCGGCGCGCGGGCCGTTGTGCGGCCTGCCGCCGGGCGATCTCGCCCTGCACCATGCTCAGGGCGTAGCCGGTCAGCCGGTCCACCCACTCATCCACAGCCCCCGACCCTGCCAGCTGCGGCGCAATGACCTGCAGCGGGTCGCGCTGGGTCCACATCTGCATGATCAGCCCGGCCAGGGAAAAGGCGAGGCGGTGCATGTCGTCGTCCACCTCCTGCACGCCCATGTGGCGGCACAGCACCTGGACCAGGGCCAGGTGGGGGGCCCGGCACTCGCGCTCGATGAGCTCGGGCCACACGTGGGTCGGGTCCAGCAGCTCGCGCACATGCAGGCGCAGCGACTGGGTCACGAGGTCATCGTGCTTGAGCGGCTCCAGAAACCCCCCGAAATAGGAGGCGAGCGCCTGCGGCAGGGTCAGTGCGGGATCGGCGAACACGGCGATGAGGTCGCTGCCGCTGCCAAAGGGTTCATAGAACGTGGCCGTGTACAGCCGGGCCTTGTCGCCAAAGTGGTAGGCGATCGCGGCGACATTGGTGCCAGCGGCCTCGGCGATGGCGCGCACCGAGGTCTGTGCGAAGCCCCGCTCGGAGAACAGCTGCAGCGCCGCGTGCAGCAGGCGCGCGCGCGTGTCCTCGCCATCACTGCGGGCGGTGCGCTGGGCTGCGGGAATGAAATGGGCGCCAAAACTCATGGCACCGGATTAAACACCAGAATTCAAACAGTTGTTTGAATTGGCGAAGGCCAGCGGAAAATTCACCCGCCAAAAATGCAACGAAACGTCACGCCGGGACCGGCCTCAGCCGAACACCGCCCTCCACAGGGCCAGCACCGCATTCCGCTCGGCCTGCAGCGCGGGCGGCGCAACCTGGGTGGGCGCCTCGTCCAGGCGCGCCACGTGCTGCACGCGCCGCAGTTCGCGGTAGGCGTCGGCCGCCGCCATGCCCACGCCGGGCGGCAGCAGGCCCACCTGCTCGGCGCGCTGCAGCAGCGCGATGTTGCCCACGTTGCCCACCAGCTCCGGGTGGTTCGCGGATTGCGAGAGCACGAGGTACTGCACCGCGAACTCCGCATCCACCATGCCGCCCGGGCTGTGTTTCACATCGAACTGCCCGTCGCGCGTGGGGTGCGCCGCGCGCACGCGCTCGCGCATGAGCACGATCTCCTCGCGCAGGGCGGCGGGGTCGCGTTCGGAGGTGATCACGGCCTCGCGCACGGCATCGAAGCGCGCCTGCAGGGCATCGCTGCCCATCACGAAGCGCGCGCGCGTCATGGCCTGGTGCTCCCAGGTCCAGGCGGTGTTGCTGCCCCGGCGCTGCTGGTAGTTGGCGTAGGCCTCGAAGCTCGTGACCAGCAGGCCCGAGCTGCCATTGGGCCGCAGTGCGGTGTCGATCTCGTACAGGTCGCCCTCGCCCGTCTTCACGGTGAGCCAGTTGATGAGCTTGCGCACGAAAGCGGCGTAGACCTCGGGCGCGCGCTCATCGTCGTCGTCGAACACGAAGACGATGTCCAGGTCGCTGCCGTAGCCCAGCTCCTTGCCGCCCAGCTTGCCGTAGCCAATGATGGCGAACTGCGGGCTGTCGCGGTGGCGCGTCTTGAGGCGGCTCCAGCACCATTGGGCCGTGATGCGCAGCACGCTGTCGGCCAGGGCGGACAGGTCATCCGCCACCTGCTCGACGGTGATGCGCCGCTCCACGTCGCGCGCGAGGGTGCGGAAGGTTTCCGCGTGCTGGGCGCGGCGCAGCAGGTTCAGCAGGGTTTCGTCATCGTCCTCGCCCGTGGACTGCAGGGACGCGAGCCGCACGGCCAGTTCGCGCTCGAAGTCCGCCACCACGAAGCGCTCGGCCAGCAGCGAATCCCCCACCAGTTCATCGATCACGCCCGGGTGCTGCAGCAGGTAGCGGGCGGGCCATTTGGCCGCGCCCAGCAAGTGCAGCAGTTGTTCGTGCACGGAGGGGCGCTCCAGCAGCAGCGCCAGATAGCTCTCGCGGCGCAGCAGCGGCTCCAGCCAGTTGGCCAGGCGCAGCGCGGCCTCTTCGGTGACGCGGCCCTCCTTGAGCCACTGCGCGGTGCGCTGCACCAGCCGGAACAGGCGGGCGCGGGCTTCGTCGCGCAGGCCCGCCACGCGCGGGTGGCTGCGCCATTCGGCCACGCGCTCGCGGAATCCGGGCGGCAGCTGTTCCAGCAGGGTGTCGAATTCGGGGGGCGGGGGCGCCGAGGCGCGGGGGCCGCCGCAGCCGCCCCCATTGCACTGCTTCTTGCCCGCGCCACCCAGCAAGGTGTCGAACTCCTGGGCGACGAGTTCGCGGTGCGCGTCCAGCTCGTGCAGGAAGGCGCAGCAGTCAGGGTAGCCCAGGGTGTAGGCGATCCAGGCGAGGTCGTCGTCGCGCGTGGGCAGCACGTGGGTCTGCTGGTCGTCCAGGTACTGGATGCGGTGCTCCACCCGGCGCAAGAAGACATAGGCGCGCGCCAGGGCATCGGCGGTTTCCTGCGGCATGAGGCCCGCCTGGGCCAGGCGCGTGAGCGCATCGAGCGTGGGCCGGCGGCGCAGCTCGGGAAACTGGCCGCCGCGCACCACCTGCAGCAGCTGCACCGTGAACTCGATCTCGCGGATGCCGCCGCGCGAGAGCTTGACGTCGTTGGCGCGCTCGGGGTGGCCCGCGCTGCGCTTGGCCGCATGGTCGCGGATCTGGCGGTGCAGGGAACGCAGCGCATCGAACACGCTGTAGTCCAGGTAGCGGCGGAACACGAAGGGCAGCACCACGCCCCGCAGCGCCTGCACCTCGGGGCTGCCAATGCAGTCGTGCGGCGCCACCACCCGGCTCTTGAGCCAGGCAAAACGCTCCCATTCGCGGCCATGCAGCTGCAGGTACTCCTCCAGCGCCGACAACGAGACCGACGGCGGGCCGGAGTTGCCATTGGGGCGCAGCGCCAGGTCCACGCGGAACACAAAGCCGTGCTCGGTGGTATCCCCCACCAGGCTGTAGATGGCCTTGACCGCCCGCGCGAAGTATTCGTGGTTGGAGATGCGCCCCCGGCCGTCGGCCGTGCCCGCGGTCTCGCCATCGTGTTCGTACACGTAGATCAGGTCGATGTCGCTGGAGACATTGAGCTCGCGCGCACCCAGCTTGCCCATGCCGATGATCCACAGCTGCACGGGCTGGCCGTCCGGTCCGCGTGGCGCGCCGTGGCGCTCGTCCAGCTCCTGCCGCGCCTGGTGGCTGGCACGGTCCAGCGCCAGCTCGGCCAGCTCGGTCACGGCGCGGGTGATGTCGGCGAGCGGCGCCTGCGCGTCGCAGTCCAGCTGGACGAGCCGCTCCATGACGAGCTGGCGCAGCACGCGCAGGGCCGTGCCCGTGTCGCAGCCGCGCGAGCGCAGCGCATCGTAGGCCGCCTCCATGGTGGCCAGGACCGGCGCCCCTGCGGGCAGCAGGGACAGATCGTCCGCATAGCGGCGGTGCAGGCGCTGGTAGAAGCGCGAATGCGCGGCCAGCGGGCCCTCGGGACGGGGCTGGTGGCAGCGGGGATCAGCGGGAGACGCGGGCATGGCAGACATGGCAAGGGGCCACATACATAAGGACACTGGTTTGTAGTGAACCCGCGCTAAGGCCGCGGGTCATAATTCCTGCCACATTCAATCCCACCATGATCGCTCCCACCACGCACCCCACCCGCCTGCTGAAATTCGTGGCAGGTCTCGCGCGGTGGTCGCTGGGTTTGCTGCTGGCCTTCTGGCTGCTGCTGGCCATCGCGTGGGGGGCACTTCATGGCTGGATTGTGCCGCGAATCGGCGATTTCCGCCCGCAGCTGGAGGCACATGCCGCACGGGCCCTGGGGGTTCCGGTGCGGATCGGGGCCATCGCGGCGCACACGGAGGGCCTGATCCCATCGGTCGAACTCTCGGATGTCGCGCTGCTGGACGCCGCGGGCCGTTCCGCGCTGCGCCTGCCGCGCGTGGTCGTGGCGCTGTCGCCCCGCTCCTTGCTCAATGGGGGTTTCGAGCAGCTCTACATTGAAGGGCCCGAGCTGGAGGCGCGGCGCACCGCCGACGGGCGCATCCAGGTGGCGGGCCTGGACTTTTCCCAGCAGCAGGGCGAGGACAACGCCGCGGCCGACTGGCTGTTCTCGCAGGGCGAAGTGTTCATCCGCAATGGCACGGTGCGCTGGACCGACGAGCAGCGCGGTGCCCCCGAGCTTGCCCTGGAGAAGGTGGACCTTCTGCTGCGCAATGGCAACTGGCACCACCACCTGCGGCTGGACGCCACCCCGCCGGAGGCCTGGGGCGACCGCTTCACGGTGGTGGGGCTGTTCCGCGCGCCGCTGCTGAGCGCACGCGACGGCAACTGGAAGCACTGGAACGGGCAGGTGTTTGCAGATTTCGCGCGGGTGGACGTCTCGCGGCTGCGCCACCACGCCGACGTGGGCGTGGAGGTGGCCCACGGCCGTGGCGCGCTGCGCGCCTGGGCCGACGTGCAGCGCGGGCAGATCGTGGGCGGCACGGCCGACCTGGCGCTGGCCGACGTCAACGCGAAGCTGGGCCCCGATTTGCAGGCGCTGGTGCTGCCCTCGATCCAGGGGCGTCTCGGCGGCCGCCGGCTGAACGGGGGTTTCGAGTTTTCAACCCAGGGCCTGCTGTTCCAGACCGATGACGGAATGACCTGGCCGGGCGGCAATTTGCGGCTGGTCCACACGGCCGCCGCGGGCAAGGTGCCCGCCCAGGGCGAGTTCCGCGCGGACCGCTTGGACCTGGCCGCGCTCGCGCAGATCGCGAGCCGCCTGCCGCTGGGGGCCACGGCGCACGATGCGGTCCGCACCTACGCGCCGCAAGGCCTGGTGGATGAGATCCAGGCCACCTGGAAAGGCCCCCTGGACAACCTGCAGCAGTACCAGCTGCGCGGGCGCATCCGCGGCCTCGCGCTGGCCGGCGATGCCTCCGCCGGGGCCACCGCCCACCTGGGCCTGCGCGGGGCCACGGTGGACGTGGACATGACCCAGGGAGGGGGCAAGGCGGCCCTGACCATCGCCTCGGGCGCCCTGGTGCTGCCCGGCGTGTTCGAGGACCCGGTGCTGCCCCTGGACCGGCTCAGCGCCGACGTGCGCTGGCAGCTCGAGGGCAGCCGCATCGCGGTGCAGGCCAACGACGTGCAGTTCGCCAACGCCGACGCGCAGGGCGAGGCACGGGCGACCTGGCACACGAGCGATGCGGCCAAGGTGCCGCACCAGTCGCGGTTTCCCGGCGTGCTGGATCTCACCGGCACGCTGCACCGCGCCGACGGCACCCGCGTGCACCGCTACCTGCCGCTGTCCATTCCGGCGGATTCGCGCCACTATGTGCGCGACGCGGTCGTCGCGGGCAGCGCCAGCAACGTGCAGTTCCGCGTGAAGGGCGACCTGCACCACCTGCCGTTCAACGACCCCAGACAGGGCGAATTCCGCATCGCCGCGCGCGTCAAGGACGTGACCTACGCCTACGTGCCCCCCAGCCTGCAGCCGGCGGGCACCCTGCCCTGGCCCGCGCTGACGGAACTGGGCGGCGAGCTGATCTTCGAGCGCTCGTCCATGCAGGTGCGCGGCGCCACCGGCAGCTTCGCGGGGCGCCAGGGCCTGCGCCTGTCCAAGGTGGATGCCCGCATCCCGGACCTGGCCCACACCGTGGTCAGCGTCAGCGCCGACGCCCGGGGGCCGCTGCCCGAACTGCTCGCGCTCATGGGCACGTCGCCCCTGGGCCGCATGACCGGCAACGCGCTCGACCAGGCCAGCGGCACGGGCAATGCGGACTTCCAGCTGCGCCTGTCCCTGCCCATCAGCGACATCAACAAGTCCAAGGTCCAGGGCAGCGTCACGCTGGCCGGCAACGAACTGCGCATCACGCCCGACACCCCTGCGCTGAGCCGCGTGCGGGGCGTGGTGCAGTTCACCGAGGGCGGCTTCTCGCTCAACGCCGTGCAGGCGCAGGCGCTGGGTGGCAGCGTCAAGCTGGAAGGTGGCATGCGCGCGCTGCCGGCCCACACGCCGGCGGCCGAGTCGGCCGTGCAGGTGCGCGCCCAGGGCACTGCGACGGCCGAAGGGCTGCAGCAGGCGCCGCAGCTGGGCATGCTCTCGCAGCTGGCGCGCCACGCCACGGGCAGCACGCCGTACGCCATGACGCTGGCGTTTCGCCGGGGCGTGCCGGAGGTGCAGGTGACGACCAGCCTGCAGGGACTGGCGCTGGCGCTCCCGCCGCCGCTGGGCAAGACCGCGGAGACCAGCCTGCCCCTGCGCTTTGAAACCCAGGTGGCGCGCGAATCCCTGGCCGGCGTGACCCAGGCCGGGCACGGGAGCGGTGCCGACGCCCCGCCCCTGCGCGACCAGGTCACGGTGGACCTGGGCGCGCTGGGTTCGGCCGTGTACGTGCGCGATATCAGCGGGCCCCAGGCCCGGGTGCTGCGGGGCACCATCGGCGTCGGCCTGTCGGGTGGCGAATCGGCCCCCATGCCCGCCCAGGGCGTGGCCGCCAACATCAACCAGGGCAAGCTGGATGTGGATGCCTGGGAGGACGTGCTGACGCAGGCCACCTCCCGCGTGGAAACCGCCGCGCGCGCGCCGGCCGCCGCGGCCCCGGCCAGCGCGCACAGCCTGGCGCAGGACTACCTGCCCACCACGCTGGCCCTGCGTGCGCGCGAGCTCACCCTCCAGGGCCGGACGCTGCACAACATCGTGGCCGGGGCCCTGCGCGACGGCACCACCTGGCGCGCCAACCTCGATGCCACCGAACTCAACGGCTACCTGGAATACCGCCAGCCCGGCGCCGCCGACCAGCCCAACGGGCGCCTGTTCGCACGGCTGTCCCGCGTGAACATGCCGCAAAGCGATGTGAACCAGGTCGAAGCGCTGCTGGATGAACAGCCCGGAGCCCTGCCCGCGCTGGACATCGTGGTGGACGACTTCGAGTTGCGCGGCAAGCGGCTGGGGCGCGTGGAGATCGAAGCGCAGAACCGCGGCGGCGATGGCGCGCAGCGCGAATGGCGCCTCTCCAAATTCAACATCACCGCCCCCGAGGCGAATTTCACCGCCAACGGCAACTGGGCGGTGATGAATGCCGCGGGAGGCGGGCCGCGCACCCCCGACCGGCGCACGGTGCTCAATTTCAGGCTGGACATCCGCGACTCCGGCGACCTGCTGGGGCGCATGGGCATGCCGGGCGTGGTGCGGCGCGGCAAGGGACGCATGGAGGGCCAGGTGGCCTGGATGGGCGCGCCCTTCAGCCCGGACTACCGGTCCATGACGGGCCAGATCAACGTGAACATCGAAGCAGGCCAGTTCCTCAAGGCCGAGCCGGGCCTGGCCAAGCTGCTCAGCGTGCTCAGCCTGCAGTCGCTGCCGCGGCGCCTCACGCTCGATTTTCGCGACGTGTTCAGCGAAGGCTTCGCGTTCGACTTCGTGCGCGGCGACGTGCGCATCGAGCAGGGCGTGGCCACCACGAACAACCTGCAGATGAAGGGCGTGAATGCCGCCGTGCTGATGGAGGGCAGCGCCAACATCGACCACGAGACCCAGGATCTGCGCGTGGTGGTGGTGCCCGAGATCAATGCCATGACGGCATCGCTGGTGGCCACCGCCATCAACCCCGTGATCGGCCTGGGCAGCTTCCTGGCCCAGGTGTTCCTGCGCGGACCGCTCATCGAGGCCGCCACGCAGGAGTTCCGCATCGACGGCACCTGGACAGACCCGCGCGTCGTGCGCGTCCCCCGCCGCGGGCGCGAGCCGGGCCCCGCCAGCGACGCAGCGCCCCGCACCAGCCCCGCCAGAACCGGAGAAGCCTCATGATGAAAGTCGCCGCGATCCAGATGGTGTCGGGCACCCGCCTGGAAGACAACCTGCGCGCCGCGCGCACGCTGCTGGAGCAGGCGGCCGGCACCGGCGCCGAGCTGGCGGTGCTGCCCGAGTACTTCTGCGCGATGGGGCACAAGGACACCGACAAGCTCGCGCTGCGCGAGACCCTGGGCGAAGGCCGGATTCAGGATTTCCTGGCCAGCGCGGCGCGCGACCTGCGGATGTGGGTGGTGGGCGGCACCTTGCCGCTGCAGACCGCCGCGCCGGACCGGGTGCGCAACACCACCCTGGTGTTCGACCCCACGGGCGGCTGCGTGGCACGCTACGACAAGATCCACCTCTTTTACTTCGACAACGGCCGCGAGCAGTACCACGAAGGCCGGGTCATCGAGGCCGGTGGCACGCCCGTGCAGTTCGAGCTGCCATCGCGCGACGGCCACCGCTGGCGGGTGGGCCTTTCCGTGTGCTATGACCTGCGCTTCCCCGAGCTGTACCGCCTGCATGCCAGCGCCGGAGCGGACCTCCTGCTCGTGCCCAGCGCGTTCACCCACACCACCGGCCAGGCGCACTGGGAGGTGCTGCTGCGCGCCCGCGCCGTGGAGAACCTGGCGTACGTGCTGGCCCCCGCCCAGGGCGGCGTGCACGAGAACGGCCGGCACACCTGGGGCCACAGCATGCTGGTGGACCCCTGGGGCACCATCCTGGCCGAGCAGGACCAGCAGGCGGGCGTGGTGTCGGGCGTGGTCGACGCGCAGCGCCTGCGCGACGTGCGCCTGCAGCTTCCCTCCCTGTCGCACCGCGTCCTGTGAAGATCCCGCAGCAGCGCACACTTTTCAGGCGCTGGCGGGGCGCATGGCGGCGCTGGTCGCTGTGGACCCTGCTGGTGCTGCTCGTGATCTCCATGCTCGCCACCATGGTGTGGCTTGCGGGGCGGTACGAGGCCAGCCAGGTGCAGTCGCGCCTGGAGCGCGACACGGCCGACGCGGTGTCCGACATCCGCGTGGCGCTCACGCGCAACCTGCAGAGCCTGCAGGCACTGCACGCGGGCGACCCGGGCCAGCTCGCCTGGGAAGTGGATGCCTCGGAGCTGCTGCGCAACCGGCGCGAGCTGGTGCGCATCGAGTGGCGGGATACCAGCCTGCGGGTGCGCACGCATGCCCAGTCGCCCTACCGCCCCGTGGCCTGGGACGCGCGGCTGCGCGAAGGCAACCAGTCCGACGCCGCCATTGCCTGCGCCAACGCGCGCCGCCTGAGCAGCCCCGCCTATTCCAGCAGCTACTTCCAGCCGCACGGCGACGGGCTGGGCTCGGAAATGATGGAGCTGTGCCTGCCCCTGAGCTCGGGGGGGCGCAGCACGGGCTTCCTCGTGGCCACCTACGCCCTGCAGGACGTGCTGATCAACCTGGTGGCGCACAACCTCACGCGCAGCCAGGAGGCCTCCTTCACCGAGGCCGACGGCACCCGGCTGGCCGTGCTGGGCGCCGCGCGCCGGGGCTCGCGCATGTTCACGGCCACGCACCTGCTGGATCTGCCCGGCAGCACGCTGGTGCTGCGCATGGACACCTGGCACAGCGCGCCCAGCCTGTTCCCCAATGTATTGACCGCGCTGGTCACCGCCATGTCGATCGCGCTGGTCACCGTGATGGTGGTGCTGGTGCGCGACAACCGCCGGCGCCTGCGCGCCGAGCGCGACCTGGCCGACGCGCTGGCATTCCGCAAGGCGATGGAGGACTCGCTGGTCACGGGCCTGCGCGCCCGCGACCTGGAAGGCCGCATCACCTATGTGAACCCCGCGTTCTGCGCCATGGTGGGGTTCAGCGCCCCGGAACTGCTGGGCCAGAGCGTGACCGCACCCTACTGGCCGCCCGAGCGCGTGGAGGAGTACCGCCAGCGCCAGGCCATCCGCTTCGCGGGCACCATGCCGCCGCGCGAGGGGTTCGAGTCCGAATTCATGCGCAAGGACGGCACGCGCTTTCCGGTGCTCATCATCGAGGCCCCGCTCATCAACGCCCAGGGCCTGCACACGGGATGGATGAGCGCGTTCCTCGACATCAGCGAGCAGCGGCGGGTGGAGGAGCTTTCGCGTGCCTCGCAAGAGCGGCTGCAGGCCACCGCCCGGCTGGCCACCGTGGGCGAGATGGCCTCGCTGCTGAGCCACGAACTCAACCAGCCCCTGGCCGCCATCTCCAGCTACGCCACGGGCTCCATCAACCTGCTGGAGGCGCCGGCGCCCCAGGCGGGAAGCCCGGCGGGCGCCGCACCCAACGCGGAGCAGCTGCAGGACGTGCGCATGGCCATGCAGCACATCGCGCGGCAGGCCGAGCGCGCCGGCAAGGTGATCAAGAGCGTGCACGACTTCGTGCGCCGCCGCGACCAGGCGCGGGAGGCCGTGCAGGCGCGCCAGCTGCTCGACGCCATCCTCCCGCTGGTGAGCCTGCAGGCGCGCAAGCTGGCCGTGCGGGTGAACACCACGGTGGAGCCGAACCTGCCCCCCGTCCTGTGCGACCGCACCATGGTCGAGCAGGTGCTGCTCAACCTGGCGCGCAACGCCATGCAGGCCATGGACGACCCCGCCATTCCCACGCGCGTGCTCGACATCCGCGTGCGGCGCGCCGCCTCGAACCAGCACAGCGGATGGATCGAGTTCGCGGTGACGGACCTCGGAACCGGCATCGCGGCGGACGTGGCGAAAAAACTCTTCACGCCCTTCTTCACCACCCGCGCCGAAGGCATGGGCCTGGGCCTCTCGATGTGCCGCACGGTGATCGAGCAGCACGGTGGTTTTCTCGGATTTGCCCCCCACGAGCCGCGTGGTACGGTCTTTACCTTCACGCTGCCCGTTCCCCAACCTTCGCCTGACACCTGATGGAACCCGTATCCAACGCCACCGTGTACATCGTGGACGACGACGCCAGCGTGCGCGAGGCCCTGGCCTGGCTGCTGCGCTCGCGCCGGCTCCCGAGCGAATCGTTCGACAGCGCCGAGGCCTTTGATGCCATGCTGCAAAGCCGCCCGGCGCAGCGCCAGCCCTGCTGCCTGCTGCTGGACGTGCGCATGCCCGGCATGAGCGGCCTGGCGCTGTTCGACCTGCTCGCCGTGCGTGGCGACCTGGCCACCATGCCGGTGATCTTCCTCACGGGCCACGCCGACGTGCCCACGGCCGTGGACACGGTCAAGCGGGGCGCCTTCGATTTTTGCGAGAAGCCCTTTTCCGACAATGCCCTGGTGGACCGGATCGAGCAGGCGCTGGCGCAGTCGGCGGAGCGGCTGGCGCAGCTGCGCGAGCGCAGTGACCTGCAGGTGCGGCTCGCGGACCTGACGGAGCGCGAGCGCGATGTGATGGACCTGGTGGTGGCGGGCCTGCCTAACAAACTGATCGCCGACCAGCTGGACATCAGCGTGCGCACGGTGGAAGTGCACCGCTCGCGGGTGTTCGACAAGATGCAGGTCAAGTCGGCGGTGGAGCTGGCCAACCTGCTGCGCACGGGGCAGTAGGCCGGCCCCCGCGCCCGCGCGCCGGGGTGCGGCGGCTAGCCGCTAGCCGCGCGGGCGCTCACCCACGAAGATTTCCACCCGCCGGTTGCGGGCGCGGCCGTCGGCCGAGTCGTTGGTGGCGATCGGGTAGCGCTCGCCCATGCCATCGATGGCGATGCGGCGCCCGTCCACGCCCCGTGCCGTGAGGTAGCTGCGCGTGCTGGCGGCGCGGTCCACCGAGAGCGGGTTGTTGATGGCGTCGCTGCCGGTGTTGTCCGTGTGGCCCACGATGCGCACATCGGTGTTGGGGTTGTTGCGCAGGCCGGCAGCGAACTGGTCGAGCACCGGCGCGAAGTTGGGCTGGATGTCCGAGCGGCCCACGGCGAACGAGATGTCGCTCGGGATGTTGAGCATGAGCTGGTTGTCGGCCGTCTGCGTCACGGCGATGCCGGTGCCCTGGGTCGCACGCTCCATCTCGCGCTTTTGCCGCTCCATGTTCTGCGACCAGATGTAGGTGCCCAGCGCCCCCACGCCCGCGCCCACGACCGCCCCCGTGCCGGCGCTGCCGCCGGTGGCGGAGCCGATGACGGCGCCGGCCAGCGCGCCCACGCCGGCCCCTGTGGCGGTACGGCGCTGGGTGTCGTCCATGCTGGCGCAGCCCGTGGCCAGGACGATGACGGCGGTGGCGCCGAGAAGAATGTGTTTGCGCATGGTGGTGCTCCTTGAAAGATTCGTTGGAGCTGGGCGCTTCGGGAGTTCCGTTCGCGTGCCGTGTGGCCTGTCCTTGGCCCCGGCCTCGGGTGCGCCCAGCTCAACGCCATCGTGGCCGCGGGCTGGCATGGGCGCCATCGGCACAGCGGCACCCTGGCTGTAGGACGGCACCGCCTGGCGCCCGCGCCCCGCGCGCATGCCAAGTCACTGCGCCGGGGGCGGTGGAGGGGCGGGGGCGGGGGGCGGCGGCGGGGAATCCTTCGGGGGCTGCTGCAGCTCACCACCCTTGCGGCCTGAGAACATGGTCCACCAGACGATGGCGACCAGCAGCACCAGCGCGAGCAGCGCTTCAAGCAAAATCAGCCCCATGAAATTGACACTCCCAAGAACGTATTTACGGTCACCCCGTGGCCGCGCAGAGGCCATTGCGGGATGGGATACAAGGCGTGGTGTGCGGCCCATGGCCCCGCTATTGGCAAGCGCCGCAACGCAGCAGACCGACCGCAAAGCCCTCGGCCCTTCGGGCTGGAGTGAAAACGGGCGATGGGACGCCCCGGCTGCTTGCACAAGCGCGAGCCCCTGCGGCGCACCCGAGCCATCCACTCATCCCGAAGGCACTCCAACACGGCCACGGCATGATCGCAAACACCTTCTAGGCCTTGTATTGACGGCACTGATTGTAGGAACGCTGGCCGCCTGCTCGAGCCCACCGCCCGCAAGCCCCTCCCGCCCCCCGGCCATCCCGGCGCCCCTGCCGCCCGGCGCGGTGGTTCTGCCGGGCGACACCGGCCCGCTGCCCCCGCCGATGTCCCAGCCTAAGAGCCGCTGGGTGCCCGTGCGCTGGGCCGAGCTGCCCGGCTTCACCGAAGACGCGCTGCACGAGGCCTGGAACGCCTGGATCAAGAGCTGCGAGCGGCCCGCGCCGCCCTTCACCTCGCTGTGCAGCGACGTGCGCCAGCTGAGCATCGCCACAGGTGAGGAGCAGCGCGCCTGGCTCATCGCGCGGCTGCAGCCCTACCGCGTGGAGGCGACCGACGGCAACCCCGACGGCCTGCTAACGGCCTACTACGAGCCGATGATGGAGGGCTCCCGCCAGCCCGGCAACGGTTTCAACGTGCCGGTCTACCGCGTGCCCGCCGGGCTCGGGACGCGCAAGCCCTGGTACACGCGCCAGCAGATCGAGACACTGCCCGAGGCCCAGGCCGCGCTGGCCGGCCGGGCCATCGCCTGGCTGCGCGACCCGGTCGAATCGATGGTGCTGCACATCCAGGGCTCGGGCCGCCTGCGCATCGCCGAGGCGGACGGCACGGTGTCGCTGGTGCGCGTGGCCTACGCGGGCACCAACGACCAGCCCTACCAGAGCATCGGCCGCTGGCTGCTGGACCAGGGCTACACCCGCGACGCCACCTGGCCCGGCATCCGCGCCTGGCTGGCCGCCAACCCCCAGCGCACGAATGAGCTGATGTGGACCAACCCGCGCTACGTGTTCTTCCGCGAGGAGCCGCTGAGCCCGCTGGACGCGGGCTTTGGCCCGCGCGGCGCGCAGGGCGTGCCGCTCACCCCCGGCCGCTCCATCGCCGTGGACCGCCAGAGCATTCCCTACGGCACGCCCGTGTGGCTCGCGTCCAGCGGGCCGCAGGTGCAGCTCAACCGCATGGTGATGGCCCAGGACACCGGCAGCGCCATCCTGGGCGCGGTGCGCGCGGACTTCTTCACGGGCTGGGGACCGGAGGCGGGCGACATCGCCGGGCGCCTGAAGCAGAACCTGCGGCTGTGGGCGCTGTGGCCCCGGTGATTTTTTTAAGTCATTTTAGCTTCCAGCCCTTATTGGAAAAGCGCTGAAAGCTATTGAATCAGGAGCATTTTCTTCAAGTGTCCCTGTGCCCCAGCGCCCCGCGGCTGGCGGCCCCGTTCACGGGCACGGCACCCGCGCCGCATCGGTTTCCACCCGCTGGGCCGCAGCGGCCGCCGCGAACGCCATGGCCGGCGGCACGGTCACGGTGTGCAGTTGATCGCCTTCGATGCGGTACTCGTACTCGCGCGTCGAGCCCACCATCTCCGTCCTGAAGGTGCTGCCCGCCATGGTGGCCGCATACACCCGGGGGCGGACGACCTGATACCGGTACGTGGTGGTGGCCGTCCCGCTGGTGGTCTTGCAGGTGGATTCGAACTGGTCCGCCTTGAATTGCAGGGTGCAGCGGCCGGAGGTGTCTTCGGCCTTTTCGCCATCCGGGGCGGTCAGCACGATCCTGGCGGCGCGCCAGCAGCCGAGCAGGGAGGGGTCGGGGGCCGCCGCGCAGGCCCAGGAGGCCGCGAGGGCAAGGGAGAGGAAGCTGGAACGCGTGAAGCACTTCATAGGGAGGTCAACGTGCAAGGTCAGGGGCTGGGGCGGGCCTTTGCAAGGCATCCCGCGATGGTAGAGGCATCGTCCCTGGCGCCCCGCGCTGCAGGGCTGCCCGCCCCCGGGGCCCTGGCGCCCTACGGCTCCACCGTCCACCGCGTCACCCGCGGCGGCGCATCGCCCACGTGGAAGGCCAGCTTGCGGTCGCGCAGGGCCACGTCCGAGGCCGTCACCCGGTCGAAGCGCCGCAGGTGCTCGGTCCACGACTCGTCCTCGATGCGCTCCACATACCGCGCGGGCTGGCTGATGTCGTGCAGTAGCTGCCAGCCCAGGGCGCCCTGGCGCAGGCGGCTGCGGCGGCTTTCCTGCATGGCGGCGCGGAATTCGGCTGCGCGGGCCGGGTCGATGAAATACTCGATCGTGACCACGAGGTGCCCCGCCCCCGGCGGCACGTCGGCCACGGGCGCCTGGAAGGCGCGCGAGGGGCTCAGGTCCTCCTCCATGCTGCGGTCGGCCACCAGGCGCTGCACCAGCAGCATGGCCACCACGCCGGTGCCTGCGGCGATTCCCAGGCTCGCGTGCACGTCGCTCACCGTGGCCACCTGGCCCCACACGGCGGCACCCAGGGCCGTGGAGCCCATGATGGCCATCTGGTAGATCGACATGCCGCGCGCACGCACCCAGTTGGGCAGCGCCAGCTGGGCCGACACGCTCAGTGAATTGGCCGTGGTGATCCACGCCATGCCGGCCACGAACATCGCGGGCACGGCCACATACACGTTGGGGGCCACGGCCATCACGCCGGTGGCCGCCGCCTGCAGCAGCGTGCCCCGGATCACCAGCACGTCGCGCGCCATGGCCTGGCGCAGGCGCGGCAGGAACATGGCGGCGGTGATGGCCCCCGCGCCCATGGACGCGAGCAGCAGCGTGAAGGTGCCCGCGCCGCCGCCTTCCAGGCCCCGGGCCAGCAGCGGCAGCAGGGCCAGCAGCGCGGTGGCGTGCAGGAAGAAGATGGAAATGCGCCACAGCACGGCCCGCATGCTGGGCGACTGCCGCACGAACTGCAGGCCCACGCGCATGGCGCTGGGCAGCTTCTCGCGGCCGAGCGGGCTGGGCACGTGGGTGCGCTTCCAGCGCATGATGACCAGGCCCGAGATGACGGACAGCACGGCGTTGAGCACGAACACCCAGGCGCTGCCCGCGCTGGCGATGATGGCGCCGGCCAGCAGCGGGCCGATGATGCGCGAGGCGTTCATGGCCACGCCGTTGAGCGCCAGCGCCGCGGGCAGCTGCGGGCGGCTGACCAGCTCGGGCACGATGGCCGCGAACACCGGCCAGCGCATGGCCAGGCCGATGCCGTTGGCGAACGTGAGCGCGAGCAGCAGCGGCGCCGTCATGCCGCCCGCCATGATGGCCACGCACAGCACCAGCGCCACGGCGGCCACCCAGAACTGCGTGGCGATGAAGTAGCGCCGCCGGTCCAGGATGTCGGCCAGCGCACCGCTGGGCAGGCCCAGCAGGAACACGGGCAGCGTCGAGGCCGACTGCACCAGGGCCACCAGGATGGGCGAGGTGGTGAGCGTGGTCATGAGCCAGGCGGCCGCCACGTCGTTCATCCACATGCAGGTGTTGGCCGCCACCCAGGTGAGCCAGAGCATGCGGAACACGGGCACCGACAGCGGCGCCAGGGGCGAGAGCGAGGCGGAGTGGTCGAGCCGCGCAGCCACGGATTCTTCCGTGCCCTGGGCGAGGGCCGCGCGGTCCGCGGCCGCTTCACGCGCCGCGAGGTCGGCGGGCGCTTCGGGGGCCGGGCTCAGTTCAGGAGGGGGCGGGGGCGCAACGCTGCGCGTGCTTTCGTGGGACGGCAAAGGTGGCATGTCCGCGCATTGTGCGACGGGTTCTGCCGCCGCGCTGCGCCCGGCGGCGCGTCCGACGCCGGTGCAGGGGCATGGCCCGGGCCAGCGGCCCGATGCCTTTTGGGCACCTGGCGCTTTCCCAGCAAGCGCCAAAAGCTATTGAAATGATAGCAATCAGGATTTGGCGCGCGCCAGGTGCGTGAGCGGCAGCGCGCTGCTGGCCTTGACCTCGCCCAGCGAAAAGCTGGTGTGCATGTCTTTCACGTTGGGCAGGTTGAGCAGCACGTCGCGCGCGAACTGCGAAAAGCTGTCCAGGTCGCGCGCCACCACCTGCAGCTCGAAGGTGCCCGTGCCGCTGATGTAGTGGCAGGCCACCACCTCGGGGATGCGCGCGATCGCCGCCTCCATCTCGCGCGTGAGGTCGCCGGTGCTGCGGTCGGCATCCAGCCGCACGAACGCCAGCACCCCCAGGCCGATCTTGTGCCGGTCGATCTCGGCGCGGTAGCCCTTGATGAAGCCCTGCTCCTCCAGCGCCCGCACCCGCCGCCAGCAGGGCGCGGCCGAAAGGCCCACGCGCTGGGCCAGTTCGGCGTTCGTCAGGCGTGCGTCAGCCTGCAGCTCATTGAGGATGGCGATGTCGAATTTGTCGAGAGTGTTCACAAAATGGCCGTACCGAGAAAGATCCTTTCTCAGAATAGCCCAAACACGGCACAGAACGCAAAGACATATCAGCAATGCAGACATACACTTCTCTGCACACTGGAGTCGCTGCCCTAAACGGGCGGAAGGACTGCGCCCCGACCGGGCCCACAAGGCCCGGCCCCACAAAAAAGCCATTGGAGACATAGCCATGAACGCCCCACTGCCCGAGCACATCCGCAAGGCCCTCGAAACCGTCACCCTCGACGACAAATACTCTTTGGACCACGGCCGGGCGTTCATGAGCGGGGTGCAGGCCCTGGTCCGCCTGCCCATGCTGCAGCGCCAGCGCGACGCCGTGGCCGGCCTGAACACCGCCGGTTTCATCAGCGGCTACCGGGGCTCGCCCCTGGGCACGTACGACCAGGCGCTGTGGGCGGCCAAGAAGCATCTGGCGGCCAACAACATCGTCTTCCAGCCCGGCGTGAACGAGGAACTCGGCGCGACGGCCGTCTGGGGCACGCAGCAGCTCGACCTGTATCCCCAATCCAAGAAGTTCGACGGCGTCTTCGGCATCTGGTACGGCAAGGGCCCGGGCGTGGACCGCTGCTCGGACGTGTTCAAGCACGCCAACATGGCGGGCACCGCCAAGCACGGCGGCGTGATCGCGATTGCCGGGGACGACCACATCAGCAAGAGCAGCACGGCCGCTCACCAGAGCGACCACATCTTCAAGGCCTGCGGCACGCCAGTGTTCTTCCCCAGCAGCGTGCAGGAAATCCTGGACATGGGCCTGCACGCCTTCGCCATGAGCCGCTTCTCGGGCGTGTGGTCGGGCATGAAGACCATCCAGGAAGTGGTCGAGTCTTCGAGCAGCATCTCGGTGGACCCGGACCGCGTGAAGATCGTGATGCCCGAGGACTTCGTGATGCCGCCCGGGGGCCTGCACATCCGCTGGCCCGATGCGCCGCTGGAACAGGAAGCGCGCCTCATGGACTACAAGTGGTACGCGGCCCTGGCCTATGTGCGTGCCAACAAGCTCAACTACAACGTGATCGAAGGCAAGAACGACCGCTTCGGCATCATCGCCAGCGGCAAGGCCTACAACGACACGCGCCAGGCCCTGGTGGACCTGGGCCTGGACGATGACACCTGCCGTCAGCTGGGCATCCGCGTGCACAAGGTCAACGTGGTGTGGCCGCTCGAAGCCACCATCACGCGCGACTTCGCCCAGGGCCTGCAGGAGATCCTGGTGGTGGAGGAAAAGCGCCAGGTCATCGAATACCAGCTCAAGGAAGAGCTCTACAACTGGCGCGCCGACGTGCGCCCCAACGTGCTGGGCAAGTTCGACGAGCCCGAGGGCGATGCCACGGGCGGCGAATGGTCCATGCCCAACCCCAGCCAGAACTGGCTGCTGCGCGCCAAGGCCGACCTGACGCCGGCCATCATCGCCAAGGCGATCGCCAAGCGCCTGAAGAAGCTGGGCGTCTCCAGCGACATCATCGCGCGCATGGATTCGCGCATCGCCATCATCGAGGCGAGCGAGCGCGGCATGGCCGAGCTCAAGGTGGACACGGGCGAGCGCGCCCCCTGGTTCTGCAGCGGCTGCCCGCACAACACCAGCACCCGCGTGCCCGAGGGCTCGCGCGCCGTGGCCGGCATCGGCTGCCACTACATGGCCAACTGGATGCCCGACCGCAACACGTCCACCTTCACGCAGATGGGTGGCGAGGGCGTGACCTGGGTGGGCCAGGCGCCGTTCACCACCGACCAGCACGTGTTCGCCAACCTGGGCGATGGCACCTACTTCCACAGCGGGCTGCTGGCCATCCGCCAGAGCATCGCGGCGGGCACCAGCATCACCTACAAGGTGCTCTACAACGACGCCGTGGCCATGACCGGCGGCCAGCAGGTGGGCGAACGGCCCGAAGGCCATTCGGTGCTGCAGATCATGAACAGCCTGAAGTCCGAGGGCGTGGTCAAGCTCATCATCGTGACCGACGAGCCGCAGAAGTACGACGGCGTGGCGCTGGCCGAGGGCGTGACGGTGCACCACCGCGACGAGCTCGACACGCTGCAGCGCCAGTTCCGCGAGATCAAGGGCTGCACGGTCATCATCTACGACCAGACCTGCGCCACCGAAAAGCGCCGCCGCAGAAAGCGCGGCACCCTCGCCACGCCCGACAAGACCGTCGTCATCAACGAGCTGGTGTGCGAGGGCTGCGGCGACTGCTCCACCAAGTCCAATTGCCTGAGCGTGGAGCCGGTAGAGACGGAGTTCGGCCGCAAGCGCCGCATCAACCAGAGTACCTGCAACAAGGACTACTCGTGCGTGAACGGCTTCTGCCCAAGCTTCGTGACCGTGGAAGGCGGCAAGCTCAAGAAGCCCAAGAAGGAAAAGAAGGGCGACCTGACCAGCCTGCCGGCCATCCCTGAGCCAGTGCTGCCCGTGGCCGAAGCGGCCTGGGGCATCGTGGTCGGCGGCGTGGGCGGCACGGGCGTGATCACCATCGGCTCGCTGCTGGGCATGGCGGCGCACCTGGACGGCAAGGGCGTCATCACCCAGGACGCCGGTGGTCTGGCCCAGAAGGGCGGCGCCACCTGGAGCCACATTCAGATCGCCAACCGCCCCGAGGCTATCTACACCACCAAGGTCGACACCGCCAAGGCCGACCTGGTGATCGGCTGCGACTCCATCGTCGCCGCGCACAAGTACACGCTGGCCGTGATGCAGCCGGGCCGCACCTTCGTGGCGCTGAACACGCATGGCACGCCCACGGCGGCCTTCGTGACCAACCCGGACTGGCAGTTCCCGGGCGCCAATTGCGACAGCGTCATCGCGGCGGCGGTCGGCGCGGGTGGCGTTGGGAGCTTCGATGCCGAACAGGTGGCCACCCAGCTGCTGGGCGACAGCATCTACACCAACCCGCTGATGCTGGGCTACGCCTGGCAAAAGGGCCGCGTGCCTTTGACCTACGCGTCGCTGATGCGCGCCATGGAATTGAACGGCGTGCAGGTGGACAACAACAAGGCGGCCTTCGAATGGGGCCGCCGCTGCGCGCATGACCTGGCCTCGGTGCAGGCGCTGTTTGCCGCCGCGCAGGTGATCCAGTTCGTCAAGAAGCCTTCGCTGGCCGAAATGATCGCCAAGCGCGTGGAATTCCTCACGGGCTACCAGAATGCCGCCTACGCGTCCGAGTACACGGCCTTCGTCGAGAAGGTGCGCGCCGCCGAAAGCAAGCTGGGCACCACCACCCGCCTGTCGGAGGCCGTGGCCCGCTACCTGTTCAAGCTGATGGCCTACAAGGACGAGTACGAGGTGGCACGCCTGCACACCGACAAGGCCTTCACGGACAAGATCGCGAACATGTTCGAAGGCGACTACAAGCTGGTGCACCACCTGGCCCCTCCGATGACGGCCAAGAAGAACGACAAGGGCGAACTCGTCAAGCAGCCGTTCGGCCCCTGGATGCGCAGCGCCTTTGGTCTGCTGGCCAAGATGAAGGGGTTGCGTGGCACGGCACTGGATGTGTTCGGCAAGACCGAGGAGCGCCGCATGGAGCGCGCGCTGATCGTGGAATACCGCGCCTGCATCGAGGAGCTGCTGGCCCGCCTGAACGCGGACAACCTGGCCCTGGCCGTGGAGATCGCCCGCATCCCCGAGGAAATCCGGGGCTATGGCCACGTGAAGGAGCGCCACCTGTCGGCCGCACGCCCCAAGTGGGACGGCCTGATGGCGCAATGGCGCGCCGGCGGCACCACCGCCCAGCCGCAGCGCCAGGCGGCGTGAAGCCGGCTGCCGTGGCAGCCCTGCCGTGAAGAGCCCGCGCACCGCGCGGGCTTTTTACTATCAAGTCAGGAGCATCAAATGATTGACAGGCCGGCGTCAATGGCCATTTTGATCTGATTTTTTCCCGCCATCGCGGCGCACCGCCCGCCCGCGGCAAACACCCGCCAGCGGCTTGGGTCTTCCCCCTTGGGCCGCGCACAGGGGGCCGCATACAATGCCCCGTTCCGCCCTGGAAGGCGCCCTCGCGCCGGCCCCTGGCGGGTTTTGTGAATTTTGACCATCCGTTGTGGAGTCCAGTCCGTGTTTATTTCTTCCGCTTTTGCCCAAACCGCACCCGCCGCCGCCGCTGGTGGTACCGACATCATGTCCTCGCTGACCGGCATGCTGCCCCTGGTGCTCATGTTTGTGGTGCTCTACTTCGTCATGATCCGCCCCCAGATGAAGCGCCAGAAGGAACACCGCGCCATGATCGACGCCATCGCCAAGGGTGATGAAGTGGCCACCTCCGGCGGCATCGTCGGCAAGGTCACGCGCCTGTCCGAAGGTTTCCTGCACATCGAGATCGCCAACGGCGTCGAAGTGCAGCTGCAGCGCAGCGCCGTGGTTCAGGTCCTGCCCAAGGGTTCGGTCAAGTAATCAATGAACATTCCCCTGAGGCGCTGCGCGCCTTCCCCTTGCCCCCGCGCCGCGCGGGAGGGGGACGACGCCCCCGGACTGGCAGAGCCAGATCCACGGCGTCCCTGGCAGGGGTCGGCGCATGGCGCCATGCACAACTGAGATAAGAGCGCGATCATGAACCGTTATCCGGTCTGGAAGTACGCGATCCTGGTGATCGTGCTGCTGGTGGGGGTCCTGTACACCCTGCCCAATTTCTTTGGCGAAGCGCCTGCGGTGCAGGTTTCGTCGGCCAAGGCCACCGTCAAGGTGGACACCGCCGTGCAGCAGCGGGTGGAAGAAGCGCTCAAGGCCGCGGGCGTCACGCCCGACTTCGTGGCGCTGGAGGGCAACTCGGTGCGCGCGCGCTTTGACACGCCCGACACCCAGCTCAAAGCCAAGGACGCGATCCAGAAGGCCCTGGTGCCCGATGCCAGCGATCCGTCGTACATCGTGGCGCTGAACCTCGTGTCCCGCTCGCCCGTCTGGCTCAAATCCCTGCATGCCAACCCCATGTACCTGGGCCTGGACTTGCGCGGTGGCGTGCACTTCATGCTGCAGGTGGACATGCAGGCGGCCCTGACCAAGAAGGCCGAGTCCTATGCGGGCGACATCCGCACCGCGCTGCGCGACAAGAGCATCCGCCACGGCGGCATCAGCCGCGAAGGCCAGAACATCGACATCAAGGTGCGCGACGAGGCCATGCTGACGGCGGCCCGCAACCTGATCGCGGACCAGTTCACCGACCTGCAGGTCGCCAGCACGCCCGAAGGCAGCGAATTCAAGCTGCGCGCCTCCATCAAGCCCGAAGCCACGCGCCGCGTGCAGGAGCAGGCCCTCAAGCAGAACATCGTCACGCTGCACAACCGGATCAATGAGCTGGGCGTGGCCGAGCCCGTGATCCAGCAGCAGGGCCTGGACCGCATCGTGGTGCAGCTGCCCGGCGTGCAGGACACCGCCAAGGCCAAGGACATCCTGGGCCGCACGGCCACGCTGGAAGTGCGCATGGTGGACGAGGGCACCGAGGCCCGCACCGCCGAGACCGGCCGCGGCCCCGTGCCGTTCGGCTCCGAACGCTACCTGGAGCGCAGCGGCCAGCCCGTGATCGTCAAGAAGCAGGTCATCCTGACCGGCGAGAACCTGACCGACGCGCAGCCCGGCTTCGACGGCCAGACGCAGGAGCCGACCGTCAACCTCACGCTGGACGCCAAGGGCTCGCGCATCTTCCGCGACATCACACGCGAGAACGTGGGCAAGCGCATGGCCATCGTGCTGTTTGAAAAGGGCAAGGGCGAGGTGGTGACGGCCCCCGTGATCCGCAGCGAAATCGGCGGCGGCCGGGTGCAGATCTCCGGCCGCATGACCACGGCGGAAGCCAACGACACCGCGCTGCTGCTGCGCGCGGGCTCGCTGGCCGCACCGATGGAAATCATCGAGGAATTCACCATCGGCCCGACGCTGGGCGCAGACAACATCGAACGCGGCATCCACAGCGTGGTCTGGGGCCTGGCGGCCATCGCGGTCTTCATGTGCTTCTACTACACGCTGTTCGGCGTGTTCTCCAGCATCGCGCTGGCCGTGAACGTGCTGCTGCTGGTGGCCATCCTGTCGATGCTCCAGGCCACCCTGACCTTGCCGGGCATTGCCGCCATGGCGCTGGCCATCGGCGTGGCCATCGACTCGAACGTGCTGATCAACGAACGCATCCGCGAGGAACTGCGCTCCGGCATGTCGCCGCAGGCGGCCATCCATGCGGGCTACGAGCGCGCCTGGGCCACCATCCTGGACTCGAACGTGACGACGCTGATCGCGGGCCTGGCGCTGCTGGCCTTCGGTTCCGGCCCGGTGCGCGGCTTTGCCGTGGTGCACTGCATCGGCATCCTGACCAGCATGTTCTCGGCCGTGTTCTTCTCGCGCGGCCTGGTGAACCTGTGGTATGGCCGCCAGAAGAAGCTCAAGAGCGTGTCGATCGGCCAGGTCTGGAAGCCGGACGCCGATGCCGCCGTGGCCAAGACGAACTAAGAAACTCCAAGCAAGGAACAAAGATCATGGAGTTTTTCCGCATTCGAAAAGACATCCCGTTCATGAAGCACGCGTTGATCTTCAACGCGATCTCCTTCATCACGTTCGCGCTGGCCGTGTTCTTCCTGCTCACGCGCGGGCTGCACCTGTCGGTGGAGTTCACGGGCGGCACGGTCATGGAAGTGGCCTACAGCCAGCCGGCCGAACTGGCCAAGGTCCGCGAGACGGTCTCCGGCCTGGGCTATCCCGACGTGCAGGTGCAGAACTTCGGCACGGCCCGCGACGTGATGATCCGGCTGCCCGTGCAAAAGGGCGTGACGTCGGCGCAGCAAAGCGAACAGGTACTGGGCGCGCTCAAGGCCGCCAACCCCGAGGTCACGCTGCGGCGCACCGAGTTCGTGGGCCCGCAGGTGGGCGAGGAACTGGTGCACGGCGGCTTGATGGCGCTGGCCATGGTCGTGGTGGGCATCGTGATCTACCTGGCCTTCCGCTTCGAGTGGAAGTTCGGCGTGGCGGCCATCATCGCCAACCTGCACGACGTGGTGATCATCCTGGGCTTCTTCGCGTTCTTCCAGTGGGAGTTCTCGCTGTCGGTGCTGGCGGCCGTGCTGGCCGTGCTGGGGTATTCGGTCAACGAATCGGTCGTGATCTTCGACCGGATCCGCGAGGCCTTCCGCAAGTACCGCAAGATGACGACGCACGAGGTGATCGACCACGCCATCACGAGCACGATGAGCCGCACGATCATCACCCACGCGTCCACCGAGGCCATGGTGCTGTCGATGTTCTTCTTTGGCGGCCCGAGCCTGCACTACTTTGCCCTGGCGCTCACCATCGGCATCCTGTTCGGCATCTACTCCTCCGTGTTCGTGGCCGCGGCCATCGCCATGTGGCTCGGTGTGAAGCGCGAAGACCTTGTCAAGCCCGTGAAGAAGGATGGGGATCCGAACGATCCCCATGCCGGGGCCACCGTCTGAACCGCTAATATCGGTCCATGCAAGCCACGCCCCCTTCCGTTCCACAGCGCCGCCTGGCCCGCCAGGCGCGCCAGCGGTTCGTAGAGGGGCTGTGCGGCGGACTCCCGGACCTGGACAAGACGGTCCTGGATTTCCTGACAACGCTGATGTCCCAGACGGGCACGGCGCGCCAGATGCAGGCGCACCGGGATGCCTGGATGTTGTACCAGCAGCACCATGCCGCCTGGACCGAACGCACCGGCAAGGCCTGGCGCGATGCGCTGGCGCCGCACAGCAGCACCACCCGCGGCACCCTCGCCACCGGCGGCGCGAGCCCCCAGTTCGAGCTGCTGAGCGACGACGTGGTGGAAAACAAGATCCTGGCTTCCCGCATGGCCCTCACGGTCAGCGAACAGGTCAGCCACCAGTTCGACACCTTGCGCCAGCGCACCCAGTCGCTGGAAGGGCAGGAGCTCGACAGCAGCGACATCCTCCGGCCCGATGCCGTGTGCCTGCTGCTGGTCGAGCAGTGGGTCGAGGCCGGCCTGCCCCGCACCGACCTGCAGACCGTGGTGGACCCGTTGCAGCGGGAACTGGCCAACCTGCTCCAGAAGCAGTACCAGGCCGTCAATGTGTTCTATGTGGAGCAGGGCGTCACGCCCCAGGCCGACCTCAAGTCGCGCGTGCGGCGCACTTCGGGCGGCACGGTTGCCGGTGGCGCCAGCAACTCTGGTGCCGGGGGCCTGGCGTCCCAGGCGCTGGCCCAGACGCGGGAAGCCATGGCTGCGGCGCGCGGCGGCGGCATCCCCCAGCCGGGCGGCGGTCACCCCATGCCCCAGCATCACCTGCCCGGCGGCAGGCCGCCGGCGGGCTATCCGCGGCATGGCCTGCCCACGGGGTTTGCCACGGGCATGACCCCGCTGGCGCGGGCCCGCCAGCGGGCGCAGGGCGTGATGGGGCAACTGCGCAGGCTGCTGACGCAACCGGCGACCGGGTTCGACATGGTCAATGCCCCGCCGGCTTCGGCCGCGCTCGCCCATGCCCTCACCGCCCACCGCGTGCACGCCGACACCTACTACAGTGGCGTGGCCACCCTGATGGAAGACTACAGTCCCGCGGCCGTGGTGCAGTTGGCGGGCGCGGTGCGCGAACGCTCGACCGAGCTCAAGAAGAAGGCCTCCACCGCCGGGGAAAAAGCCATCATCGAAGTGGTGGCCCTGATGTTCCAGAGCATCCTGGCCGAGGACCGCATCCCGCCGGCCGTGCGTGTCTGGTTTGCCCGGCTTCAGGTGCCCGTGCTGCGCGTGGCGCTGGCCGAGCCAGAGTTCTTCAGCAACCTCAACCACCCCGCGCGCCAGTTGATCGACCGCATGGGGGCGTGCGTGATGGGCTTTGATGCCACCAGCATCAATGGCAGCGCGCTGGAGGCGGAAATCCGCCGCGTGGTCCAGGTGATCGAGCAGTACCCCGAGACCGGCCGGCGTGTGTTCCAGCTGGTCTACGACGAGTTCGAGAAATTCCTGTCCAAGTTCCTCACCGAAAAGCAGGCCACCTCGCGCCTGGTCACGGTGGCCCAGCAGGTCGAGCAGAAAGAAACCCTGGCGATCCAGTACACCATCGAGCTGCGCACGATGCTGCGCGACATGCCTGTGCGCGACGAGATCCGCGAGTTTCTCTTCAAGACCTGGGCCGAGGTGCTGGCCCTGTCGGCCGTGCGCGACGGCCCGCAGCACGCAGACACCGTATCGCTCAAGCGCACGGCCGCGGACCTGGTCTGGGCGGCCAGCGCCAAGCCCAACCGCAGCGACCGCGCGCAGGTCATCCAGAATCTTCCGGGCCTGCTGCAACGCCTGCGCCAGGGATTGGCCCTGATGGGGGTGAACGGCCCGGCGCAGGATGCGCAGATCAAGGTCCTCACCGACACGCTGGCCGACGCCTTCCTCTCCAAGACGGCATCCATTCCGCAGGCACACATCGACGCCATGGCCAAGCGCCTGGCCAACCTTGAGGATTTCATCAACGACGCGACGCTGGGCGACATGCCGCTCAACGCCGACAACATCGAGATGATGCTGGGCATCGATGCCTCCTCCATCCATGTGGTCGCCGACAACGGCGCGCCCGTTCAGGACGACATGGTCGCCTGGGCCCAGGAACTGCAGCCTGGCACCTGGTACACGCTGGACCACAACGGGGCATCGGCCCAGGTGCAATATGCCTGGCAAAGCCAGCGCAAGCAGCTGCATTTGTTCGCCGCTGTCGACGGCAGCAGCTACCTGATCCAGTTGCGCAGGCTCGCAGCCTATCTGCAGGCCGGCTTGCTCGTCGCCCAGGAAGAAGAGGGCCTGACCTTGCGCGCCACGCGCGATGCGCTGGCCAAGCTGGACGCCAACCCCGAGCGGCTTCTGGACTGACCAGGTCCGGGCGCACCGAACGAAGCGGCGCGCGCCCGAACCACCACCGTCCAGAGGGGGCGCCTCAGGCGGTCCCCAGCCGCTGGAACAGGCCGCCCGGCAAACGGGCAACGCGGCCCTCGAGCTCCAGCTCCAGCAACGCCACCTGCAGCGACGCCGCATCCATGCCGGTGCGGGCCACCAGGGCATCCACGCCCATGGGGTCAAAACCCAGGGCCTTCAGCACAGGGCTGTCTGCCCCTCCGTGGATGCCCGGGTCGGTGTTGCTGCATGCTGACCCGGAGTCAACGAGCTGCCTGTCCACCGCCGGGGCGGAAGGCAGGCGCAACTCTTCCAGTACGTCCTGCGCGGACTCCACCAGCTTGGCCCCCTGGCGTATCAGCGCATGGCAGCCCCGTGATTGCGGTGCGTGGATGGAGCCGGGAATCGCAAACACTTCGCGGCCCTGTTCGGCCGCCATTCGGGCAGTGATCAGCGACCCCGAGGCCAGTGCCGCCTCGACCACCAGAGTCCCCTGGGAGAGGCCGGAAATGATGCGGTTGCGCTTGGGAAAATTGGCGGCCAGCGGTGGCGTGCCCAGGGGGTACTCGCTGACCAGAAGCCCGTGCGTGGCGATGCGGTGCGCGAGGTCCAGGTTCTTGCGCGGATAGACACGGTCGAGCCCCGTGCCCACCACGGCAATGGTGGCAGGTGCAACCTGCGCCGCGGCTTCAGTGACAACATCCAGCGCCCCTTCATGGGCCGCAGCATCCACCCCCAGCGCAAGCCCCGAGACAATGGTGAGGCCCGCCCCGCGCAGTGTCCGGGAAAAAAGCCGCGCGTTGTCCGCGCCTTGGGCGGTGGGATTGCGGCTTCCGACCACCGCGAGGCACCGGCCAACAGGAAACGGGGCCTGCGTGACCAGCCGGGCAGGGCCCATCAGGTACATCAGCAGCGGCGGGTCTTCGGTATCCAGCAGAGACTGTGGATACCGGTGGTCACCCAGCGTGACCACCGCGCGCGCAGGCCCCTGGGGATCGGCGCCCTCCAGCCATTGCCAGGTGATATCGAGCAGCGCTTCCCATTCGCTGGGCACGGTGCACAGCGCCTTGGCCTGGGCCAAGGTCACACATTGCTGCAGCGCAGACTCCGATTGCTGGAAGACCGCCTGGGGCAGGCCAAAGCGCGCCAGCAGGCGCCGTGCGGCGCCATTGCCCACCCCCGCGGAGAGGGTGAGGCGCAACCATGCTCCCAGCTCGTCGCGGTCCATGATGGCGGTTGTAGAAGTCAAACAGCAGCAAAACAGGCCAGGGCCCGTGCCGCCCCTGGACGGCTTCGCGGCCCCGGCAGGTCCGCGCAGTTACTCCTGGGGATTCACCAGGCGGTCGCCAACCCGCACGCCACTGCGAATCTCCAGGATCAGGGCATACGAAACCCGGTCGAAGGTCCGGAACACCATGGCGGTCCCGTTGTTCTCGCTGGGCAGCTTGACCATGGTCTTCGCATCGCCGGTCACATCCTTGATGCGATCGCCCTTGGTCAGCAACGACAGCACATGGCCCGGCTCGATGCCGTCCTGTGAGCCCAGGTTGATCGCAACCACCTGGTTCTGGGCGGCGTAGGCCGCCGAAAAACTACCGTAGATGGAGACGACCCGCGCGTCGACGTCGATATGGGGCGCACGGGGTGTGTAGCTGGTAAAGACCCGGGCGGGCGCAGGCAGGATGCGGTCCCCCGCGCGGATCTCCTCCTTGGTGCCCGACAGATCCACCGTGGCAGGCACATACTCGGAAATATAGCCGCCCTTGCCGTTGGGGATGTCCTCGAAAGACTCTCCCCGCACCAGCTCGGCCTTGCCCAGATACTGCGCTTCGTACCCCAGGATTTCACCCGTCACGGGATCCTTCATGGCCACGGCATCGCGAAAGACACGGAAGAAACGGGGCTCGCCCGCCTCGGCTCGAACGGGTGCGGAGGCATCCCCGCGCACATAGGCCCGGTCGCCACTGGCCATCAGCACCCGGTCTTCGGTGGTAGCGATGATGCGGGGAGCGCGCTGCAGCACCTGGGCATCCACCACCAGGGGCTCCACGAGGAAAGGCTCGATCAGGTGGGGCTTGAGGGTGGGCAGCGCGGTGCTGGCCAGGCTGTCGCTGCGGGTGCGCGGAGACACGCGCACCGTCTGCGTCTCGGGTTCCGCCACGCCCGGGGGCGTGGTCCGCAGGCGTGCATAGCCTCCGTCCTTGTCCAGATACAGCGTCTGGCCCGGGTAGATCAGGTGGGGGTTCGGAATGGACTGGAGGTTCATGCCCCACAGCTCCGGCCAGCGCCAGGGACGCTTGAGGTACATGCCCGAAATGCCCCACAGCGTGTCGCCGCGCTTGACGGTGTAGGTATCCGGTGCATTGGGGGCCAGCTCCGAAAGGGGAACGCCACGCTCCGATACCTGCTGTGCGGTCGCGCGCTGGCCGCTGGAGATGGGGTGGTTCTGCGCCTGGGCCGGGGCGACCAGCAAAGCGCCAGCGATCATGGTGAGCGCGCCCAGGGCGGTCCGCCGAACGCTGGTGAATGCCGTCATGTTGTTCCTCTTCTCATGCATTGTGAAACGCCCCCTCACTGGCGCCTCGGTGCCAGCAGCATGCGGGCGACCGGGCAAATACGTTACAAACCCTCTTAGATTCTCTGCTCAAGCCCTTGATTCGGCAACGATTATTGGCCTGCAACGCTGCGGCGAACCTCAAAAGTGGCGAAAATAGCGACATCTCTCGGCAGCATCCATGGCAATCCTTCCCATTCTCTGTTACCCGGACCCCCGGCTCCACAAGGTCGCCCGCCCCATCGAGGCGGTGGATGACCGCGTCCAAAAGCTGGCGGCCGACATGCTCGCCACCATGTACGACGCCCACGGCATCGGCTTGGCCGCCACCCAGGTGGACGTGCATGAGCGGCTGGTCGTCATCGACGTGTCCGAGGAGCGCGACGCGCCCTTGGTGCTGATCAATCCGGAACTTGTCTGGACCAGTGCGGAAAAACACCTCAATGACGAGGGCTGCCTCTCGGTGCCCGGTATCTATGACGGCGTGGAGCGCTTCGATGCCGTGCATGTGCGGGCACTGGATGCGCAGGGACAGTCGCGCGTCATCGAGGCCGATGGCCTGCTGGCCGTCTGCATCCAGCACGAGATGGACCACCTGATGGGCAAGGTGTTCGTGGAATACCTCTCGCCGCTCAAGCGCAACCGCATCAAGACCAAGATGATCAAGCAGCAGCGGGGGGCGCGCGAGTGACCCGCCCGGCGCTCTGCACCCTCAGGGGTGGCGGAGTGCTGGCGCTGTCGGCGCTGGTGGTCCAGCTCGCGGGCTGCGCGCTGCCCGCCCGTGAAGCGCCCGGTGCGCTGCGCGCCGATGTCATCGCCAGGCTGGGACCACCCACCGCCACCTTCTCCCTGCCGGGCGGCGAGCGGCTGCTGTACTCCGAGCTTCCCGCGGGGTTTGCGGCCTATAACCTGGATTTCGACGCCAGCGGCAAGCTGGTGCGCAACGAACAGGTGCTGACGCAGACACGCTTTGAGAACATCCCCGTCGGAGCCTGGACCCTCGCCGATGTGCAGCGCACCTTCGGCGCCCCCTTGCGCGTGGAACGGGTGGCGCGTTTTGATGGCGACATCTGGACCTACCGCTTCCGCCAGAATTCCGACCCGCGCCTGGCCCATGTCCACCTGGACCGCCAGGGCGTGGTGCGGCTCGTGATGTTCACGGACGAACAGCCCAACTTCGACAACACGCGCGACTGACCTGCCGCGCACCACCCCATTGGTTTCCATGAGAGTCATTTTTGCCGGCACGCCCGAATTCGCCCGCGCGGCGCTGGAACAGCTTCTGGCCGCAGGCTTCACCGTCCCGCTGGTCCTCACCCAGCCCGATCGCCCCGCGGGCCGCGGCATGAAGCTCCAGGCGTCTCCCGTCAAGCAGTGCGCGCTGGACCACCGCATTCCCGTCGCCCAGCCGCGCAGCCTGCGCCTGGAAGGCAAATACCCGGACGATGCCGCCGCAGCGCGCGACGCCCTGCTGGCCGCCCAGGCCGATGTGATGGTGGTGGCCGCCTATGGGCTCATCCTGCCGCAGTGGGTGCTGGACCTCCCGCCACGGGGATGCCTGAACATCCATGCCAGCCTTCTGCCGCGCTGGCGCGGCGCGGCGCCCATCCACCGCGCCATCGAAGCCGGGGACGGGGAAACCGGCATCACGATCATGCAGATGGACGCTGGCCTCGATACCGGGCCCATGCTGCTCACGGAGCGGCTGGCCATCGCGCCGACGGACACGACCGCCTCCCTGCACGGCCGGCTGGCCTCCCTGGGCGGCCGCATGATCGTGGAAGCGCTCGAACTGGCCGCCTGCGGGGGCCTGCGGGCAGAGCCCCAGCCAGCCGAAGGCATCACCTATGCCCACAAGATCGAAAAAGCCGAAAGCACCATCGACTGGTCTCAGCCTGCCACGCTGATCGGGCAGCGCATCCGGGCCTTCGATCCCTTTCCTGGCGCCAGCACCGAATGCGCAGGAGAAACGATCAAGGTATGGAGCTATGAAATAGATAGCAATACACCAAATACTGGCAAGCGCCACGGCCAGATAATCTCGGTGGACAGCCAGGGCGTGGCGGTGGCCTGCGGCGAAGGCGCGCTGCGCCTGACCACCTTGCAGCGCGCCGGCGGCAAGCGGCTGGCGGCAGCGGATTTCCTGCGGGGGTTCGACCTGCAGCCCGGCATGGTGCTGGGCGCCGCGCCCGCCGCGGCGGTGGCGCCGGCATGAGCCGCAGGGACCTCGTCGGCCGCACGTTGCGCCACCCCTCCTTTCGCATGGCCGCCACCGACATGGTGGGCACGGCCGTGGGCATTGGCGCGTGGGGCCTGGTCACCGGGGTGGTCATGGTCAAGAGCGGCCTGCCCATCGGCATGGCCGTCTTCATGTCCCTGGTGGTGTATGCCGGCAGCGCGCAGCTGGCGGTCATCCCGCTGATGGCGGCGGGCGCGCCGCTGTGGGTGGTCTGGCTCACGGCCAGTTGCGTGAACCTGCGCTTCGTGATCTTCAGCAGCATGTGGCGCAGCTACTTCGCGCACCTGCCCGTGCGGCAGCGGCTGGCCGTGGGCTATTTCAGCGGCGACGTGATCTATGTGGCCTTCATGAAACGCTTTCCCGAACCGCGCCCGCAGCCCGAGCAGTTGCCGTACTTCTGGGGCGCGGCGGCCACCAACTGGCTGGCCTGGCAGGTGCCGTCCATCGCGGGCATCTTCCTGGCCAATGCCGTGCCGCTGTCCTGGGGCCTGGGGTTCGCGGGCGTGCTGGCGCTGCTGGGCGTGCTGCTGTCGCTGCTGTTCGACCGGGCCACCTGGCTCGCCACGGGTGTCGCCGCGACGGCCGCGATCGCGGCCTTCGCGCTGCCGCTCAAGCTCAACATCCTGGTGGCCCTGGCCGCCGCCGTGGCCGCGGGGTTGCTCATGGAGGCCGTGGACCGCCGCCGCCACAAGCCGGAACTGCTGCTGGTACCCGCCGACAGCGTGATGCCGCCCGAGGAACGCGAACACGTCGAGGCGGGCGACATCGTGCCGCTGCGCGAGGAGCGCCACCCATGAATGCGCCCTGGTCGTCCTGGTGGGATCTGCTGGAACCCTTCATCGCCGTGGCGGGGCTGGCCGTCATCACGGTGGTCTCGCGTTCCTTCTTCATGATTCCCGAGCGCGAGCTGCCCCTGCCCGACTGGCTCAAGCGCGGCCTCAAGTACGCGCCACTGGCCGCCCTGACGGCCGTGATCGCGCCCGAGATCCTCATCACCCGGGGCGAGCTCATCGATACGCTTATGGACGCCCGGCTCCCCGCCGTCCTGTGCGCGAGCGCGTACTACTTCTGGCGGCGGGGCATCCTGGGGACCATCGTGGTCGGCATGGCCGTGTACCTGCCGCTGCACATCGGATGGGGCTGGTAGGGATCGGTGGCGGGGCGGGGCCGCGGGATGGGGCCGCGGGTGGGGCCGCCTAAAATGGCGGCCCTGATCCACGTGCCCCCACCAGGAAGCCTCCCTCCCATGAACATCCTCCGTTTTTCCGATCTCTGTGCCCAGGGCAAGGCCCAAGGCCAGCGCGTCTTCATCCGCGCCGACCTGAACGTTCCACAGGACGACGCCGGCCGCATCACCGAAGACACCCGCATCCGCGCATCCATTCCCTGCATCCGCATGGCGCTGGACGCGGGCGCCGCGGTGATGGTGACCAGCCACCTGGGCCGTCCGACCGAAGGCGAATTCAAACCCGAGGATTCCCTGGCCCCCGTGGCCGCGCGCCTGGCCGAGCTGCTGGGCCGCGAGGTGCCCCTGGTCTCGAACTGGGTGGACGGCGTCGCCGTCGCCCCCGGCCAGGTCGTGCTGCTGGAGAACTGCCGCCTGAACGTGGGCGAGAAGAAGAACAAGGAAGACCTGGCCCGCAAGCTGGCCGCGCTGTGCGACATCTTCGTGAACGATGCCTTTGGCACCGCCCACCGCGCCGAAGGCACGACCTACGGCATCGCCCAGTTCGCACCGATCGCCTGCGCCGGCCCGCTGCTGTCGGCCGAGATCGATGCCCTGACCAAGGCCCTGGCCCATCCCCAGCGCCCGCTGGCGGCCATCGTGGCGGGCTCCAAGGTATCGACCAAGCTCACCATCCTCAAGAGCCTGGCCGACAAGGTGGACCAGCTCATCGTGGGGGGCGGCATTGCCAACACCTTCATGCTGGCGGCGGGCCTGCCCATCGGCAAGAGCCTGGCCGAGCCCGACCTGCTGGAAGAAGCGCGCGCCGTGATCGCCGCCATGAAGGCGCGGGGCGCGGAAGTGCCGATCCCGACCGACGTGGTCACCGCCAAGAGCTTTGCCGCCGACGCCCCCGCCACCGTCAAGGCCGCGGCCGATGTGGCCGAGGACGACCTGATCCTGGACATCGGCCCCGACACCGCCGCCCGCCTGGCCGCCCAGCTCAAGTCGGCGGGCACCATCGTCTGGAACGGCCCCGTGGGCGTCTTCGAATTCGCCGCCTTTGAGAACGGCACGCGCGAGATCGCCAAGGCCATCGCCGACTCGCCCGCGTTCAGCATCGCCGGTGGTGGCGACACCCTGGCGGCCATCGCCAAATACGGCATCGACAAGCAGGTGGGCTACATCTCCACGGGAGGTGGGGCCTTTCTGGAAGTGCTGGAAGGCAAGACGCTGCCCGCGTTTGAAATCCTCGAAAAACGCGCCGTTACCAGTGTTTGAAATTTGTTACACGCGGACGCACAAGCAAATGCAGCCGCGCGTAAGCAAGCACGCCAATCTGTGACCAAAAACAACGAATTGCGTGTGTCTGGGCGTAGTTACCTCAATTTTTTCTTGTTTTTGTTGAGTATCGCGCCCAGAATTATTTTTCAATCGCGTGGGATGTATCTGTTCATGTCCCCGCCTCTCAAAGTCCGTAGGAGGGAATCATGAAATTTTCAAAGGCAGTCAGCTTGGCGGTGCTCGCCGGCGCTGTGGCTACTTTGGCGGGATGTGCTTATCGTTCGCCCATTCCCCTGGCGGAAAACTTTGAGCTCACGGTACAACCCAAGGTCCGCTCCGCCGGTCACTGGGAACTGGTTTCCAACGACGTGGTGGCGCAAACGCTCAGCACGCTCGACAAGTCTGGCATGGCGCCGGGTACGCCGCTGCATGTGGCCTTGCCGCCCAACCCCAGCCCGTTCGACCTGGCGTTCCGCGACTTCCTGATCACCAAGCTGGTCCAGAGCGGCGCCCCCGTGCTGCAAGACCCCGGCCAGACGCTCAACGTGACCTACAACACGCAGGTCGTTCGCCACAACAGCCCGCGCCCCCATTTCATCCCCGGCCAGTTCACCATGATCGCCGCGGGCCTGATGGCCGCCTACGGCCTGCGCCACGAACACCTGGACGCGCAGATGCTGGCCACGCTGGGCCTGACCTCGCTGGCCGACTACGGCGCCAGCATCAACTCGGGCGGCCCCACCAACACCGAAATGATCCTGACCACCACCGTGACGCGGGGCGGCCAGTACGTGGCACGCAAGACCGATGTGTACTACCTGGAAAACGCGGACACGCCGTTGTTCCTGCGCCCCTCGTACTACAAGAACGTCAACATGAAGGTGGTCTCGCAATGAAATCCACAGCACTTCTGACCGCGCTGGCCGCCGCAGCCCTGCTGGCAGGTTGCGCCAACAACGGCACGCCCGTGCGCACGGAGCCCACGTACCAGGAAGCCGCCAACAACCAGTTCCTGGCCAACAGCCGCGATGCCGTCGCCAAGCTCACCGCGGGCTTTGACCTGAGCGCCGCAGGCAGCGGCCCGGTCCTGGTGGCCACCGTCGTGAACGTGAACGACCTGAGCCGCTCGGCCCCCCTGGGCCGCACGCTGTCCGAGCAGTACGCCTCGCACATGGCGTCCAGCGGCTTCAACGTCAAGGAAATCAAGCTGCGTGGCGACGTGTTCGTGCGCGAAGGCGCCGGCGAGCTGCTGCTGTCGCGCGAGATCAAGGACATCGCGCGCAGCCACAACGCGTCGCTGGTGCTCGTCGGTACGTACTCGGCCGCGGCCAACTACACCTACGTGAGCCTGAAACTCGTGCGCACCGAAGACAGCCGCATCATCCGCGGCTACGACTACGCACTGCCCAACGACCGCGACGTGCAGCGCCTGCTGGCCGTACAGCGCTGAGCGGCCGGCCGCAAGCCGGTCCCGCACAAGAGCAATCAAAAAGGCCGTCTCGACGGCCTTTTTTGTTGCCCGCCGGCGGCCACCAGGCCATGCCGGTGCCACGGCAGCCGTCCCGGCCGCCAGAAAACCCCGCCGCGGCGGATGCCCCCACCTAAAATCACGCCCATGACTTTCACCGACATGCTGCGCGACGCCACGGCGCAGAACAACTCCCTGCTGTGCGTGGGCCTGGACCCGGAACCCACGCGGTTTCCCGCGGGAATGCAGGGCGAAACGCACAGGATCTACGACTTCTGCGCGGCCATCGTGGACGCCACGGCCGACCTGGTCTGTGCGTTCAAGCCCCAGATCGCCTACTTCGCCGCGCATGGCGCCGAAGACCAGCTTGAGCGCCTGATGCAGCACATGCGCGCCAACGCGCCGCACGTGCCGGTGATCCTGGACGCCAAGCGGGGCGACATCGGCTCCACGGCCGAGCAGTACGCCAAGGAAGCCTTCGAGCGCTATGGCGCCGATGCGGTCACGCTGTCGCCCTTCATGGGGTTCGACTCCATCGAGCCCTACCTGGCCTACCACGGCAAGGGGGCCTTCCTGCTGTGCCGCACCTCCAACCCGGGCGGCGACGACCTGCAGACCCAGCGCCTGGCCAGCGTCGAAGGCCAGCCGCTGATGTACGAGCACGTGGCGCGTCTGGCGCAGGGCCCCTGGAACAAGAACGGCCAGTTGGGGCTGGTGGTTGGCGCCACCTACCCGCAGGAGATCGAACGCGTGCGCGGCATCGCGCCCACGCTGCCGCTGCTGATTCCCGGCGTGGGAGCCCAGGGGGGCGATGCCGTGGCCACGGTGCGGGCGGGGCTGCGCGACGGAGGGCCGATCATCGTGAACTCGTCGCGCTCGATCCTGTACGCATCCAAGGGCAGCGACTTTGCGGCCGCCGCCCGTACCGAGGCCCAGCGCACCCGCGCGGTGCTCGAAGCGGCGCGCGCGCGCTGATCCGCCCGCGCACGGCCCCCAGCCCCGCGCCGCCGCCGCACCCCGGATCGGCCCATGCAGCTCAAGTGGCTTGAAGACTTCATCGTTCTCGCGCAGGAGCGCAGCTTCACGCGCGCGGCCGAACTGCGGCATGTGACGCACCCCGCATTTGGCCGGCGCATCCGCGCGCTGGAGGCCTGGGCGGGAACGCCGCTGGTGGAGCGGGGTGGCGGCCCCGTCTCGCTCACGCCCGCGGGGCAGAGCTTTCTGGAGACCGCAGGCCACATGGCGCGCAGCCTGGCGCAATCGCACGAGGAACTGCAGAGCCTGGCCGGCCGGCAGGCCCGCACCGTGACGCTCGCCACGGGCCGCACGCTGGCACGCACCGTAGTGGCCGACTGGCTCGTGCGGCTGCAGCCCCTCCTGCAGAACGGCGAACTGTGCATCCGCACCCGCGCCCTGGCCGACACCGTGGCGATGCTCGAGCGCAACGAGGCCGACTTCTCGCTGGTCTACCACCATCCGGCACTGGCGATCCGGCTGGACGCGCGCCAGTTCACGCACGTCACCGTGGCCTCCGACCGGCTGGTGCCCGTGTCGCGCGCCACCGCGCAGGGCCAGGCGCTGCACCGGTTCGGGCAGGGCACGGCACTGGTGCCCTACCTGGCCTACGCGCCCCAGCTGGCCCTGGGCCGGCTGGTGGAAGACCACCTCACGCAGAACCCCCACGCGCCGCGCCTGCAGCGCGTGGTGGAGTGCGACTCCGCCGACGCCCACTACGAATACGTGCAAAAGGGCCTGGGCGTGGCCTGGCTGCCCTGGTCCATGGTGCATGCCGATTGCAAGGCCCGGCGCCTGGCGCCCGCGGGCGACGCGCGCATGGAAGTGCGCTTCGACGTGCGCCTGTACCGGCCCAAGCGCCGCCTGGGCCCCCTGGCCGAGGCGCTGTGGAAAGCCCTCTCCCAGCGCTGAAGCCCAGGGGTTTCCACCAGGGCCTGCAACCCATTTGGCAACAGACCGTGCCGTTTCGGCACCACGCTGGGGGGCGTGCCTTTTCACAATCGTGCCACCCACCGCGCGTGCCGCCGGGGCCGGCCTGCATGCATGCATGCACCGCCGGCCCGGGGCGCGCGGTGCCCAGTACCCACGACGACCCAGGAGCCCGAACCATGCCCCCCACCTTTTCCCGCCGCCGTGCCACGGCCGCCGCCACCGCCCTGCTGTGCGGCCTGTGCTTGCCCGCCGCGTCCGCGCTGGCGCAGGACGCCTACCCCTCCAAGCCCATCACCATCGTCGTGGGCTACCCGCCGGGCGGCAGCACCGACCTCACCGCGCGCACCGTGGCCACGGAGCTGGGCAACAAGCTCGGCGTGCCCGTGGTGATCGAGAACGTCGGCGGCGCGGGCGGCGCCATTGGCGCGCAGAAGGTGGCCAGCGCGGCCCCGGACGGCTACACCTTGCTGGTGGGCGCGAGCAACGAGATCGCCATCAACAAGCTCGTGACCAAGAAGGTGAAATACGACGTGAAGGACTTCACCGCCATCGGCCTGATCGCCTCGCAGCCCCTGGTGCTCGTGGCGTCCACCGGCTCGGGCGTGAAGAACCTGGCCGAATTCACGCAGAAGGTCTCGAAGAACCCCGGCAAGTTCAGCTACGGCAGCTCGGGCGTGGGCACCTCGCTGCACCTGGCGGGCGAGATGGTCAAGGAGCAGGGCAAGCTGTTCATGACGCACATCCCTTACCGCGGCGTGGCGCCGCTGACCAACGACCTCATGGGCAACAACCTGGAGTACGGCGTGTTCGTGCTCTCCAGCGGCCTGCCGCACATCCGAAGCGGCAAGGTGATCGCCCTGGGCACCACCGAGGCCAAGCGTTCGGCCACCACGCCCGAGATCCCGGCGCTGGCCGAAACACCGCAGTACAAGAACGTGGACATCGGCGTGTGGTTTGCCCTCATGGCACCCGCGAACCTGCCCAAGCCGGTGTTCGACAAGGTGAAGAAGGCCCTGAACGACAGCCTGCAGTCGCCCGACTTCAAGAAGAAGATGGAAGCCACCGGCTCCACCGTGGCCGCCACCAACGTGAACATCGACCAGTTCCTGTCCGCCGAAGTGGCCAAGTACAAGAAGATTGTTGAATTCGCCAAGATCGAAGAATGAACGCCCAACACGACCACAGCAACGCGGCCCAGCCGCTGCGTTTTGAACTGCCCGCACCCGACCTCGGCGCCTGGCGCGCGGGCAACACCGGCACCGAGGGCGTGTGGCATTTCGACTCGGGGCAGCCCGGGCGCCACGTGATGGTCAGTGCCCTGGTGCATGGCAACGAGCTGTGCGGCGCGTGGGCCCTCAAGGGACTGCTCGAAGCGGGCGTGCGCCCCGAACGCGGCACCCTCACGCTCGCGTTCTGCAATCTCGATGCATTCGACCGGTTCGACGCCCGCCAGCACGACGCCTCGCGCTTCACCGATGAAGACCTCAACCGCCAGTGGCTGGACGAGCGCATCGACGCGGCCGACACGGCCGAGCGCCGCCGCGCCGCCGCGCTGCGGCCCTTCGTGGCGCGCGCGGACTGGCTGCTCGACATCCACTCCATGCACGAGCCCTCGGCGCCCCTGCTGCTCACCGGCATCCAGCCGCGCAACCTGGAGTTGGCCCGCGCCATGCGCTCGCCCGAGCACATCGTGGTGGACGCGGGCCACAAGGACGGCGTGCGCATGCGCGACTACGGCCGCTTTGGCGAGCTGGAGGACAACGGCACCCGTTCGCTGCTCATCGAATGCGGCTTCCACGGCGACCCCGCCAGCCGCGCCGTGGCGCAGGACCAGTGCGTGCGTTTCCTCGCGCAGTCCGGCGCGCTCGGCGACGAGGCACTCGCACGGCAACTGCCCGGCTGGCGCCTGCCCGACGCCCCGCGCCAGTGGGCGCTGGAGGTGACCGGCCCGGTGGTGGCCACCAGCAGCGCCTTCCGCTTCGTGGCGCCTTACACCGGGCTGGAGGTGTTCGAGAAAGCCGGCACCCTGATTGGTGACAACGACGGCGTGCCCGTGACCACGCCCTACGACGACTGCGTGCTGGTGATGCCCTCGGTGCGGCAGGCGCGGGCGGGCGTGACGGTGGTGCGCTACGCGCGGCGGCGCCTGCTGTAGGCGGTGGCCAGATCATCAAGATGCTTCTAATTTGATAGCATTCTGCGCTTGATGAGCAAGCGCCAGCAGGTCATTGACGGCTATTTCATCAGATAGGCCTGCAGCTCCTTGCGGCTCTGGACCCCCAGCCGCGTGTAGATCTGCCGCCGGTGGTACGTGGCCGTGTTGGCGCTGATGCCCATGCGCGTGGCGATCTGCTCCCCGGGCACTCCGCGCGCCAGCCAGTACGCCAGCTCGTGCTGGCGCTGCGGCAGGCCCAGCGCGCGCAGCGTGGGCAGCAGCCGCGCCACGCGCGCCACCCGCTGCGTGATGTGGATGCCCACCGCCCGGCCGCCGTCGAAGTCGCCTTCACCGGCCCCCGCCGCGGCCGCCATCTGCGTGGCGCGCAGCGAAAACCAGCCGCTGGCGTTGTGCAGGTCCAGTTGCGGCAGCGCTGGCGCCCGGCCCCGGCCGGTGCCGCCCTGCTCCACCCAGCGCAGGCGCTCCAGCAGCACGCACAGCGCGTGTGGCAGCTCGTTGCGGCGGTACCAGCGCATGCCAAAGGCCAGCGCCATCAGCTGGTCTGCCTGGGGCGATGTCCACAGCAGCCTGCCCTGCGGCGTGGCGACCAGCATGGCGCTGTCATGCACCACACTGTCCTGCGCATCCAGCTCGCCCGGCTGCAGGGCACGCGCCAGCCAGGGCGAGGTCCGTTCAAGCAGGGCGATGTCTTCAGGCGCAAAGCGCGGCGCGCCAGGCCTGCGGCACAACTTGAGCGAGCCCACGCCCCGGCCTTGCGGCGTGCGCAGCACCAGGCTCAGAAAATCCTGCCACTCCGACGGCCGCGCCAGCTCGTTGTAGAAATCGCTGCGGATGAATTCGTGGTGAGTGACCTGGAGGATCTGCTCCATCAACAGCACCCCATGCTCATGGCGCACGGCCGCGTCGAAGTCGTGCAGGCTGTAGCGCACTAGCTTCAGCTCCTGCGCCTTCATCCGCGGGTCGAAGTACAGGTGCATCCACTCGCGCGCGGGTGAGGGCTCGATGTAGGCGTCCAGCGCCCCCTGGGCATCCGGATAGAAAAAAACCCCGCTATCGAAGCCGATGAGGCGGTGCAGTTCGTGCAGCACAGGCTCGATGAGCTGCAGCCCGCTGAAATCCAGGCAGGCCATCTGCCGCAGGCGCGCCAGGGCCTGCTGCTGCGTGCGGGAAAGGGACATGGACATAGGGCGCGTGGCAGGTGCGCCGCATCCATGCGGCACCTGGCGGGAGCGTAACGCATCGCACCGCCCCTGCGCCCCGCCCCCAGGGGTGGGGCACCGGGGGCGATGGGAACTCCTGTCGTGTCAGTGGCAGGGGCTGGCCCGGACACGCCACGAAAAAACTCCCCGCGTTCCTGGCCCCGGCCACCGGCGTCCACATGGGCGCGAGCGACGGCCCGCCTGGAAGACCAGCGAGGAGCACGCCACCCTGTTCGCCTGCGGCCCGCCGGGATGACATGCCTGCCAACGTTGTCGCAGGAGGAAAGCAGGCCCTCGGCCCCCGGGGGCGCGTTACCGCCCCATGCGGCGCCGGACCAGGGCCAGCATGGCCAGGGACAGTCCCATCAGTGCCAGCGGACTGTTCGCGGGCACCGACACAGGGCCACCGCCACCGCCGGGCGGGATGGATCCCGCGATGTTCGTCAAGGCAAACGTCTGCGTGATGGGTTGCTCCAGCACGGTGTCGTACACAATGGCGCTGACCTGGTGCAGGCCCACCGTGGCATCAGCGGTGGCCGTGACTTCCGCGAACCCACCGGCATCGGCCAGCGCGCTTTCCGCAGACAGCACCACCCCGCCGGAGGTGATGAAATAGACACGCACCTGCGGCGTGTTGCTGCCGTCCCAGCCAGTGACTTTCACGCGCAGTTTCTGGGCAAAGGTGGTATTGATCGGCGTGCTTTGGGGCGTGCCGCTCACTGTGGTCATGAACTTGGGCAGATCGGCCACGTTTCTCAGCAGACGGGTTTGGGGGCTGACCAGCGCACTGCCCTGCACGCTGGCCTTCACCGAGTAGGTGCCGACAAGCCCGTTGGCCGTCCCGCTCACCTGCGCGTTGCCTGCGGCATCGGTCACCGCCGTCAGTGCAGAGAAACTCGCCGTGGCACCCGAGACCGGATCGGTCGTGATGGCAAAAACAACCGTTGCGCCTTGCACCGGGTTGCCAAAAAAGTCCTGCACGTGCGCCGTGACGGGTGCCGAGAACGGCTTGGTGACATACGTCCATTGCGGCGTGGACACGTCAAAGGCAATGGCGGCGGCGGCGCCGGCCGGTGCGGAGTTCGACAGCTTGACAGAGGCACCGGTGGTGCCAGGCGCCGTGGCACTGACACTGTAGGCGCCAGACTTGCCCGTGGCGGTGGCCGTGACCGCCGCGAACCCGTTCGCATCCGTCACGGCCGTGGACGACGACAGCACCACGCGCGACGGTACGCTGGGGCCGCCGAACGTCACCGTGACGCCGGCCTTCGGGTTGTTCGAGGCGTCGGTCACCCGCACCTGCAATGGCGTGCCAAAGGCCGTGTTGACCAGCGTGGTCTGGTTGTTGCCCGCCGTGACCGCCAGACTGTCCGTGTTGGTATTGCACAAATTGAAGAGCGGCACATTGCCCAGGCCGGTGATGAATCCCTTCATCTGATAACAACCCATCACGCCATTGGCCACCGGGGTGTAGCTGAAGACACCTTGCGCATTGGTGGTGCCCGAGCCCGTGGACGCGATGGGCAGGCTGGGCCCCGGGTTCACCGGGGTCATGCTCACCGCCAAGCCCGGCACGCCCACGCCATTGCTGTCGAGCACCTTGATCGACAGGGGTTGCGCAAAAGGGGTACTGAAAACGGTGCTCTGCGGCGTGCCGGTCGTCACGATGGACGAAGCAGCAAGGGCAATGGTCTTGAAAACCGCAATTGTTCCGGCCCCCGGGCCTGACGCCACGAGATCGGCGCGGCCATCGCGATTCAGATCAATGGCGGCGAGCATGCGCGTGACCGAATAGCCGATATGCTCATTCAATACAAAGCTGTGGTTGGCCTGCTGCAATCCCACATAGCCATCGGAGATCACGTCCAGCCGGCCATCGCCATTCACATCGGCGACGATGACTCGCCCCATGTCACGGCCGCCTCCGCCGGAAATCCCCGTGGCGAAAAGCTGGGCGGACGGTAGAAATATGCCGTTGCCAACGCCTTTGGCCAGCCATACGCCCTCGCCGTAATAGTTCTGCATGAGCAGATCAAACTTGCCATCGCCATCGACATCAGCGACTTCTAGATCGCTGATAACGCCCACGCCCGCGCCTACACCAAGAAGTGGCGCCTGGGGTGCGAATGCTCCGCTACCTGCGCCTTTCAGCCATGAAACCGTCGTGCCCAAGACATCGTCTACAAAAACCAGGTCAAGCTGCCCATCGCCGTCAATGTCGGCCAACTGTGAGTCGCGCGTAGATTTATAAGTGGCTAGGCCGCTGTAGGTCACCTCATGCTGCCCCACCAAAAGGAAATTACCGAAGCCGATATTCTGCAAAACCTCAAAATAATGGGTCCCACCGAAACTTCCGGGATCGTACACAGCGACAACGATGTCCAATCTTCCGTCATGGTTCAAGTCGGCGAGCATGGGGTTTGAAGCGCCATAGTCACTCGCATCCGCAAGCCCTGGCCGCTGCGGAACAAAAGCACTGAAATCCCCATTGCTGTTTCCTGAGCCCTTCAATACGGATACGCCCAGGTTGTCGGTAATCACCAAATCAATCTTTCCATCTCCATCGATGTCGCCAGCGGAGATACCGTTGGCTTTTTGCAGACCGAACACCAGATTGTTGAAATCATGCTTCAACGCCAGGCCGCCAATGGGGGTGCCTAGGTAAATGAGAAGCTGGTCGGTTTCGCTGTTGAGAACCGCCAGGTCGGGGTAGCCATCGTTGTTGAAGTCCGCGCTCACGGCCGCTGTCGAAACGTTGGGGGCGTTGCTGGCGCTATTGGCCTGCAAATCTGGCGGGCCATAGATAGCGGCCGCTTGTGCGGGCAGCGTTGCCGCGCAGAACGCGGCGGCGGCTGCAATGCCGGCGGCAACGTGTCTCGCCTTTTCTATCCATCTGCTTGCTATCTTGAGAGTTTTCATGGCTCTTGAATCCGACTGTTTCACTGGAAATCAGTTTAGGAAGCCAAGTCCCCCGGCGCCCCACCCCTGGGGATAGGCGCATCCACAAACAATCCGGCATCCCGGATCAACCGGGGTGCAAGCCAGCGGATGGTTGTGCCGGCGCGCAAAGCCCGCCCGTCCAAATCCCACCCCCAGGGGTGGGGCGCAGCGGCGGGGGAGTCCATAGACTGGACGGCAGACGCGAAATTGCTCCTGAAAGCATAGCTTTGTGTGCTTGACTGGCAAGCGCCAGGGCAATTTTTTCGTGCTTCAGACCTGAACATCCCCGCCGCCCCATGCGAAAGCACCTTGCCCTCCTGGCCCTGGCCACCTTCGTCCACGCTGGTGCCTGGGCCGCTACCTACACCTTCACCGGCCCCACCTACGCCAGCCCGCTGGACTACACAGCACCTTGCTCCGCCGGCACCTGCGCCAACTTCAGCACGGCCATGCGGCAGACGGGTCACTTCACCACCAACCAGCCGCTGCCAGCCAATCAGAGCAGCCTGGACATCACGCCCTACCTCACCTCGTACGACTTCAACGACGGCGTGACCAGCTACAGCATGAACGGAACCAACACCCTGCTGGCCAAGGCCATGGTTTCCACCGACGCAGCGGGCCAGATTGTCGATACCGACCTCGTGTTCCAGCGGTGGCAAACCGCCAGCCATGGCGCAGCCGACCGGTTGAGCTACATGTCGGTCAACTTTGCCAGCTACTTCAACCGACCCTGCGTTTCCCTGTTCAGCCCCGACATCTGCAATACCTTCGCGGACGACGGTGCCACCAGCCACGCCTTTGCCCACGGCAACGGCGGCTGGACGAGTGACATCCCGGGGCCAGGCGGCGTGCAGTCCGTGCCCGTGGACAACCCGTTTGCCTTGTTGCTCACAGCCACGGGCCTGCTCGGCATCGCCCTGCGCGGACGGCGAGAGTTACTTCTCAAAAAATAGCTGCTGCGCTTGCTACACGCTCCCTCAAGGCATTTTTTACAAACCTACTTCGCCATGAAAAAAACTCTTTTGCTGTTGACCGTGCTCTGCGTCCAGGTGAGCGCCTGGGCCGCTACCTACACCTATACCGGCAACCCCTATACCGCGCCCACCGTGCAAAACTACACCAACTGCACTGTAGGCAACTGCGGCAACTTCACCACAGCGATGTTCCAGTCGGGTTCGTTTACCACGGCGCTGCCCCTGCCGGCAGGTCTCAACAATGGCGACATTTCCGCACTGATTACGGGCTTCGCGTTTTCGGACGGACTAACCAGCTATTCCAGTGCTGCGGGCGACACCCTGTACCAAGCCGTCGCGATGACCGATGCCAATGGCGTATTCACCGATGCCATGCTCATCTTCATCCACTGGCCAACACCGTCCCCCCATGCCGTAGGTGATCGCTATGACATGATGGTTTTGCGCAACTTCGTCCTGCACAACTATGAATGCCTGCAAGTCAACGACCCCCATAACGGCGTGTGCAGCTCAGGTACGTTGAGCACTTCCGGCAGTCGCATCGATGGCAATCCCCCAACTACAGGCACTTGGCTAGTCACCGGTCTGCCGCCTGTGGTGCCAGCGGGCGGTGTCAACCCAGTGCCCACTCTGGGCGAATGGGGCGTGCTGCTGCTGGCCGCCTTTATGGCGGGCACCGGCCTGGTGATGCGACGCAAGGTGAGCCACAGCCTTTGAACAAGGCTGCCTCTAGCACTTCACATCGGCGCGATGCGCAACCAATGGATCGCCATCGGTCGCTATATCGCCCGGGCCTCGCAAGCCTTGCTTTTCTACTCTTTCCGTTTCAAGGAAATCTTCATGTCCCCCGAACAGATCCACCTCGTGCGCCAGAGCTTTGCGCAGGTTGCGCCCGTCGCCGCGCAGGCCGGCGCGCTTTTCTACTCGAAGCTGTTCGCGCGCGACCCGGCCATCCAGGGGCTGTTCGGGTCGTCCGACATGCACGTGCAGGCACGCAAGCTGCTGGACATGATCGGCGATGCCGTGCGCCTGCTTGACCACCCCGAGCGGCTGGACGCCGCGCTGCGCGCCCTGGGCCAGCGCCACACGGGCTACGGCGTGCAGGCCGCGCACTACGACACGGTGGGCGCCGCCCTGCTGGAGACGCTGTCCGACGCGCTGGGCGGTGCCTTCACCCCCGCCACGCGCGAGGCCTGGGGCGCCATGTATGCCCACGTGGCGCGTACGATGCAGGCGCAGGCACAACTGCAGCACTAGCCAGAAAGCCCCATGACCCCCACCACGCCCCGCCTTCGCGCCCGCGCCGCCGCCTGCCTGGCGGCCGCACTGGCCATCTCTTGCGTCACTGCCATGGCCCAGACCGCAACGCCCCTGCTGTTCAAGATCGTCACGGTGCGCGACGAGATCCTTGTCGCCGTGCCGCCGGACGAGGCCAGGGCCCCGCGCCCCGAGGCGGCCGCCATCGGCCAGGCCCTGGCCGCCAAGGGCGCGCTCAGCCTCTGGCAATACGCCCCGCGCAAGGGCACCGACGGCGCGCTGGAGCTGGCCCCCCGCGCCAGGATCAGCGTGCTGGCGCACGACAGCCTGCGCGTGGAGCCGTACCCGCCCGCGCTGCGGGTCGTGCCGGTGCCATAAGCCCGCCGCGCACCGCGCCGTGAGTGCCTGTCCACGTTCCCCATGCGGGTCCGCACGCCTGCGCTGACAGGGTCGGCTACCACCGGGCTCGCCCGCGCCTGCGCGCTGGCGCTCGGGGCGCTGGCCGCGCTGTGCGGCTGCGACGGCAGTGCCACGGGCTACCAGCGCGGCTGGGCGGGCGCCTGGACCTACGGCGGCGCGGCCTTCGCCCCGGCCGACCCGGCCACGTTCCAGCCGCTCTCGCCGCACTTCGGGCGCGACGCGCGGCAAGGCTACTGCCGGGGCAGTGCCGTGGAGGGCAGCGAGGGCGCCACGTTCGAGGCGCTGTCGGAGCACGAGGCGCGCGACGGCCGCGCGGTCTACTACTGCAGCACCTACCGCAAGGCGCAGGAGTACTGGGCCTACCAGCACCTGCGCATCGCCACCATTCCCGGCGCCGACGCGGCCAGCTACCGCGTGCTGGCCCACCGCCATGCCCGCGACCGGCACCGCGCCTACGACCGGGGCCAGCCCTTCGCAGTGCGCGATGCGGCCAGCTTCGAGCCGCTCAGCCCCCGCTTCGCGCGCGATGCGCAGCGCGGTTATTTCGAGCATGCCGACATCCCCGGCAGCCACGGCGCAAGCTTTGCGCTGATGGACGAAGACGATCCCGGCTACGCCCGCGACCGCGCGCACGCCTGGCACGGCCACATCGAGGTCAACCAGCCGAACCGGGGCCCGCACCCGGTGCTCCGCCCCTTGCAGGGCGCCGACATGGCCACGCTGCGCGCCCTGGGGCGGGGCTACGCGGCCGATGCGCGGCGGGTGTGGTACCAGGGCGAGCCGCTGGCGCGGGCGGATGCGGCCAGCTTCAGGGTGTTGACCGAGGCGACCGCGGAGGTGGACGCACGCGACCGCGCTCAGGCGTGGCAGCGCGGGCGGGCCGTTGCGGGCAACGATCCAGGCCCCAGCCCCGGCGTGAGGTGAGGCACGCCGCGCCCCCACCCGCAGCCCTCCAGGGGCAGGGGCCTGCCGCGCGTTGCCAGGGCCCGAAGGCCACCGGCGGGCGGAACAACGCCGCCCGCCCCCGTCACTGCGCCGCGCGCGCGGCCTCCACATGCGCCTTCACCCGCTGCGCCAAGGCCATGTCGCCCGGGGTTTCGGGGCTCCACCTGTCGATGGCGCGGGGCTGCTCATCGGCGTCCACGGCGGTGTACACCGCCACGCAATGCAGCACCTCGTGCTGCGGCTCGCCATGGATGCCGCCGCTGCGCACCTCCACGGCCAAGTGCATGCCGGTCTCGGTGGTGAAGGCCAGGCGCGCATGCACTTCCACCAGGTCTCCGGGGCGGATGGGGCGCACGAAGTGCGCGCCGCCCACGAACTCGGTGATGCAGGGGCCCTTGGCCCAGGCGCTCGCACAGGCAAAACCCGCCTCGTCCACCCAGCGCAGCACGGTGCCGCCGGGCACCCGCCCCGCCTGCGGCAAGGTGCTTTGAGACGCCAGGAAACGCAGGGTGAGGGATTGCATGCCGGGGTGCTCCACGGGAGTTGGTGGGCCATTATTCTCCAGCCCCTGGCTGGCGGCGCGGGGCGGTGCGCGGGCCGCCCCCCTCGAAGGCGCGCGCACCCGCATCTTGACCTGAGTCAAAACCCTGCGGGCGACAGTTGCCTACATTGCGTAACAACTCTGCGGGCCCCTGCGACACCGGGCCCGCCCAGCCGGGGCAATGGCCGCCCCCGCCGACCCGGCCTTCCCTACCCGCACGCCCAGCGTGTCTTCTGCCATGTCACTGCTTCACCGACTGAACCTGCTCGAGAAATTCCTCATCCTGGGAACCATCGGGTTGATGATGAGCGCGCTTCCCACATACCTGTATGTGTCCGATGCGCTGCGCGCCATCGGCCACGCCCGGCAGGAGGCCCGGGGCGTGCCGCCCGCGCAGGCGCTGACCCGCGTGGTGCAGCTGGTGCAGGTGCACCGGGGGCTGTCGGCGGGCATGTTCGGCGGCGACGAGTCGCTGGCGACGCGGCGCCCCGCCGCCCGCGACGCGGTGGAAAAAGCCCTGGCCGACGCCGCCGCGCACTTCGCGGCAGCCCAGGTGCCGGCGCAGCAGATGGCCGCCTGGACCGATGCCCAGCAGGCCTGGCGCACGCTGGAGCAGGCGGTGGCCGCCCGCAGCATCGGGCTGGCGCAAAGCACGGCGCAGCACACCCAGCTCATCGCCGCGCTGCTGCAGCTGACCGAGTCGCTGGTGCACGCCTACGGCCTGCAGGTGGACCCCGAGGCACGGACGCATGCGCTGATCCAGGCATCGCTGGTGCAGGCGCCGCAGCTGGGCGAGAACCTGGGCATGCTGCGCGCCCAGGGCGCCGGGGCGCTCGGCCGTGGCGAACTCTCGCCCCAGGGCAAGGGCCAGCTGCTCGTGCTGCAGCAGCGGGTGGCGGAGCTGCAGGCCGACACCTTCCGCGGCCTCGGCCGCGCCCTGCAGGGCAATGCGCAGTTCAAGCAGGCGCTGGGCAGCGGGGTGCAGGCCATCCAGGGCCAGATCCAGCAGTCGCTGCAGCTGGCCGAGCGCGAGGTGATGAACGCCGGCGAGCTCAAGTTCGCCTCCAAGGATTACTTTGACGCGTTCACCCGCACCATCGATGCGCTCAACACGCTCAATGCACAGTCGCTGTCGAGCCTGGACCAGGCCCTGCAAGACCGCGTGAGCGCGCTGCAGCGCCGGCTGCTGTGGGTGGCGCTCGCCCTCGCCGTCACGCTCTCGGCCACCAGCGCCATGGCCCTGGTGTTCGTGCGCTCCATGACGGGGCCGCTTTCGCAGGCCGTGGCGCTGTCGCGCGCCGTGGCCCAGGGCGACCTGAGCGGCAGCGCGCTGGCCCACGGCACCAACGAGGTCGGCCAGCTGCTGGAGGCCCTGATGCAGATGCGCGCCCAGCTCACGCAGGTGGTGCGCCAGGTGCGCAACGGATCGGAGAGCGTGGCCACGGCCAGCGTGCAGATCGCGCAGGGCAACAGCGACCTGTCGGCCCGCACCGAAAGCCAGGCCAGCGCGCTGGAGGAAACCGCCGCGTCGATGGAGCAGCTCAGCTCCACCGTGCGCCAGAACGCCGACAGCGCGCGCCAGGCCAGCACGCTGGCCCACAGCGCGAGCACCGTGGCCGTGCAGGGCGGCGAGGTGGTGGCCCAGGTGGTGGACACCATGCAGGGCATCAACGCCTCGTCGCAGAAGATCTCGGACATCATCGGCGTGATCGACTCCATCGCGTTCCAGACCAATATCCTCGCGCTCAACGCCGCCGTCGAGGCGGCCCGCGCGGGCGAACAGGGCCGGGGATTCGCGGTGGTCGCGTCGGAGGTGCGCTCGCTGGCCGGGCGCAGCGCCGAGGCGGCGCGCGAGATCAAGGCCCTCATCAGCGCCAGCGTGGAGCGCGTGGAGCAGGGCACGGCCCTGGTGGACCGCGCGGGCACCACGATGAACGAGGTGGTGACCGCCATCCGCCGCGTGACGGACATCGTGGGCGAAATCAGCACTGCCAGCCATGAACAGTCGCTGGGCGTGGCCCAGGTGGGCGAGGCCGTGACGCAGATGGACCAGGTCACGCAGCAGAACGCCGCGCTGGTGGAAGAAATGGCCGCCGCCGCCGGCAGCCTCAAGGTGCAGGCCGAAGACCTGGTGCACGTGGTATCGGTGTTCCGGCTGGGCGACGAAGGCCAGGGCCAGCACAGGGTGCTGCGCCCGGCAAACTCGCTACAAATTCAGTAGCTATTGGCGCTTATCCATCCATCGCTGGCGGCCAATTTCATTCAGATTCTGCGCCCCTATTCCCCTGGGGGCTAAGCCGCAGCGGCCGGCCCCGCCAGCGGCAGCACCAGCCGCGCGCGCAGGCCCTGGCCGGGCGCGCTGTGCAGCTCCAGCGCTCCCCCATGGGCGCGCGCCACGCGCTCGGCAATCGCCAGGCCCAGCCCGGCCCCGGGAACACCCGCGCGCGCCGCGCCGCCGCCCCGCGCGAAAGGCTGGCGCATGTGGTCCAGCTCTTTGGCGTCCATGCCGGTGCCGTGGTCGGCCACCTCGATCCACGCCTGCTGCGCGCTGCCGCCCGTGCGCAGCACCACCGGGGCGGCGCCGTGGCGCCAGGCGTTTTCCACGAGGTTGTCCAGCGCACGGCGCAGCGCCTGCGGGCGCACGGGCAGGTTGGGCAGGCCGCCCAGTTCCAGCGCCAGCACACGGCCGTGGTCGGCCTGCGCTTCGGCCACGGCCTGGGCCAGGTCGTTGAGCGATGCGGTGGCGGGCGCCTCGGCCTCGCCCGCGTCAGCGCCCACCCGCGCAAAGTCCAGGAACTGGCCCACGATCGCATCCATCTCGTCGATGCTGCGCGCCATGCTGGCCGCCAGCGGCGCATCCACCTGTGCCCCGGCGATCTCCACGCCCAGGCGCAGCTTGGTCAGCGGCGTGCGCAGGTCGTGCGACACACCGGCCAGCATCAGCGCGCGCTCGTGGTCGGCGGCGGCCAGGCTCTGCGCCATCTGGTTGAAACTGCGGCCCACGGTGGCGATTTCTTCGGGCCCGGCCTCGGGCAGCACCGCGGGTGTCTGGCCCCGCGCGAGCTGCCGCGCCGCCGCCACCACCTGGGCCAGCGGCTGGTGGATGTGGCGCTGCAGCCACCACGCGCCCAGCAGCGCCAGCAGCATGCTGGCCAGCGTGGCCATGAGCCAGGCGCCGGTGAACTCGCGCGTGGGGAACACGCTGGGCAGGTTGAGCCAATAGCTCTCGGCCCCCTCCGCGCCCTCGTGCACCACACGCAGGGACAGCACGCCGGTGCTGTCGCGGCGCCACAGCGGTTGCGTCGGTTGCGGCGGCTGTGTCGCAGCATCGTTCGCACCCAGACGGCGCGACACGGCCAACACAAACTGCCGCTCCAGAGGCGACAGCAGCGCGCGCCGCGCTGCGCTCTCCGGCGCAACGGGCGGTGCGGACAACACGGCCTGCCGGTTGAACGCCTCGACAAACGCCCCACGCTGCGCCGGGGGCAGCGCCTGCAGCCCCGCCCGCAGCGCGGCCACATTGCGCGCCACGCCATCGGCCACCTGCGCCACGCGGGGCTGGAAGATCATCTGCCGCACCAGCACCGCCGCCACCAGCTGGCCCAGCACGATGAGCACGGCCATCAGCAGCAGGTTGCGCCCGAGCAGGCTGCGCGGCCAGAGCTCCCCGTGGCGGCGGGCGGGGGTTGCGGGTGCCGTCATGGCTGCCGCCCTCCGGCGGGCGCGGCGCCATCGGGCACGAACACATAGCCCACGCCCCACACGGTGCGGATGTGGCGCGGCTGGGCCGGGTCGGCCTCGATGAGTTTGCGCAGCCGCATGATCTGCACGTCAATGCTGCGGTCGGTGGCCGTGTGGTCGGGGCCATAGGCCAGGGCCATGAGCCGGTCGCGGCCCAGCGGGCGCTGAGGGTTCTGGGCCAGGGCCAGCAGCAGGGCGAATTCACCGGTGGTGAGGGGCACGTCCTCGCCGGCCCTCGCGCCCGCCCGCTCCAGCCGCCGTTCAGTCGGCAGCAACACGAAGTCGCCGAACGTCAGGCGCCCGTGCGTTCCCAGGGGCCCGGTGTGCGCGCCCAGCATGCGCTGGCGGCGCACCATGGCCTGGATGCGGGCCAGCAGCTCGCGCGGGTTGAAGGGCTTGGGCAGGTAGTCGTCCGCCCCCATTTCCAGGCCCACGATGCGGTCCACCGGGTCGCCACGCGCGGTGAGCATCAGGATGGGAATGGTCTCGCCCTGCGCACGCAGGCGGCGGCAGATGGCCAGGCCGTCTTCGCCCGGCATCATCACGTCCAGCACCAGCACATCAAACCTCTCGCGCTGCAGCAGCACGTCGAGCGGGCCCGCGCCCTCCACCGTGCGCACGGCGTAGCCCTGGTCGCTCAGGTAGCGCTGCAGCAGGGCGCGCAGGTCGGGCTCGTCATCGGCGACCAGGATCTTGGCCAGGGTGTCGGTCATGGGCAGGGAGCAACGTGGCAGGTGAAGGCGGCGTGGTGGCAATGGTAGGCGCTGGCGCGGGCCACGCACCCCCAGCCATGACAAGGGATGACGGGGCCGCAGGCGTTTGTCATGGTTTGTCATACATCGGCGGATTCCTGCCATCAATGGCTCACACCTGGGACCCACAGTACAGCCATGCAACCCCCCCAGGCAAACCCCAAGGAGTTGACCACCATGCCTTTGCCGACACGCCCCGCTGACAACGACCTGCTGCAACGCCCCGCACTGGCAGCGGGTGTGTCGGTGTTCTCCACCCTCACCACCCTGGGGCTGAGCGCCGTGCTGGCGCTGGCCGCCCCCACCGAAGCGCAGGCCCGCACCCGCCGCAACGTGGAACACAACGCCGATGGCAGCACCACCGCCCGCACCGGTGTGGCCCGCAACGGCCCGAATGGCGCGGTGCTGCGCGGGCGCACAGCCACCACCGATGGGCAGGGCAACGCGAGCGTGACGGGCCGGGGCGCCGCCGTGGGTGCGCAGGGCGGAGTGGCCGAGCGCCAGGGCAGCACCACCCGCAGTGCAGACGGCAGCGCCAGCCACAGCGGCACCGTGTCCGCCCAGAATGCCCAGGGCAGCCTGCAGAGCAGCGGCGGGGCGAGCCGCAACGCCGACGGCACCGTGACGCAGGCCCGCAGCACCACCGCCACCAACGCGACGACCGGCAACAGCGTGCAGGCGCAAAGCAGCTACAGCAAGGACAACGGCTGGAGCCGCAGCGCCACCTGCCACGACGCGAGCGGCACGGCCTTGGCTTGTCCAACGCGGCCTTGACGCCCTCTGGACCCAGCTACCGCTTGCCACCCTCTGACCTCAGGAGCCTCGCCATGTCCCCACGCCATCTTCTGACCATGACCGCCCTGGCTGCCCTCACGCTGACCACCGCCAGCGTGCAGGCCCAGACCACCGCGCAGAACGGCGGCCGCCTGCGCGCCCTCATCGCGCAGAAGCAGGCCGCCGCCGCACCGGCCACGCTGGCCGCCGGCGTGCAGCGCATCGCCGATGTGCCCTACGGCGCCGACCCGGCGCAGCGCATGGACGTGTATGTACCCACCAGCCCCACCACAGGAACCAACAGCCTGGTGGCCAGCGCGGTGCGCGCGCCGGTCATCTTCATGGTGCACGGCGGCGGCTGGCGGCATGGCGACAAGGCCATGGGCCGCGTGGTGCAGGAGAAGGTGAACCGCTGGGTGCCCAAGGGCTTCATCCTCATCTCCATCAACTACCGCATGCTGCCCGATGCCCCCGTGGCCGTGCAGGAGCGCGATGTGCAGGCCGCCCTCATGGCCGCGCAGCAGCGCGCGGGCACCTGGGGCGGAGACCCGAGCCGCTTCATCCTCATGGGCCACTCGGCCGGGGCCCACCTGGTGGCCCTGCTCAATGCCCGCGCCCCGCAGGCACTGCGCGAAGGCGCCTGGCCGTGGCTGGGCACGGTGTCACTCGACAGCGCCATGATGAACGTGCCCGCCCGCATGCGCGCCCCGCACCTGCCGCTGTATGACGACGCATTCGGCGCTGACCCAGCATATTGGGTGGCCATGTCGCCCTTGCACCAATGGACGGCGGGCGCCCCGCCGATGCAGATGGTGTGCTCGGCCCAGCGTGCGGACGACCCCTGCCGGCAATCCGATGCCATGGCCCGCCATGTGCGCCACCAGGGCGGCCGCGCCGAGGTGCTGCCGCAGGACCTGGACCATGGCGAAATCAACGCCCAACTGGGCCTGGACAGCGATTACACCCGCGCGGTGGAGGCCTTCATGGGATCGCTGGACGCCGAGGTGGCCCGCCGCCTGCAGTGATGCAGCGGCAATTTGCTACCAAATCAATAGCTGTTAGCGCTTGATAGATAAGCGCTAGCAGCCATTTTCACTCAGATTTCGCCCGCAGGTAGGGCGCCAGATACCGCCCCGTATGGCTTGCCGGGTTGGCCGCCAGGTCCTCGGGCGTGCCCACCCCCACCACGGTGCCGCCGCCCGCACCGCCCTCGGGGCCCATGTCGATGAGCCAGTCGGCCGTCTTGATGACGTCCAGGTTGTGCTCGATGATGACGATGGTGTTGCCCGCGTCGCGCAGCTGGTGCAGCACCTTGAGCAAGAGGTCGATGTCCGCGAAGTGCAGGCCGGTGGTCGGTTCGTCCAGGATGTAGAGCGTGCGGCCGGTGTCGCGCTTGGAGAGCTCCTGCGCCAGCTTCACGCGCTGCGCCTCGCCGCCCGAGAGCGTGGTCGCCGCCTGGCCCAGGCGGATGTAGGAGAGCCCCACGTCCAGCAGCGTCTGCAGCTTGCGCGCGATGGCCGGCACGTCCTTGAAGAACGCGTGCGCGTCCTCCACGGTGAGTTCCAGGATCTGCGCGATGTTCTTGCCCTTCCACAGAACTTCCAGCGTCTCGCGGTTGTAGCGCTGGCCGTGGCACACGTCGCAGGGCACGTACACGTCGGGCAGGAAGTGCATCTCCACCTTCACCACGCCATCGCCCTGGCAGGCCTCGCAGCGGCCACCCGCCACGTTGAAGCTGAAACGCCCGGGGCCATAGCCGCGCTCCTTGGCGGTGTTCACCTCGGCCATCAGCTCGCGGATGGGGGTGAACAGGCCAGTGTAGGTGGCCGGGTTGCTGCGCGGCGTGCGGCCGATGGGGCTCTGGTCGACGTTGATGACCTTGTCGAAGTACTCGATGCCCACGATCTCTTCGTGCGCGGCGGGCTCTTCGTGGGCGCGGTAGATCTGGCGCGCCACGGCGGCGTACAGCGTGTCGTTGACCAGGGTGCTCTTGCCCGAGCCCGAGACGCCCGTCACGCAGGTGAGCAGGCCCACGGGGAAGTCCACGGTCACGTTCTGGAGGTTGTTGCCCGTGGCGCCCGCCACGCGCAGCGCCTGCACCGCGCCCTGGCGCGCGTGGTGTCCGGCCATGCGCTCGGCGCGGCGCTTGCTGGCCTCGGTCTGCGGAAAGCGCGACTTGCCCTTGGCCTCCACCACCGGCGCCGCCTGCTCCACCACCGGCAGCCAGGGCGTGCGCCGCTTCGGCACGGCGATGGACAACGTGCCCGACAGGTACTTGCCGGTCAGCGATTCAGGGTGGCTGCGCACCGCGTCGTACGTGCCCTGCGCCATCACGCGGCCGCCGTGCACGCCGGCGCCCGGGCCCATGTCGATCACGTGGTCGGCCGCGCGCATCATGTCCTCGTCGTGCTCGACCACGATCACGCTGTTGCCGATGTCGCGCAGGTGCTGCAAGGTGGCGATGAGCCGGTCGTTGTCGCGCTGGTGCAGGCCGATGCTGGGCTCGTCGAGCACGTACATCACGCCGGTGAGGCCCGAGCCGATCTGCGACGCGAGGCGGATGCGCTGCGCCTCGCCGCCCGACAGCGTCTCGGCGCTGCGGTCCAGGCTCAGGTAGTTCAGGCCCACGTCGTTGAGGAACTGCAGCCGCGTGGTGATCTCGCGCACCACCTTGTCGGCGATCTCGGCCTTGGCGCCCGTGAGCGTGAGCGCCTGGAACCAGCCGTGCGCGGCGCTGAGCGTGGCGTGGCTCACCTCGAAGATCGCGCAGGCCTGCGCGCCCTCGCCCACCTTCACGTGGCGCGCCTCGCGGCGCAGGCGGGTGCCGTGGCATTCGGGGCAGGGCTGGCTGCTGCGGTAGCGGGCCAGGTCCTCGCGCACCACGACCGAATCGGTCTCGCGGTAGCGCCGCGCCATGTTGGGCAGGATGCCTTCGAACGGGTGCTTCTTGGTGTAGACCTTGCCCTTGTTGGCGCCGCTGTCGAGGATGTAGCTGAACGCGATCTCGTCCTCGCCCGAGCCGTGCAGCACGGCATGCTGCACGGCGGCGGGCAGCGACTCGAACGGCGCCTCCACGTCGAAACCGTAGTGCCGCCCCAGGCTCTCCAGCATCGCGAAGTAGTAGCCGTTGCGCCGGTCCCAGCCCTTGATGGCGCCGCTGGCCAGGCTCAAGCCGGGGAAGGCCACCACGCGCGCCGCATCGAACACCTCGCGCTGGCCGATGCCGTCGCACGCCGGGCAGGCGCCCATGGGCGAGTTGAACGAGAACAGGCGCGGCTCCAGCTCGGCCAGCGAGTAGCTGCACACCGGGCAGGCGAACTTGCTGCTGAACAGGTGCTCCCGGCCCGTGTCCATCTCCAGCGCGAGCACGCGGCCGTTGCCGTCGTTGCCGCCCACGCGCAGCACGGCCTCGATGCTCTCGGCCAGGCGCTGCTGCATCTCGGGGCGCACCTTCAGGCGGTCGATCACCACGTCGATGCTGTGCTTCTCGGTCTTCTTGAGCGCGGGCAGGCTCTCGTATTCGTAGATGGTGCCGTCCACGCGAAAGCGGATGTAGCCCAGCGCCTGCATCTGCGTGAAGAGCTCGGTGAACTCGCCCTTCTTCTCGCGTGCCACGGGGGCCAGCAGCATGAGGCGCGTGTCCTCGGGCAGCGCCAGCACGGCGTCCACCATCTGGCTCACGGTCTGCGCGGCCAGCGGCAGGCCGTGGTCGGGGCAGTAGGGCGTGCCCGCGCGGGCGTACAGAAGGCGCAGGTAGTCGTGGATCTCGGTCACCGTGCCCACGGTGGAGCGCGGGTTGTGGCTGGTGGCCTTCTGCTCGATGCTGATGGCGGGCGACAGGCCCTCGATCAGGTCCACGTCGGGCTTGTCCAGCCGCCCGAGGAACTGCCGCGCATAGGCCGACAGGCTCTCCACATACCGCCGCTGGCCCTCTGCATACAGCGTGTCGAACGCCAGGCTCGACTTGCCCGAGCCCGACAGCCCCGTGATCACCACGAGCTGGTTGCGCGGGATGTCCAGGTCGATGTTCTTGAGGTTGTGCGTGCGCGCGCCGCGGATGCTGATGCGCTGCTCGCGCAGGGCATTGGCGAGGTAACGGCCAGCGTCGGACGGGGCAGCGGGCTCGGGGAGCGGGGCGGAAGGGGGGTTCACGGTGGGCGCGGCTCTGTGCAGGGAAACCCACCATGATAGGCCAGGCACGCCGCGCCGGTGGGTGGCGGCCGTCATGCCATTAACATGGCGCCAAGTTCATCCGCACATTCCACCCCAGTGTCCGATCCCACCCCCCATATCCATGCCCAGGCGCTCACCGTCACCCGCAAGGAGCGCGAACAGCTCGGCGGCCACCCCGGACGGGTCATCTGGCTCACCGGCCTGTCCGGGGCCGGCAAGTCGACCATCGCCAACGCGCTGGAAGGCGAACTCCATCGCCAGGGCAAACGCACCTACATCCTGGATGGCGACAACATCCGGCAGGGCCTGAACCGGGACCTGGGCTTCTCCGACGCGGACCGGGCGGAGAACATCCGCCGCATCGCGCAGGTGGCCCGGCTGTTCGTGGATGCGGGGGTGATCGTCGTGGTGGCCTTCATCTCGCCCTTTCGCGCCGAACGCCAGGCGGCCCGGGACCTGTTCGCGGCGGGGGATTTCGTGGAGATCTTCGTCGACGTTCCGCTCGCGCTCGCGGAGCAGCGGGACCCCAAAGGCCTGTACCGGAAGGCCCGCACGGGCGAGCTGCGCCAGTTCACCGGCATTGATTCCCCGTACGAGGCGCCGCTGGCCCCGGAGCTGGTGCTGCCCACCGCCGAGCTCACGCCCCGCGAGTGCGTGCAGCGGATCTGCGGCCTGCTGTGAGCCTGCCGCCGCCGTCCGGCAGGGCACCGCCATGGTCCGCTGAACCGGCACCGCGCCGCCCGCGCACCGGCAGGGGCCTGCCGCCAGGCGCCGCCCCCGCAGAGGCCTTCGGCCCCCTTCGCTCGCCCCTGCGGACAGGCGCTTGCGCGCAATGGGCGAAAATCCCCGCTTTACCCGCCCCATAGGGCACCACCGTGCCGGAATCCTCTTCCCCTTCTTTTTTGGGCGCCGCCCCGCAGCCCCCGTCCCCGCCGCCTTCCGACAACGCAATGACACCGCTGGAGCGCCGCTCCAGCGTGAGTCTGGCGCTGATCTTCGCGCTGCGCATGCTGGGCCTGTTCCTGGTCCTGCCGGTTTTCGCGCTGGAGGCACGCAAGTACCCCGGCGGGGACGATCCGGCGCTGGTGGGACTGGCCATGGGCATCTACGGTCTCACGCAGGCGCTGCTGCAGCTGCCGCTGGGCATGGCCTCCGACCGGTTCGGGCGCAAGCGCGTGATCGTGCTGGGGCTTTTGGTGTTCGCCGCCGGCAGCCTGCTGGCGGCGCTGGCCGATTCGCTCACGGGCCTGCTCGCGGGCCGCGCGCTCCAGGGCGCGGGGGCCGTGTCGGCCGCCGTGACCGCCCTGCTGGCCGACCAGACGCGCGACGCCGTGCGCACCAAGGCCATGGCGCTGGTGGGCGGCAGCATCGGCCTGATGTTCGCCGTGGCGCTGGTGGCGGCCCCCGTGCTGGCGGCCCACATCGGGCTGGCGGGCCTGTTCGGCCTGACCTGCGCCCTCGCACTGGCCGGGGTGGCGGTGGTGATCTGGTGGGTGCCTGCGGAGCCCGCGCGGCACGGCGATGCCGCACGGGGCCGCCTGGCCGACGTGTGGAGCCACCCGGATCTGCTGCGCCTGAACCTGGGCGTGTTCGTTCTGCACACCGTGCAGCTGTCGATGTGGGTGGCCGTGCCGGCCCTGCTGGTGCAGGCCGGCCTCGCCAAGGACCACCACTGGCAGGTCTACCTGCCCGCCGTGGTGCTGTCGTTCGGGGCCATGGGCGGGCTCTTCGCGCTGGAACGCGCCGGCAGGCTGCGCGCGGCGCTGCTGGGCGCCATCGCGCTGGTGCTGCTCGTGCAGATGGGCCTGGGCACGCTGGCGTCCAGCGCCGCGCCGCCGACGCTGTGGGTGCTGGGGCCGCTGCTGTTCGTCTTCTTCTGCGGGTTCAACGCGCTGGAGGCCAGCCAGCCCAGCCTGGTCTCGCGCATGGCGCCGCCCCAGCTGCGTGGCGCCGCGCTGGGCAGCTACAACACGCTGCAGTCGCTGGGGCTGTTCGCCGGCGGCGCGCTGGGCGGCGCGCTGGTGAAATGGGCCGGGGCTCCGGGCCTGTTCGCGGCGACCGCCGCACTCACTGCCCTGTGGCTGGCGCTGACCTGGCCGCTGCGGCCCGTGGGCCGCGGCGGCCATTGAGCACAACAAGCGGCGGCGGACCTGGGCACGGCCGGGCGCTGCCGGGTGGGGGCTTCCATTGCCCCCCGCTTGCGGCACAATGGCGCGTTTGGCGCCCGGAAACTCTCTCAAAATCCGGCGCTTTGTTACTTCCTTAAGGCAAAGACAGCACCATGGCATCCGTAAACAAAGTCATCATCGTCGGCAACCTGGGCCGCGACCCTGAAATGCGCACTTTCCCCAGTGGCGACCAGGTGGCCAACGTGACGATCGCCACCACCGACAAGTGGAAAGACAAGCAGTCTGGCGAAATGCGGGAAGCCACGGAATGGCACCGCGTGGTCTTCAACGGCCGCCTCGCCGAGATCGCCGGCCAGTACCTGCGCAAGGGCTCGCAGGTGTACGTCGAAGGCTCCCTGCGCACGCGCAAGTGGACCGACCAGAGCGGCGTGGAAAAGTACAGCACCGAAATCCGCGCCGACCAGATGCAGATGCTGGGCAGCCGCCAGGGCATGGGCGGCCAGGGTGGTGGTGGCCAGCAGGGCGGCGGCTATGACGATGGCGGCTACGGCGGCGGCGACCAGGGCGGCGGCTATGACCAGGCCCCCCGCCGCGCCGCGCCCGCGCCGCGCCCCATGGCGGCACCCGCCCAGCGCCCCGCCCCCGCACCCGCGGCCCAGGCACCGCGCGCGGCCTCGGGCTTTGACGACATGGATGACGACATCCCGTTCTGATGGACCCACCCCTCTTGCAATGACCCGGCCAGGGGCCCGCAGCACGGACGCTGCGGGCCCTTTTTTTTGCCCCGGCGGGCGCCGCGCGGCGCTTTTACACCGGCCGCGGCGCCGCCCACCCCGCCACTTTGTCCAGTGCGGCACCGCCGCAACGGGGCCAACACTTTTTTACATCCGGCGCGCCCAACTCGAAGATCATCTCGTCCTTGCCAGCCGCTGCATCCAGCAGCGGCGGCAATTTCAGCCTGTATCCACAACATTCAAGCAAGAACGAGAGAGAGGGAACGTCATGCCAGGATTCGTCCGCAAGATTCTGATTTTCATCACCGGCTACGCATGGCTGCTGCTGCTGGCCGGCCCGGGCCTGATCGGCCTGTCGCTGTACAGCGGCTGGAAGGCCGAGGGCGACCATGCCTACGCGGCGCGCGAGAGCCTGCAGTCCGTGGCAGGCACCGTGACGCAGGCGTCCGAGGTGACGGTCAAGCGCAAGCGCCGCTCCACCAAGAAGTACTACGAAATCAGCGTGAAGCCCGATGCCGCGGGCGCCGAGGAGCGCAAGCTGCGCATCGACTACAGCACGCCCCAGCAGCTGGTTGGCAACCTCATTGACGAGAAGATCACCGCCCTGGTGGACAAGAGCGACAGCGACCTGGTGTACGAAGTGGCGGTCGATGGCAAGCCCGTGATCAGCTACGAGGCGACCCGGCAGCGCCTGCAGGCCGAGGCGGCCTCCTCCGCACGGTCCTTCAGCGGCGCGGGCACCTGGATCTTCGCGATTGTGCTCACCCTGCTGGGCGCCTTGGGCGTGTGGTGCAACCGCAAGCTGCGCGCCGCCGACCAGGAGCAGCAGCTCAGCGCTGCCTGAGAATTTTTCACAGAGAGGGAGGGAGGGGCGCTGTGGCCATGCCCTTCCCCTGTTTTCACAACGATCCAATGGAGGAATGCGCCATGAACCCCAATGCACTGACCCCTTCGACGCCCGAGGGCGCGCCGTTTGAACGGCGCGACTTCATCGTCTCCACCTACAAGCACCTGGGCGCCGCCATGCTGGCCTTCGTGGTGCTTTCCGCCGTGCTGATGGCGACCGGCTTTTCCGGCGCAACGGCCAAGATGCTGCTGGGCAGCGGCAACAAGTTCCTGTGGCTGGGCGTCATGGGCGCGTTCATGCTCGTGGGCTGGCTGGCCTCGTACATGGCCGACAACTCTGAAAACCCGCAAACACAGCTGATGGGCCTGGGCCTGTACGTGCTGGCCGAAGGCCTGATCTTCGCGCCGATGTTCGGCATCGCGCAGATCGTGGCCCCCGGCGCCATCGGGGCGGCGGCCTTCATCACGCTGCTGCTGGTGGGCGCGCTCACCTGGACGGCGTTCACCACCAAGACCGACTTCTCGTTCCTGGGCGGCATCCTGAAGGTGGGGGGCCTGGTGGCCCTGGGCACCATCATTGCCGGCGCCATCTTCGGCTTCAAGCTGGGCATCTGGTTCTCCGGGATCATGGTGCTGTTCGCGGGCGCCTGCGTGCTGTACGACACCTCGCGCATCATCCACGACTACCCCGCCGACCGCCCTGCGGGCGCCGCGCTGCACCTGTTCGCCTCGATCGCGCTGATGCTCTGGTACGTGCTGCGCATCCTGATCAGCCTGGCGACCAACGACGACTGAGCCGAGCCGCCCGCGCGGCCCGCAAGGCCGGACTCCCGCCCGGAGTCCGGCCTTTTTTGTTGAGTGGCCACAGATGGAGGCAAGAAAACCGCCTCACCCCTTGCTGGCAAAGCGCTAGAAGCTACAAAAACAATAGCAAACCAGTACACGCCACGCCGTGCGCCCTGCCGGCCGCGGGATGCGCCGGGCCGCCGCGCCCCGCCCAGCAAGCCCGCAGCCCCTTGCGGTGCCCCATTTCCCATCGTCCTTTGGGCCTGCTGCTGGCACAATTGGACACCGCCAGCCAGCCTGCATGCCGCGCATGCGCGCCGGCTGGCGCGCCGAGTGCGCCTTGCGCCATGCCCCGGTGCGGAGGCCTCCAGCACTGCGGCAGGTGCCGTGCTTGCGCACCCGCGCCACCCACCTGCCACCCACTGATCTTTCTTTCTGTCCATCATGCGCAAATCTCTTTGGCTTTCTTTGTCCTGTGCGGCCTTGCTCGCCAGTTGCGGCGGCGGCTCCTCCGATGGAGCGGATGTGGGCCCCGCCCCGGGGGTTCAGCAGTTCCCTGGCGGCGTGTGGGAAGGCACGGTGGGCACGGGCGCGGCGCAGCGCCAGGTCGTGGGCTACATCGATCCGGGTCCGATGGGTACCGGCGGGGAGTTCTACCTGGCGCGCGAAGCTCCTGGCGCGGCGGGCTTCGATGCGCTCTACGGGCGCCTGAATGTCAACGTCACCGCGGTGCTGGCCACCGGCGTGACGTATTTCTCGGTGCAGGACGGCAAATTCGCCACCGGCCTGACGCTGCGCGGAACGGCATCGAACAGCGGCAAGATCGGCCGCACCGACGGCATCAGCGGCAACTACAGCGATCCGGCGCAGACGGCGGCCGCCTCCGGCGCCGTGGTGCCGTTGAAGCTCTCGTACAGCAGCCTCAATTTCCACACCGCGACCGCCACGCTGATCGAGGGCACCTACCGGGGCACGGGCCTGTTTGGCGGCGGATGGGTGCTCACCGTCACTCCCCAGGGCCAGCTCTCGGGCCGCATTGGCGGCTGCCTGGTCACGGGCTCGGCAACGCCCCGCGCCGCGGGCTCGCCCCTGTACTCGCTCACGCTGAACCTCTCCGGCGACACGACCTCCTGCGGGGCCAGCGGCACCCAGCAGTCCGGCATCGCCGTGCTGCGCTTCGACGCGGCGGGCGTACCCAACGGCATCTGGGCGTTCACGCGCAACGCAACGGGCCCCGACAACACCTACACCCTCAACGGCATCGCCGACCCTCGCACCACGACGCCGCCCTCGGCCACGCCGCTGTCCGTGGCGGGCAACTGGCAGGGCGCCTTCACGCTGCCCACAGGCGTGATTGGCGACACGTCCGTCTGGGGCAGCGTGCTCCCGGATGGCGGCCTGTTCTTCTACACCAACAGCAGCCTGGACCACAATGCGCTGTACGGTCGGCTCATCCGCTACGCGAACAACGCGACGAACAACCGCTTCGTGACCGCGAACGACGGGGTGTTCTTCAACCGGCTGCTGGCCAACACGGGCGCCTACAACGAGTCCGTGCTGATCGACGGCACGCTGCAAAGCGCCACGGGCTCCAGCACCGCCAGCCTGTTCACCGGCACCTTCAGCTACCCCACCCAGCCCGGCGGCGCCCCGACCCGCTTCAGCGTCCAGCCCGACCCCCTGTATGCGCTGCCCGCCGGCAAGGTGCCCACCACGGCCCTGATCGTCGGCACCTACAAGATGGCAGGCACCGGCTTTGGCGGTGACACCACGACGCTCACGGTCTTCGCCGATGGCGCGATCACGGGCCTGACCACCAGCGGCTGCGAGGTCGCGGGCAAGCTCCTGGGCGAACTCGGCAGCGGCCTGAACCTGTACCGCGTGGAGGCGTTCGGCTACCTCAACAGCCCGAATGCCCCCATCACCTGCGGCCTGTCGTCCGGCCCGCCGCAGTCCGGTTCAGCGGCTGCGCAGTTCGACGCCAACGGCAACGTGGTCGGCCTGCGTATCCTGACCGCCGGGCTGTCCGTCGCGGGATCGCGCGCCCACACGGTGTTTGTGGGCGCCAAGCAGGCCACGCCCTGAAGGCAAGGGGGTGGCACCCTGCCGCAAGACGGGGGCCACCCGCCGGCCCCTCGCGGGATGGCCATGCAGCCCGGCCGATGGCCTGGCTCCGGCCCCTCGACGGCTTGTGCATGCGATGCCTTGCGTGCGTGCAGGCAGGCTGAGGCACACAGGTAGGTAGGCTGGCAAGCAGGCCACACGCGTGGCCGCCAGCAAAAAGGCCCGCCGCACATGAAGTGCGGCGGGCCTTTTTGTTGCCTGCAGAAAGCTGGTGGGCCCTCTGGGAAGTTCTGTGGCCTCAGTAGCTATAGGGCGACCGCAGCGGGTTGACCGGGAAGGCCTGCAGGCCGCTGTAGGGCTGGAACGCGTACCGCACATACAGGCCCCCCGCGAATTCGCGGTAGTTGCGCGCGTTGTTGAGCGACAGGTGCCCGCCCAGGAACACCTGCGGGTGCATCTGGTACTCCATGGCGGCGCCCAGGTTGTAGCCCAGGCCCGTGCGGGACTGGCCGGGGTAGATGGCCGTGGCGCCGGTTTCGCCGAAGGCCAGCGCGTCGCTGGCCGCCTGGACGGCACTGGCCTGCCGCGACGGGCTGTTGGGGAAGTACGGTGCCGCGTCTTCCTTGAAGTACTGCACGCCCACCGAGCCCTTGAGCTGGTAGGACAGGCGGCCATTGCGCTGCGCCCATTCGACCGGAATGCCGAAGGACACGAATTGCTGCGGGCTGAAGTACCCGCCGTGGCCCACGGTGAAGTAGCGCAGGTTGCGCTGGTACGACAGGCCCGTGAAACTCAGGCCGGCCGTGAGGTCCTCGTTGGAGGTGCGGTGCACATGCCAGTACATGCCGCCGCCCAGTTCGGCCCGCGCATTGCTGCGCACACGGGTGCCGGTCAGGCCGTGCAGCGAGCCGTAGCCGTACACGCCCAGCTCGCCATCGTCCCAGGTGAGGTCCAGGCGCCCGCCCGTGGCCGACACCCCCCCCCAGCGGTCTCCCGTGCGCGCATCGCGGGCACCGGCGAACGACAGCAGGCTGTCGGTCACCGGGCGGCGCGACAGGTCTCCCGCCACGGTGAGGTTGTCGGTGAGGGCCGTGCGGTATCGCACGCCGGCCGTGACGTCCGACTGGCCGAAGCCCAGCGGCGTGCTGCCGATGTCGGCCCGGAAGCCGCCGTTTTCATAGCCCACGCTCAGCCCGATGCCGCTGTCGCTCTGCGACCCCGCCGCGCGCTCGGGCATGTCCAGCGCGGTGACCGGGCCGCCGCCAAAGCGGCTGACGGTGCCGTACGGAGACCCGGGCGATCCCGCGCTGGCGCCCGTGGGGGTCACGCCCAGGAGCAGGTGCCCGTCGCCCACGCTCATCTTCAGCTGGACGGGGGCTTCGATCTCGGAATGCTGGCTCATGCCCGCCTCGCCCTGCCGGGCACGCGCCGTAGCACCGACCGAGAAGCTGGATATCTGGCTTTGCTGGACTTCCCGCAGCTCGTCGCGGGCCGTACGGGGCCGCGCAGGGTCCGGCACGTTGCCCATCCCGGCCGTGGCCCAGGCCGAGGGAGCCGCCGCGGCAGGCGCACCGCCGCGCTGCAGCGGCTGGGGTGCCGCCGCATACCCGCCATAGGCCTGCGCGGGCGTGAGGTAGCCCCCGCTGGCGGCGGGCTGCGCAGGCACCTGGGAGGCGGACGGAGCAGCGTACGCGGGCGCCACGGCCGGTGCCGCGGGCGCGGCGGCGGACGACCGCTGGACGGGGGCCTGTGGCGCCGCGCCGCGTGTCGCCGTGGCGCGGCGCGCGGTGCCTGCGGATGCAGCCGCATCGGCCACCGCGGCCGGGCTGGCGGCCTCGGGGTAGTAGCTGGCGGGCGTCATGGGGGCGGCCGGGGCGTAGGCCTGTGGCGCCGTGCCAAAGCGGCTGGCCCCTGCCGGATCCGGAATGTACAGGCCTGCGGGCGCATTGCTGCGCGCCACGGGCTGCGGGGCGTACTGCTGGGGGGTGTAGCCCACCGGCGAGCGCACTGCCGTCGTGGCGGCGCCCGGCACCGACAGCCCACCACCGGCACGCTGGAACTGCTGCCCGGCGCGCTGGGCGAACGGATTCCCGGAGCGCGCCAGACCCGCCGGCACGCCACTGGCGGCCAGCACGGCATCGCGCTGCGCGTTTTCGGCCGCAACGGCCGCCGTGAAGAACTCGGTGGCCTTGGAGTTCTTGCCTTGCGCGCGGTACAGCCGCCCGGTGGCGGTCAGCACCTCGGGGTCGCGGGGTGCGCGCGCCAGCGCCACGGACAGCAGCGACTCCGCGTAGCCGTAGTCCTTGGCGCCGGTGGCCATGGCCGCGGTCTGCAGGAGCAGGGACACATCATTGGGCGACTTTTCCAGCAGCCGCGCATACAGCGCCTGCGCCTGGGCATAGTCGTTGTTGGCCGCGTACATGCGGGCCAGCGCCGCCATGGCCAGGGGTTCGTCGGGCTGCTCGGCCAGCAGGGGGGCGAGCGTGTCGTAGGCGGCGACCAGGTCGCCCGCTTCGCGCAGGCCCTCGGCCTGGCGCACGATGTAGGCCCGGCGGATGTCGCTGAAGCTCTTGCGCTCGCGGTCGTTCATGGGGGCGGTCTGCAACTGCCGCAGGATGCCCGCCAGTTCCACGTCCTGCTGGGTCTTGAGCAGGGTCGCCGCGTACTGCAGGCGCAGGCCCACGTCGGGCCGGGCGGTGCGTGCCAGCACCTGGCGCACCATGCCCAGGGCGCGCTGCGGCTCGCCCGCGTCCGCGTAGGCCAGGGCCATGGCCCCCAGCAGCTCGGGATCTTGCGTGGCAAAGGACTCCGCCTGCGCCAGGGCGGCCAGCGCCTCGGACTGCCGGCCTTGCGCCGCCAGCGCCGACGCCGCCGAGGCCTGCACATGCACCCACACGCGCTTTTGCAGCGCGGCGATGTCCCGGGTGCGGTGCTTTTCGGGAATGCGGTCCAGGAGGGCCAGCGCACCCGGCCAGTCACCGGCCTCGGAGGCCAGCAGGGCGCCCGCGTACAGCGCCTCGGGCATGTTGGGGTTGGACAGCAGCAGCCCGTCCATCACGCCGCGGGCCTCGGCCACCGCGCCCATGCGCAGGTACAGGCGCGCGAGGTCCAGCCGCACCCAGGGGCTGGCCGGGTCGTTCAGCAGCGCGTCTTCCAGCGCGGCGCGGGCAGCCGCGACATCGCCGCGCTCCGTGGCGGCGCGCGCTTGGCCCAGGGCCTGCGCGGCGCGCAGGCGCCCCAGGGCGCCCACTTTTTCCTGCTGCGAGGGGGACAGTTTCTCGACGAGCGCCAGCGCTTCGGCGGCCTTGTTGTTCTGCGCCAGCACGCCCACCAGGCCGCGCACCGCGTCGGGGTTGTCGGCCTGGCGCGCCAGCACGCGCCGGTAGGCCGCCTCCGCCGCGTCGTATTGGCCGTCTTCGACCAGCAGGTCCGCCAGATCGCTCTCCGCCGTCACCTCGGCGGGATTGAGCCGCACGGCCTGTTCCAGCGAACGCCGGGCCGCCGCCGTGTCGCCGCGTTCGCGTTCCGTGGTGGCCTGCTCCACCAGGCTCCAGTAGGTGGCGCTGTCCAGGGCCTGCTTCCAGCGGCTGGCCGATCCGGCGCGCGAGGCGCGCTCCAGCAGCCCCCGCGCCTCGGCAAACCGCTCCTGGCGCAGCCGCAGGATGCCCAGGCCGCCCAGGGCGTCGCCATCGCTGGGGCGCGATTCGAGCACGTTCAGGAAGGCGGCCTCCGCCGCGTCCAGTTCGCCGTCGTCCAGGGCCTGGAATCCTGCCGTGGTGCGCTGGCGCAGCGGATCGGCCGTGCGGCCGGGAGCGGCCTGGGACTGCTTTTGCAGGTTCTGCGCCTGCACCAGGCGTGTCTGCACCGCCGTGTCGCCAGGATTGGCGCGCAGGAACTCCTGGTACAGCGGGATGTCGGCCGAGCGATTGCCTGTCCAGGCCAGCGCCTTGCGCCAGCTTTCCGTGGCAGCCTTGCCCACGTCGGGACGCCCCGCCAGCCGCGCCAGCTGGGCGATGCCGTCGCGGCGCGTGGACTCGCGGTAGGTCAGGTGCTGCGCCAGGGCCAGCGCGATCTGCGGATCCTCGGGCGACTCCTGCGCCAGGCGGCCCAGGCCGCGGCGGGCTTCGTCCCAGCCGCCCGCCGTGGCGCCCAGGGTCTGGTAGTACTCCAGGGCCAGCGGCCCGGTGGGGGCGCGGTCTCCCAGCGCCGCCTGGTAGGTGCTCAGCGCCTGGCTGGCCTGGCCGCTGCGGGCCTGCTGGCGCGCGGTTTCGATCTGCGGCGCGCTGCGCCCCGTGCGGATGGACTCCTGCAGCCGGCTCACCAGGGGGCTGCGCGGGTGCGCCGCCTGCAGCTGGTTCAGGTAGCGCTGCGCGCCCTCGGGGCGCTGGGCATTGAGCTCCACCAGCGCCATCCCGTACAGCGCCTGGGCATTCTGCGGGTTGATGCGCAGCAGCTTCTGCCATGCCTCGCCCGCCCGCTCGGTGTCACCGCGCTCCTGCCAGTACTGTCCCTGGTCCAGCAGGGTCTGCTCCGCCCCGGTCTGCGCCCAGGCCGCGGCGGGCGCCATCAGCGAGGCCAGCAGCCCCATGGCCAGTGTGTGGTGACGACGACGTTTGGAGGACATGCCTTCCTTCTCCCTGCGAGGTTCCCGGCCACCGAGGTGCCGGGACTGTGTTGCGTGATTCAGAAAATACCGGGCGTGCTGCGCCTTGCCTCAACCTTTTTGCTTGAGCCGCGCCCGTGCGCGCGCCCTGAGCGACAGGTACATGATGATCGCAATCAGCACCGCCGCCGACACGCCCAGCAGGATCAGCAGCAGCGGGTTGCGCGAAAGAAACCACTGCGCGTACAGCAGGGGGCCCAGCTGGCCCACATGGTAGTTTTTCTCGGCGACCAGGCTGTCCACCTGCTTGCCGCGGATCACCGTGGTGCTGCCCTGCACGTGCTTGAGCAATTCGGCGTCCAGCAGGGCATCCATCACCTGCCCCAGCCCCGCGGGCTGGTTGCTGGCCACGAGCACCACGCTGCGGCCGCTGCGCAGGGGCGATTCAAAACCAGCCACCAGCGCATCGGTGCTGTTGCTGGAGAACGCGACCTGGTTGCGCCGCGCGTGCACGCTGGACTCCTGGCCAAAACCCCACCAGCGCAGCAGGCGGTTGGCGAAGTCCGACATCTGGAAGCTCTTCGCATCGCCCTGCAAGGCCGCGGGGATGGCGCTGGCCCACTGCTTGAGCAAGGGCTGGTTGCCGCCGGAGGCAATGACCAGCAGGTCCTTGTCGGCGAGCCTGTCCACCTGCTGGGCCTGCGCCACGGTCACGCCCAGGGCGGGGTACCCCGTCACGCGCCCCATGACGCCCATCAGCCCCAGGTAGGCCGTGTACTCCTGCACCCCCGGCTTGTCCGGCATGACCACGGCGGACTCCGAGAGATCGGCCATGCGGGTGAACGGGAACCCGGCATTGCCGAAGGCGGCCAGGTCGGGCATCGCGATGAAATGCGGGAAGCCGGAGATGTCGATGGTCGAATCGGCCTCCACCGAGCCGCGCACGTTGTCCAGCGGCACGTCCTTGCACGCGCCCTGCTTGACCACGTCGTAGTAGTAGTGCATCTGCAGCTGCGACTGGGCTGGCAGCTTGAACAGCGGGATGTGGAAGCTCTCGCGCTCCGGCGCCATCTCGCCCTTGGGCATCACCGTCGTCAACAGGCGGTCGAGCGCGCCCGGCTCCTCATGGTTCACCGCATGCAGCGGAAGGGACCGCAGGAACTGCTGGTTCACGTTGATATTGAGCGTGGACTTGTCCGCGTTGGGGCGCGGCGTATAGCGGTAGCGCAGGTCCACCGGGATGCCCTTCTGGCGCCACGCGAACAGGTCGGGCGGCAGGAAGAAGTTCACGCGGATCAGGTCGGGCGAATAACCGGACACGTTGAGCGCCTGGGCTTCGACCAGCTCGCCAAACTTCACCGGACGGTCGTTGGCCAGCCAGTTGGGCGCGTCGTAGGGCTTGCGGGGCTTGAGTTCCGTGACCTCGGTGATCCGCGCCAGCGGGCCGGACAGTGCCGAGGAGCCGATGGCCAGCGCCTTGGCGGCCACGGCCAGCTCAGCCTCGTCACGCCCCATGACCAGCAGCAGCTTGCCGTTGCGGTCGGCCGGGTGGCTGACCACCGCCACCGTGGGGCCCTGGATTTCGGGCAGCGCCAGACCCGCCGGGGCCTGGCCCCGGCCGGCCACCATCACGACGGCATTGCCGCGCGGTGGCAGTTCGCCAATGAAGGAGGGGAACTTCGCGCCCCGGAAACCCGCCAGCGCGCCGAACCAGGAAGACATGGTTCCCGCAGCCTGCAGCATGCCCGCGTTGGGCGCCGCGTTGAACACGATGGGCAGGTCCAGCGGCCGCACGTCCCGGCGGTCGAAGAACGGCTGGGGCAGCAGCGCCAGATCGTTCGTCTGCGCCACCGGCGCGACGGTGAGCTCCAGCACGCTGTCGTTGCCGATGTTGGCCCACAGGCTGGAGTGCAGCGGGTCCTCGCACTCCATGGTGTAGTGGCCGATGAGCTGCAGGTTCAGCCGGTTGAACTCGGTGATGAGGCGCGGCGGGATGGTGATCTCGCGCTGCAGGTTCTCGCCCGCCTGCTGCGTGGTCACCGGAATCGTCGCGGCCACCTGCTCGTTCACCAGCACCTTGATGTGGGACAGGTTGGTGAGCAGGGCGGGCGAGTACGAATAGTTCAGCTTCAGCCGGGCGCCGGTGACCACCTCGTCGCCGCGCACGCTGAAGGCCACGCCGCTGGTGCCGTCCACGCCCCGCAGTTGCAGGGGAAAAAGGGCGCCCAGGTCCTTGAAGCTGGTGCGGTGCACGCGCACGCCGCCGTCGGACTGCGGTGCCGCCGCCGCCGCGTCCACGCCGGCCGCCACGGGCGCGGGGGCGGCGGAGAGCTGCGAAACCGGCACGGCCGTCCCTGCCAGTACCAAGGCCAGCATGGCAGGCAGCATGCGCTTGCGCGGCAGCCGCGCTGTCGGATGTCTTTTGGAAATCATGGTGTGGAGTCTTTGGAAACAGGGAAAGGCTTGGAACGTGTCGGTGTTCTCAGCGGGGTTTCAGGGACTTGACGGCCGAGACGGTCAGCTGCCCCATGCCGCGCAGCCCGATCACGATCACGCTTCGGAGCGAGCGCAGTGGCTTGTCGCGCTGGCCGGTGCCCCAGCTGGTGATCCACGCATCGGCCCGCGCGAAGGTCAGCGACGCCAGCTCGGCCTGCTGGTGCAGGCTGAGGTTGTCGAACTTCACGCCCAGGCGGCCCTTGCCGCTGAACGTGACGACCGCGGGAAAGACACCTTCTTCGTCCGACCGGAACAGCGACACCGAAAGGCGGCTGCCCATGGGAATGTCGCTGTCCGGGGGCACGGACAGGCCCAGCCCGTGCTGGGAAAAGTCTTCGGTCTTGCACACCAGCGTGCGCCCGTTGTCGAAGCGGATCACGGCGGGCAGGGAGGCGGCCACGCGCGGCGTGCCCCGGATCTGGCGGGTCTCGCTGGCCACCGCGACGCTGGCGCCCAGCAGGATGACGTTGTAGGTGGTCCAGACCATGTTGATGACCAGCGTCGTGGTTTCATCGCCCGCCGACGAGAACAGCTTCCAGATTCCCACCGCGAACCCGACGAGATTGATGAGGAGCAGCACCACGTAGGGCCGTGCGATGGTCCAGTCGAAATAGGCCTTCTCGATCACCCCGCCCTTGGCCGTCACGTTGAACTTGCCCAGCTTGGGGTTGATGAACGCCACCAGCACCGGGCGCATGATGTACCAGGCCAGCACCGACTCGTACACCTCGTTCCAGAACGAATGGCGAAAGCGCCCCTGGATGCGGGAGTTGGTCACGCTGGCGTGGGCCAGGTGGGGCAACGCGTAGGCGGTGATCATCAGCGCGGTGGCCTGGAACACATGCGCGCCGAAGAACAGGTAGGCCAGCGGCGCCGTCAGGAAAACCAGGCGCGGCAGGCCGTAGAAGAAGTGCAGCATCGCGTTCAGGTAGCACAGGCGCTGCCCGAACTTGAGGCCCTTGCCGAACAGCGGATTGTCGGTGCGCGCGATCTGCGCCATGCCGCGTGCCCAGCGGATGCGCTGGCCCACGTGGCCGGACAGGCTCTCGGTGGCCAGGCCCGCGGCCTGGGGCACCTCGAGGTAGGCCGTGTTGTAGCCCAGGCGGCTGAGCTTGAGCGCGGTGTGCGCGTCCTCGGTCACGGTTTCCACCGCGATGCCGCCCACTTCCAGCAGTTCCTTGCGGCGGATGATGGCGCAGGAACCGCAGAAGAACGAGGCGTTCCACAGGTCATTGCCGTCCTGCACGATGCCGTAGAACAGTTCGCCCTCGTTGGGCATGCGGTGGAACGTGTCCAGGTTGCGCTCGAACGGGTCCGGCGAGAAGAACACGTGCGGCGTCTGCAGCATCACCAGGTTGGTGTCCTTGAAGAACCAGCCCATGCAGATCTGCAGGAACGAGCGCGTGGGAATGTGGTCGCAGTCGAAGATGGCGATGTACTCGGAGTGCGTGACCTTCAGCGCCGCGTTGATGTTGCCGGCCTTGGCATGGTGGTTGTTGTCGCGGATCAGGTAGCCCACGCCCAGCTCTTCGCAGAATTCGCGGAACTCGGGGCGGCGGCCGTCGTCGAGCACGTACACGTGGAGCCGGTCGGCCGGCCAGTCCAGACTCATGGCCGAGAACACGGTCTGGCGCACCACTTCGAGCGGCTCGTTGTACGAGGGGATGAACACGTCCACGCTGGGCCAGGTGCTGATGTCCTGGGGCATGGGAACCGGGCGACGTTGCAGCGGCCACGCCGTCTGGAAGTAGCCGATGAGCAGCACCGCGAACGCATACAGCTCCGCCAGCACGAGGCCGTACCCGAAAGCCGCATCCAGCAGGTTGGTGAACCCGATGGTGTCCGTGAAGCGCCAGTAGATGTAGCGCGACGACGCCGAGATCGACAGCACGATCATGGCCAGCGTGGACAGGCGGCCGGGCGTCTTGCTCAGCAGCAGGGCGGCACCGAACGAGCCCACGGAAAAGAGGATCTGGCCCTGGAGGTCGAGCGGCACGCTGATGACCAGCCCCATCAGGAGGGCGCTGAACACCACCGCCGCGACACGCACCACGGGGTGCTGCCACAGGTTCCACCCCGTGATGGCATGCACCACGGTGCGCCAGCGGGCCTGGGGGCTGTGGGAGTCGGCGTCGGCGACTTCGTCGGCCCGGGGACGCTGGTCGACGCTCATCGCGCGGCCCCCGCCAGCGGCAGGCGCAGGCGCTGCGCCAGGACGCGCGCGCAGGCGCGCAGGTCATCGGCCGCCTGGCCCTGTGCGTCGTACTCCAGCACGCTCTGGTCGTAGGCCAGCGCTTCGCGCACGGCCTGGTCCTCGTGGATCACGCCCACCAGCCGCTCGCCCAGGTTGTCCTGCATGACGCGCGTGATGTCCTTGGACAGCTGGCGCGCGCCGTCGGCCTGGTTGAGCACATAGAGCGTTTCGGAAAAGTCGGGGCGCGGCGTGCAGTACGTGTGCACCAGGCGCTGCATCAGGGCGAGCGAGGCATACGATGCCGCGTCGGGCAGGCTGACCACGACGACCACCTGGGCCGCCGCCAGCGCCTGCTGCATGTAGACGGAGGGGCCGGGCGGCGTGTCGATCAGCACGACCGCGTCCTGCGGCAGTTCCAGGCTCTCCAGCTGCTGTGCCAGCCAGTGCGGATGCGCATCCAGATGCCGCTCGAAGGCCACGCGGTCGGCCTCGTTCACCACCCCATAGGGCAGCACATGCACCCCCGAGGGGCTTTCCACGCAGACGGAGGCCCAGCCTTCGCCCGCCAGGCTGGCCCGGGACACGCCCGCGAGGGAGCGGGGATCGGCCCCGAAGTGCAGGCCCAGCGCATTCTGGGGGTCCATGTCCACCACCAGCAAGGTCGCCACGCCCTGGCGCTCCAGCGCGGTGGCCAGGTTCGCGGTCAGTGTCGTCTTGCCCACGCCGCCCTTGGCAGAAACGATGGCAATCACTTTCATGGGTGGCCCTTGCGAGGCTGCCAGGCCGCTGCGGGCCGGGCCGGGGTGTCGCCCGCGCCCGCCAGGCGCGCAAACACCGACGGCAGATCGGCGGGCAGCGAACCGGGTTGCACCGCCGCCGCATCGGAAGGGGAAGGGGCCGCCGCGGTGCGCAGGCCGGCCAGGCCGGCCAGGGGCGAACGGGCGGCCAGCGCGGCCGAGGGTGGCACGCGGTCCGCCGGCATGGATGTGGGCGCCACCACGGGCGGAGGAACCTCGGCCGCAGGCCGCGCGGCGGGTTGCGCCCAGCCCGCGGGGGCGGGCCGTGCCGAAGCCGGCGCGGGCGCGAAGGCCGTCTGGGGCGTCGGGGCACCGGGGACGCCGGCGCGGCGGTCTACGGAAGGAACGTCATCGGCGACGGCGTCGCGGACGGCCGACACCAGCGGCCAGCGCTCCCTGGAGAGCTTGTGCTCCTGCTGGCGGGCCAGCTCATGGTAGGGGTCCGCCTTGGCGCCGAACTGCTGAAAGAGGTTCACGATGTCGTCTGAATGCTTCATGGGTCACCGTCAATGCCGAAACGTAGAAATCCGAAATCCGCAGGGCTCAGCGTGCCAGCTGGAGGTGCACGCACCCCCAGGCATCCGCGGGCGCGCGCTGCACCACCTTGAGCTGGCCAGCGCCGGCCAGTTCGAACCAGCCCTGATAGACGCCCTCCAGGAAACCACCCGACCATGGTGCGTGGTCGGGCCCGAACGCAGCGGATACGGGCGACAGGCTGTGGTGGATGTCCAGTTGCGCCACGTCCTGCACCAGGCGGACCCAGCCCCAGTCGATGCGGGTCCACACGGCCGACATGGCCTGCTCCAGCTCCTGCAGGGTGGCGCACGCCGGCAGGGGATGCTCCGCCGCGAACCGTGCCCCCACCCGGAACATCAGCGCGCGCAGGTCTTCCGGCGCGAGTGCGGCGGCAAACTCCGACGCCAGGGCCTGAAAGAACCCCCTCCACTGGACCGTGCACTGCTGCTGGGCCAGGTGTTCGGCGATCTCGGGACTGGAGGGCATGGAAACGATGGAGGACATGGCGCGCACGCGAGCAAGCATCGGGCCGGTGATGGCCCTCGGCGGGGTGGACTAAGGGTTTACCATATGCATCGGTTGATACATGTGGTTTCAAACAGCGTTTGCAGGAATTTTAGGAGCCCTGCCCGCCGAAATGGCACTTGCCGCAGCGAACAGAAGGTCAACTTAGTTCAACTGGCGGTATCTACGTAGAGGGTTGTGGGTGCCACACCACATATCTCGCATCAATTGCTATTGAATTTTTCATTCGATAGTCAGTGACAATTGAAAAGCCCGCATTTGCGACCCGCCGCCACCTGGGCTGCGCTGGAAAAATCCCGAGTGTTTCAGTCTGTAGCCGACCCGATGACCCCGCCACCCAGGCACACCTCCCCGTCGTACAGGACCGCGCTCTGGCCGGGCGTGACCGCCCATTGCGCCTGGGAAAACCGCAGCTGGAAATCCGTGCCCGCCGCGCTGACGACCGAGCAGGCGGCGTCCTGCTGCCGATAGCGGGTCTTGGCGCCGTAGTGGCCGGGAACCGGTGGGTGGCCCGACGTCCAGCTGGCATCCTGGGCCTGCAGGGCGTGGGACAGGAGCCAGGGATGGTCATGCCCTTGCACCACGCGCAGCGTGTTCGTGGCGAGATCCTTGCGGGCGACAAACCAGGGCGCGTGATCGCCGCCGCCGCGCTGCACGCCTTTTTCCTTGATGCCGCCAATGCCCAGCCCCTGGCGCTGGCCCAGCGTGTAGAAGCTCAAGCCCACATGCTTGCCGATGGTGCGCCCCCGGTCGTCCTGGATGGGGCCCGGTGCGTGGCTGATGTAGCGGTTCAGGAACTCGCGGAACGGCCGCTCGCCGATGAAGCAGATGCCGGTGGAGTCCTTCTTCCTGGCGTTGGGCAGCCCGATCTCCTCGGCGATGCGGCGCACCTCGGTCTTGTGCAGCTCGCCCACAGGGAACAGGGTCTTGGACAACTGCGCCTGGTTCAGGCGGTGCAGGAAGTAGCTCTGGTCCTTGGACGGGTCGAGCCCCTTGAGCAGCTCGAACAGGCCCGAGGCCGGGTTCTGGCGCACCCGCGCGTAATGTCCCGTGGCGATCTTCTCGGCGCCCAGGCGCATGGCGTGGTCCAGGAAGGCCTTGAACTTGATCTCGGCGTTGCACAGCACGTCGGGGTTGGGCGTGCGGCCGGCCTGGTACTCGCGCAGGAACTCGGCGAACACGCGGTCCTTGTAGTCGGCCGCGAAGTTGACGTGCTCGATCTCGATGCCGATCACGTCGGCCACGGCGGCCGCGTCCACGAAGTCGATGTTGGACGAGCAGAACTCGCTGTCGTCGTCGTCTTCCCAGTTCTTCATGAAGATGCCGACCACCTCATGGCCCTGCTGTTTGAGCAGGTGGGCGGTCACGGCGGAGTCCACGCCGCCGGAGAGGCCGACGACGACGCGCTGCTTGGGGGATGCTGTCATCGCACCGATTGTATTTTTTGTAGCGGCAGGGCACGCGCGGGCGCCAGGAACGCCCTGTCCCCCGGCAGGCCATCCGGCGGCCGGGGACAGGGCTGGGCGGAACTACACGAACTTGCCCGTGATGCCGCCGTCCACCACCAGTTCGGTGCCGGTCACATAGGCCGCCGCATCGCTGGCCAGGAAGGCGCAGGCATGCGCCACGTCCCAGGCGGTGCCCATGCGGCCCATGGGCACCTGGCGGGCGCGCGCGGCGCGGGCCTCGTCGAGGCTGGCGTCCGAGAACATCTTCGCCACCGTGGTCGCGATGCGCGGCGTGTCGATGAGCCCCGGCACCACGGTGTTGGCGCGCACGCCCTGGCCCGCGTACTGCTGCGCCACCAGACGCGTGAAGTGGGTGACCGCCGCCTTGGTGACGCCATACGCCAGGTGCGGGTAGCCCAGGTAGCGCATGCCCGCGATGGACGAGATCGCAATGATGGAACCCCGCCCGCGCTCCACCATGCCGGGCAGCACCTGCTGGCAGGCCAGCAGCAGGCTGTTCACGTTCACGCCGTGGATGCGGTCGAAGTCCTCGGCGCTGGTCTCCAGCGGGCCGCCGGTCTTGCCGATGCCCACGTTGTGGTGCAGCACGTCGATGGCGCCGCCGAAGCGTTCGCGCGCCTCGGCGAACAGGCGCTTCACCTCCGCCGCCTCGGCCACATCGCCCACGAAGGTGGCGGCGGTGCCGCTCTCGGCATGGATCAACGCCGTGGTCTCTTCAGCGGAGGCCGCATCGCGGTCGGCCACGCAGACGCTGGCGCCCAGGCGGGCGTAGGTCACGCAGGCAGCGCGGCCAATGCTCCAGCCCGGTCCGGCTGACCCGCCCCCGGCCACGAAGACCACACGGCCCGACAGGTCCAGCGGCAGGGCGGGGGGATGCGGTACGGCGCTCACGCCGGGCCGCCCTGGCCCGCGCCGCCGACGAAGGGGATCACATGCTCCACCGTGTCCCAGATGAAGCGGCCCGACGGGCTGTTCTGCTCCTCCACGATGTGCGCCACCAGCCCGGCCGCGCGCGAGATCACGGCAAAGCCGCGCATCACCGCCGTGGGCACGCCGATCTCGCCGAGCAGCGCCGCCACCGCGCCCGTGGCGTTGATGGTGATGGCGCGGCCTGCGACCTCATCGACGGCGCTGGACAGCATCTCCAGCGCGCGGATCTTGTCGCCCTGCAGTTCGGCCTCGGCGCGGCCCATCTCCAGCAGCTTGTAGGCGCGTGGGTCCACGGGCTTGTGCAGGTGGTGGCCAAAGCCGGGCACGGGGGATTTCAGGCCCTTGTAGTGGCGTGCAATGGCCAGCGCTTCGGCTTCGGGGTCCTCAGCCGCCGCGATGCGGTCGAGCAGACTGGAGCAGTTCTCCATGGTGCCCACGAAGGAGCTGCCCACGGCCAGCAGGCCCGCGCTCACGGCGCCCTGCAGGTTCTCGGGCGCGCTCATGTAGATCAGCCGCGTGGCGATCGCACTGGGCGTGAGGCCGTGCTCCATGAGCACGATGAGCACCACGTCGGTGATGCGCAGGTCCACGCCGCGCGGCGCGCGGCCCAGGATCTGCATGAGCATCACCTCGGTGAAGGTCTTCTTCCCCATCAAGTCCTCGACCAGGTTTGCATCGCGGTAATGCAGGCTGGTGAGGGTGTGGGTGCACAGGCGGGTGACGGGGGTCTTGGAAGTGGTGGAGGTCATGTGAATGGTTCCTTCAGGCCGTGGCGGCCAATGCCGCATCGCGCACGGCGGACTTGAGCACCTTGCCCACGGGCGAACGGGGCAGGCTCTCGTGGAAATGGATGTGCTTGGGCGTCTGCACCGGGCCCAGGCGTTCGCGCACGAAGGCGATCAGCTCGGCTTCCGTGGCCTGCACGCCGGGGCGCAGCTGCACGGCGGCCTGCACGGTCTCGCCCCACTTGTCGTCGGGCAGGCCGAACACGGCGCATTCGTGCACGGCCGGGTGCTGGCCCAGCGCGTTCTCCACGTCCACGGGGTAGACGTTGAAGCCGCCGGTGATCACCATGTCCTTGAGCCGGTCCTTGAGGTAGAGATAACCGCGTTCGTCGATGAGCCCGCGGTCGCCCGTGTGCAGCCAGCCGTCCACCAGGGTCTCGGCGGTCTTCTCGGGCAGGCGCCAGTAGCCGGTCATCAGCAGGTCGCCACGCGCCACCACCTCGCCCACCTCGCCCGTGGGCAGCAGGCGGCCGTCGGGCGCCATGATGGCCACGTCGCTGAACCAGGTGGTGCGGCCCACGGCCGCCCAGTTGGCCGGGTCCTCGAAGTCCCCGGGCTGCATCACGGTGAGGATCTGCGGCGCCTCGGTCTGGCCGTAGGTGGTGCCCAGCACGGGGCCGAAGAAGTCGCGCACCTGGCGGATCTTCTCGGGCGGCATGGGCGCACCGCCGTAGATGAGCCGGCGCAAGCGCGGAAAGTCCGCGCGCGATACGCCGGGCAGCGCCATCAGCATGTAGACCAGCGTGGGCGGCATGAAGCACACCGTGCCGCCGCGCTCGCGGAAGGCCGTGCGCACCGCCTCGGCGCCCGCGCCGGCCAGCACCACGTGGCAGCCGCCCTGCGCCAGGATGGGCAGCAGGTAGGTGGAGGTGCCGTGCGTGATGGGCGCGGCCACGATGTAGCGCTCGTGCTCGTCGAAGCGCCAGGCGTGGATCTGGTTGGTGATGTTGGCCATCCACGCGCGGTAGGGCTGCATGACGCCCTTGGGCGCGCCCGTGGTGCCGCCCGTGAACTTGATGGCCTGGGTGGCGTCGTCCGGCAAGTCGATCACCGGGCGCTGCGCGCCCGCATGCACGGCGGCCAGGTCGGCAAGCCCTGCGGTCGGCACGCGGGCACCGGGTGCCCCTTCGACCAGATCGGCACAGGCCGTGTCGAGCACCAGGATGGAGGGCTCGGTCGCGTCGATGATGCGGCGGATTTCGGGTCGGGTGCTCTTGGGGTTGAGCGGCACCCAGACCTTGCCGCAGGCCAGCACCGCCAGCAGCGCAGCGATGTGGTCGGCGCTGTTGCCCGCGCAGATGCCCACGCGGCTTTGGGGTGTGGGGTCGATGGCGGTGAAGCCCGCCGCCAGCGCTGCCACGCGGGCGGCCAGCGCGTCGTAGCGGATGGCGCCCTCGGGCGCGTCGATGGCGATGCGGTCGGGCCAGCGCTGGGCGGCGCGCCAGAAGAAGTCGATGGGGAACATAGGGGCGGCAGGGGAGGTTGCGGGAGGTTGCGTATTACTCGGCCGATGCGCCCGATTCCTTGACGACCTCGCGCCAACGCTTGATCTCGGCGGCGGCAAAGCTGCGCATCTTGTCGGGCGTGCCCCCATCGGGCGTGGCGGCCAGCTCCTGCAGGCGGTTGCGCACCTCGGGCTGGGCCAGCACCTTGTTCAGGGCCGCATTGACCTGCTCGACCACGGCGCGCGGCGTGCCCGCCGGTGCGGCCAGGCCAAACCACGACTGCACGTCGAAGCCCGCATAGCCCGACTCGGCCAGCGTGGGCACATCCGGCAGCAAGGGCGAGCGCTGGGCGCTGGTGATGGCAATGGCGCGCAGCTTGCCCGCCTGCACATGCGGCAGCGCCGAGGGCGTGTTGTCGAACATCGAATCCACCTGGCCGCCCAGCAAGTCGGTGACGGCAGGCGCGCTGCCCCGGTAAGGCACGTGCAGCATCTTGAGCCTGGACTGCATCTTGAACATCTCGCCCGAGAGGTGGATGGACGAGCCGCTGCCCGAGGACGCGAAGGTGATGCCGTCCTTGGACTCCTTGGCGTAGCGCACGTAGTCGGCCAGGTTCTTGACGGGCAGCTTGGGGTTGACCACCAGGATGTTCGGAATCCTGGCGATCATGCCGATGGGCTCGAAGTCCTTGACCGGGTCGTAGCCGAGCTTGGGGTACAGCGTGGCGTTGATGGTGTTGGCGATGGTGTAGACGTACAGTGTGTAGCCGTCGGCCGGCGCGCGCGCCACGGCCTCGGCGCCCACGTTGCTGTTGGCGCCCGCGCGGTTGTCCACCACCACGGGCTGGCCGAGCTGGTCGCCGAGCCTGGCGGCCACCAGGCGCGCGATCACATCGGTGGCGCCGCCAGCCGCATAGCCCACGACGAGCTTCACGGGCTTGGCGGGCCAGCCCGTGGCGCTGGCGGTCTGGGCCTGCAGGGGCAGGGCGGCGGTGCAGGCGATGGCGGCGGCCAGGGCCAGCAGGCGCCGGCGCGGAGCCGTGTAGGGCGTGGCAGAGGGAGTGGTATGCGAGGTCATGTCTTGTCTCCTGGTGTGTCTGAAAATCCGTCTGGGCGCCCCGGCGGCGTGGCTCTGCGGCACACTGCGCGCTGGTTGCATCGACGGACAAATTCTTTCCCATGCCCTCCCGACCTGCGAATCGAAACGTCCGCCTGCCGGACGTTCCATCCCCGCCCGAAGCCCCCGACGACCCCGGCAGCCGCACGCTGCGCCGGGGCCTGCAGGTGCTGGACGCCGTGCTGGCCCAGGGTCGCGACGGCGCGCGCGTGGTCGACCTGTGCCGCGCGGCGGGGCTGGAGCGCGCCACCGTCTACCGCCTGCTGGCCACGCTGCTGGAGAGCGGCTATGTGGCGCAGCGCGGGCGCTTTCGCTACGTGGCGGGCCCGCGCCTTGCGGCCATGGCCGAGCCCGCGGGCCAGCCCAACATGGCCATGCGCCTGGCGCCAGTGCTGGAGCGCGTGAGCCGCGCCTGCGGCGATGCGGCCTTCGCCATCGTGCGCGAGGGGCCCACTTCGCACTGCATCGCCCGCCACGTGGGCACGCACCCGGTGCAGATCCTCGTGATCCAGGTGGGCACGCGCCAGCCGCTGGGCGTGGGCGCGGCGGGCCTGGCGCTGCTGGCCGCATTGCCCGATGCCGAGATGCAGGCCGCCATCGCCGCCAACGCGCAGGCGCTGCCGCGCTACGGCGGCATGACGCCCGAGCGCCTGGCCATCCTGGTGCGCGCCACGCGCGAGCGCGGCTGGTCGGTGGTGGGCAACCACGCCACCCAGGGCGTGCTGGCCGCCGGCATGGCCGTGCGCAACGCGGCCGGCGAGCCCGTGGCCGCGATCAGCGTGGCATCCACCGTGGACCGCATGCCGCGCGAGCGCCAGCAGCTCATCGCGCGCTGGATGCGCGAGGCGCTGGCGGCGCTGCTGCCGGGCGGGGTGTGAGCGGCCGGGCGCCAGATACTATCAAAACAGTAGCTGTCAGCGCCTATGGATAAAGCGCTACAGGCCTATTTCGACCAAAACCCCGGTCGCGGCGGAATGTGCGAACATCCGCCCCATCACGCGCCGTGATGGCCGCGGCCCCGAGGACCCCGATGGAACTGAGACAACTGCGCTACTTCGTGCGCGTGGTGGAGCGCGGCTCCATGAGCCGCGCCGCGCTGGACCTGGACGTGGTGCAGTCCGCGCTGAGCCAGCAGATCACCCGGCTGGAGGGCGAGCTGGCCACGCGCCTGCTGCACCGCACGCCGCGCGGCGTGGCGCCCACCGAGGCGGGGCTGGCCTTCTTCCGCGAGGCGCAGCTCACCCTGCGCCATGCCGACCAGGCCGTGCGCGCCGCGCAGCAGGCGCGGCTGTCGGGCACCGTCACCGTGGGCCTGGCGCCCACCACGTCGAGCGTGCTGGGCCTGCCGCTGATGCAGGCCATGCGCGCGCGCTACCCCGACGTGCGGCTGCACATGGTCGAGAGCATGTCGGGCCACCTCACGGCCATGCTCAACGCGCGCGAGCTGGACCTGGCCGTGCTGTTCGACACCCGCCTGCACCAGGCGCGCCAGGCCAGCGGCGCGCGCCGCTGGGAGATGGCGCCTTTGCTCGAGGAAGACCTGTTCCTCATCTGCGCGCGCAGCGGCCCCGGCAACCCCGGCGGCCGGCAGCTGCCCGAGACCCTGACGGTGGCCGAACTGGTCCATGAACCCCTGATCCTGCCCACCGGCCCGCACGGCCTGCGCAGCACGCTGGACACCGCCTTCGCGCGCGACCGCGTGGCGCCGCACGTGGTGCTGGAGGTGGACTCGCTCGCCATGGTGATGGCCGCCGTGGACGCGGGCCTGGGCTCCACCGTGCAGCCCTGGGCCGCCATGGGCCGCTACCCGGATGCCGCCCTGCGCTTCCAGTGCGCGCGCCTGACCGACGCGCCCGCGCGCCGCGTCAACCTGCTGTGCAGCCTGCCGGACGAAGAGCTCTCGCCCGCCGCGCTGGCCACGCGCGTGGTGGTGGCCGACTGCGTGCGCCAACTCGTGGCCACCGGCCAGTGGTTCGGAACGACATGGATCGGTGGCGAGGGCGCGCCCGCTTGAACCTGCCACGCGCTGCCATCTCGATCCGTGATACCCCCATGACCTGAGCCTGCTGCACGGAGGGCCCACGTCTCCCTACAGTCGCCGTCACCACGATGAACGACACGGCGACCTCGCCAGGAGACACCCCATGGGCCCCAAAACCCCTTCTTCATTCCCCCACGCACAGCGCATGGCCTGGAGCCACCGGCCATGAGCGGCGACGCTGTGGTTGATGTGCTCGTCATCGGCGGCGGCAATGCCGCCCTGTGCGCCGCCCTGATGGCGCGCGAGGCGGGCGCCAGCGTGCTGTTGCTCGAATCGGCCCCACGCGCCTGGCGCGGCGGCAACTCGGCCCACACCCGCAACCTGCGCTGCATGCACGACGCGCCGCAGGACGTGCTGGTCGGCGCCTACCCCGAAGAAGAGTTCTGGCAAGACCTGCTCAAGGTGACGGGCGGCCTCACCAACGAACACCTGGCGCGCCTGGTGATCCGCGAGTCGAGCACCTGCCGGCCCTGGATGCGCCGCCACGGCGTGCACTTTCAGCCCGCGTTGGCCGGCACGCTGCACGTGGCGCGCACCAACGCGTTCTTCATGGGCGGGGGCAAGGCGCTGGTCAATGCCTACTACCGCAGCGCCGAGGCGCTGGGCGTGCGGGTGCGCTACGAAGCCCCGGTGGAGCGCCTGGACATCGACAACGGCCGCTTCGTCGCGGCGCACCTGGCCGGCGGCGAGCGCATCACGGCCAAGAGCTGCGTGCTCGCGGCGGGCGGGTTCGAGTCCAATCGCGAATGGCTGCGCGAGGCCTGGGGCCAGAACGAACGCGGCGAGTGGCCGTCGGACAACTTCCTCATCCGCGGCACGGCCTACAACCGGGGCGTGCTGCTGCGCCACCTGCTCGACGACCACGGCGCCGACCGCATCGGCGACCCCACGCAGGCGCACATGGTGGCCATCGACGCGCGCGCGCCGCTGTACGACGGCGGCATCTGCACGCGCATCGACTGCGTGTCGCTGGGCGTGGTGGTCAACCGCGATGGCGAGCGTTTCTACGACGAGGGCGAGGACTTCTGGCCCAAGCGATACGCGATCTGGGGCCGCCTGGTGGCGCAGCAGCCGGGGCAGATCGGCTACTCGGTCATCGACAGCCAGGCCATCGGCCGCTTCATGCCGCCCGTGTTCCCGGGCGTGAAGGCCGACACCCTGCCCGAGCTGGCGCAACAACTCGGCCTGCCCGTGGACCGCTTCATGCGCACGCTGGACAGCTACAACGCCGCCTGCCGCGTGGGCACCTTCGACCACACCACGCTGGACGACTGCCACACCGAGGGCATCGCGCCCGCCAAGACCCACTGGGCGCGGCCCATCGCCACCGGCCCGTTCTACGGCTACGCGCTCAGGCCCGGCGTGACCTTCACCTACCTGGGCCTGCGCACCGACGACACCGCCGCCGTGCGCTTTGGCGACGTGCCGAGCCCCAACCTGTTCGTGGCCGGCGAAATGATGGCCGGCAACGTGCTGGGCAAGGGCTACACGGCCGGGGTGGGCATGAGCATCGGCACGGCCTTCGGCCGCATCGCGGGAACACAGGCCGCCTTGGCATCCAAACAGGCTCCAGCGCTTATCCACAAAGCGCCAGCAGCTATGAAAACAGGAGTTAGTGATGCAAACGCTTGAAGCCCTGACGCGCGACGCCCGGGCGCTGGCGAACGGCAACATCGTGCTGTCGGCCCCCGAAACCGAAGTGGCGCGCCAGCTGCAGATCTGCAACGCCTGCCGCTACTGCGAGGGCTTTTGCGCCGTCTTCCCCGCCATGACGCGGCGGCTGGAGTTTGGCAAGGCCGACATCCACTTCATTGCCAACCTGTGCCACAACTGCGGTGCCTGCCTGCACGCCTGCCAATACGCGCCGCCGCATGAATTTGCGGTGAACGTACCGCAGGCCATGGCCCAGGTGCGGGGGCAGACCTACACCGACTACGCCTGGCCCCCGGCGCTCGGTGCGCTCTACCAGCGCAACGGGCTGACCCTGGCACTGGCCCTGGTGGCAGGCCTCACGCTGTTCATGGTGCTGGCCGTAGCGCTGCATGGCCAGGGCCTGGGTGCGCTGTGGCAGTCGCCCGTGGGTGGCTTCTACGGCATCTTTCCGCACAACCTGCTCGTGGGCCTGTTCGCGCCGGTGTTCCTGTTCGCCACGCTGGCGCTGGGCCTGGGCGTGCGCCGCTTCTGGCGCGACGTGACGCCCGCCACCAGCGGCGCGCCGCTGAGCGCGCCCGCCACGGTCGAGGCCGCCGACGCGGTGCTGCGCCTGAAATACCTGGACGGCGGCCATGGCGACGGCTGTCACAACGAGGACGATGCCTACACCCTGTCGCGCCGGCGGTTTCACCACCTCACGTTCTACGGCTTCATGCTGTGCTTTGCCGCCACCAGCGTCGCCACGCTGTACCACTACCTGCTGGGCGCGCCCGCACCGTACGACCTGCCCAGCCTGCCCAAGCTGCTGGGCGGCGTGGGCGGCATCAGCCTTGCCATCGGCACGGCGGGCCTGTGGCGCTTGAACCTGCGCCGTCACCCACAGCATGGCGACGCCGCGCAAAAGCCCATGGACCGCGCCTTCATCGCGCTGCTGTTCCTCACCGCCACCAGCGGCCTGCTGCTCTGGGCCGCGCGCGGCACGCCCGCCCTGCCGCTGCTGCTGTGCCTGCACCTGGGCGCGGTGATGGCGCTGTTCGCCACCCTGCCCTACGGCAAGTTCGCGCACGGCATTTTCCGCACCGCATCGCTGCTGCGCCATGCGGTGGAAAAGCGCCAGCCCAACCCCATCGGGCTGGGCGCTGATTGATTCACTGACACCACACAACCCACGATGAAGGAGACCCCATGACCCCCAAACGAACCCTGCTGCAATGCGCCCTGGCGCTGGCAATCCTGCCCCTGGCCTTCGGCGCCGCCGCGCAAGACTTTCCGCCCAAGAAGCCCGTCACCCTGGTCGTGGGCTTTGCCGCGGGCGGCGCGGCCGATGCGGCCGCCCGCCTGATCGCCAAGAAGCTCTCCGAGAACATCGGCCAGTCGGTGGTGGTGGACAACAAGGGCGGGGCGGGCGGCAACATCGCACACCAGTTCGTGGCCAATGCGGCGCCGGACGGCACGGTGCTGCTGCTGGGCTCGGTGGGGCCGCTCACCATCGCGCCGCACCTGATGAAGCTCACCTACGACCCGTTCAAGGACCTGGCGGCGGTGTCGGGCGGGGTGAACTTTCCGAACGTGCTGGTGGTGCACAAGGCTGCGGGCGCGAAGACGCTCGCAGAATTCGTGCAGCTGTCCAGGAAGAAGCCCGGCAGCGTGGACTTCGCCTCCACAGGCGCGGGCTCGGCATCCCACCTGGCGGGCGAATTGTTCAACCAGCGCGCGGGCATCGACATGACCCATGTGCCCTACAAGGGCGGGGCACCCGCCTTGCAGGATTTGCTGGGCGAACGCGTCACCTCGTACTTTGCCGCGCCCCCCACCGCGCTGCCACATGTCGAAACGGGCAAGCTGATCCCGCTGGCCACCACGGGCCTCACGCGGCCGGCCTATCTGCCCAATATCCCCACCGTGGCGGAATCGGGCTTTCCCGGCTTCGAGGCGCTCAACTGGTACGCCTTCGTGGCGCCGGGCAAAACGCCGGTGCCGCTGCTGGAACGCTGGAACCAGGAGATCGTGAAGGTGCTGAACGACGCGGGCGTGAAAGAGGCGCTCAACAAGCATGGCCTCACGCCCCAGCCCACCACGCGCGCCGAACTCACGGCCTTCATGAAGAAGGAATCGACCCAGTGGGCCACCATCATCAAGGAGCGCAAGCTCACGGCGGAGTAGAGGGGGGAAGAATCACTCCCTTGAGGCACTGCACGGCGTCCCGTGGGCACGCCGGTGAAGAGGATGCGGCAGTCCCGGGCCTCAGGGCCGCGCCGTGTCCGGCATCTGCAGCACGCTGGGGTCGGTATGGATCAAGTCCAGCGGAAAGCGCTGCCCGGCCAGGTAGTCCTGGATGCACTGCAGCACCAGCGGCGTGCGGTGGCGGTCGGCGCAGGACCTGATCTCGTCCAGCGTCATCCAGACCGAACGCACGATGCCCGCGTCCAGCGGGCGCCACGCATGGTGCGTGCCCAGGGTGCCGGCGAACGCAAAGCGCATGTAGGTGATGTCGTCGCCCGTGCGCGTCTTGGTGAACCGGTTCATGTACACCCCCACGAGCGCCGTGGGCACGAAATCATGGGCCGTCTCTTCCAGCACCTCGCGCGCGCAGGCCTGGATGGGCGATTCGCCCGGGTCCAGGTGGCCGGCGGGGTTGTTGAGCTTGAGACCGTCGGTCGTCTCTTCCTCGACCAGCAAAAAACGGCCATCGCGCTCGATGAGGGCGGCCACGGTGACGTTGGGTTTCCAGCGGTGGGGCATGGCGCGCATTATGACCACGGGCCATGACGCGCGCTGCCGCGGCCGGCATCGCCCTTCGCAGCGCCGTGCCGCGCTCAGCGCTGCGGGGCCGGTGCGGGCCGCAGCACCAGCCACAGCGCCAGCGCGATCAGCACGCCGCCGGCGGCGTGCGCCAGCGTGGCCACCTCGCCCAGCACCAGCCAGCCCCAGGCCACGCCGAACAGCGGGATCAAGAAGGTCACGGTGAGCGCCTTGACGGGCCCCACGTCGGCGATGAGCCGGAAATACAGCACGTAGGCGGCCGAGGTGCACAGCAGGCCCAGCGCCAGCATCGCGCCCCAGACGGAGGGGCCGGCCGCGAGCCAGGTGGCCACCGGCTGGTGCGCCGCCTCCCACAGGGCGAACGGCGCCAGCGCGAGCACGGCCCCCCACTGGCTGCCCAGCGCCACCAGGCGGCTGTCGAGCCCGCCGCGCTGCGTGATCCAGCGCCGCGTGAGAAAGCCCGCCAGGCCGTAGCAGGCCGTGGCCACCAGGCAGGCGGCGATGCCGCCCAGCACCGGCGCGCTGAGCGCCACCGGCCCCGCCTGCGCGAGCACCGCCACGCCCGCCATGCCCAGCAGCACGCCGCCCACGCGGGCGGGCGTGAGGCGCTCGCCGAATGCCAGCGCACCGATCACCACGCCCATGAGCGGCGTGGTGGCATTGAGGATGGCGCTGTAGCCCGCTGGCAGCACGCGCGCGGCCAGCGCGAACATCAGGAACGGTATGCCCGAATTGATGGCGCCCAGCACCAGCGCGGCGCCCAGCTTGCCCCCGAACGCGGGCCGCAGCCGCACCACCGCCAGCAGCGCGAGCAGCCCCGCCGCGCCCAGCACCACGCGGCCGAACGCGGTGGGCACCGCCCCCCACACCGGCGCGGCGATGCGCATGAAGAGAAAGCTGCCGCCCCACAGGGCGGCCAGGGCGAAAAGACGGAGCAGGCTGGGGAGGTTCATGCCCGGCATCTTCGGGGCATGGTGCCGTGGCGGCAAACCATTTATCCTGCACACCCGTTTAGCCACGCTATACAAGCACCATGCGCCTGCCGCCCCTGATCGCCGTCCGCTTCTTCGAGGCCACGGCCCGCCACGCCAGCGTGCGGCGCGCGGCCGAGGAGCTGCATGTCACGCCCGGCGCCGTCTCGCAGCAGGTGCGCAAGCTCGAGGAGTTCCTCGGCTGCGCGCTGTTCGAGCGCCAGCCGCGCGGCCTGGCGCTCACGGCGGCCGGGCGCGACTACCAGGTGGCCTGTGCCGAGGGCCTGGCCCTGATCGGGCATGCCACCTCGCGCATCGCGTCGACGAACCGGCGGCACGTGGTGCTGGTGAGCTGCACGCCGGGCTTCGCCGTGCAGTGGCTGGTGCCGCGCCTGCATGGCTTCCTGCAGCAGCATCCGGACATGGACGTGCACGTGGGCACGACCAACCGCGCGGTGGACCTCGCGGCCGAAGGCGTGCACTTTGCCGTGCGCCATGGGCAGGGTGCATACACCGGCCTGCGCTCCGAGGTGCTGGTGGCCGACGACCTGGTGCCCGTGTGCAGCCCGCGCCTGCTCGCGCCGCGCCGATCGGCGCGCGTGGCCGACATCACCAGCGCCCGGCTGCTGCACGACGAGCACCGTGGCGACTGGCGCCTGTGGTGCGAGGCGCACGGCGTGGCGGGCGTGGATTGCGACGGCGGCGTGGTGTTCGCGCATTCCAACGCGGCCATCGAGGCCGCCGTGGCCGGGCGGGGGTTTGCGCTGGCAAGGCGTGCGCTCGTGCAGCAGGAGCTGGACGCGCGCGAGCTGGTCTGCGTGCACTGCAAGCCCCTTCCGGCGCCGCTGGCCTACCACCTGGTGTACCGGCCCGAAGCCCTGATCGACCCCGCGCTGCGCCGCTTTCGCGACTGGGTCATGGCGCAGGGGAGCGCCGGTCAGGGAGCGAGTGCACGCACCATGTAGACCGCGCCGTCTCCATAGCTCGCCAGCCGTTCGCGCTGCGCCGCATCGGCCAGGGGTTGCACGGCATAGCCTTGCCGCTCCCAGTACGCCTGCGAGCCCTGCACCGACACCAGCGCCGTGTGCCGCAGGCCCTGGCCCCGCGCCCCTTCCCACATCGGCTGCAGCAGCGCACGGGCCAGGCCCTGGCCCGCGCAGCCGGGCAGCACGGCCATGTCGTGCAGGTAGAGCGTATCGGGCTGCGGCACGGCCTCGAAGCCGCCATGCAGTGGCGTCACCTTGCCCATCACCGACCGGTAGGCCGCCAGATAGGCGCACACCACGCCCGCGCGCTCCAGCACCAGCGAGCAGTTGGCCGGGCTGGCCAGGCGGGCCGCGAAGACCTCGCCGCTCTCCACGAAGCCCGCGCCATAGCAGGCCAGCTGCACCGCGAGCAGGCCGGGCAGGTCGGCGACGGCCAGGGGGCGCACCCTCGTCATCGGATCATCGGAAGGGGCCACCACGCCAGGGGCCCGGACGTGTTCCATTCAATGCGGCAACACCGGCGGCTGCACGAAGTCGTCGAGCGACAGGCCCTTTTCCCTGAGCAGGGCTTCCAGCACCGGCTGCAGCCGGCCCAGGCTTTCCTGCACGGCCTCGCGCACAGTGTCCACCACCACCTGGGTGCTGCGCTCGATCTCGATGTTGAGCGGGTCGCCCACCTTCTTGTGTTCAAACACCGTCGCACGGCGCGTTTCGGGAATCATCCAGATCTCGAACCAGCCCTCCTGCCGGTTCACCTCGGCCACCGTGAGGCTCGCGCCGTGGATGGCGATGTAGCCCTTGGCAAAGATGTAGCGGCGAAACGCCTCGGGCACGGCCACGCGCCACACCAGGTTGTTGTCGAACTCGCGGCGCTCGATGAGCGTGCCGGTGAAGTCCACATGGCCCGACAGCGGGTGGCCGCCGATCTCGGCGCCGTCCTTGGCCGCGCGTTCCACGTTCACGCGGTCGCCCTGCTGGTAGCCGCCCAGCGTGGTGATGTTCAGGCTCTGCAGCATCACGTCGAAGCTGGCCTGCGTGGGCGAGAGGATTTCCGTCACCGTGAGGCACACGCCGTCGGTGGACACGCTGGCGCCGATGGCGAGGTCCTGGCAGAAGCCTTCCGGGAAGTCGAGCGTGAAGGTGCGCAGGCCTGCGCGATCGTGGATGGCGGCAATGCCTGCCGTGGCTTGGACGATGCCTGTGAACATGGCGCGGTTTCCGGGTAGGTGGCAGAGGGGAGGGCCTTCAATTTTGCCACCCGGCCCCGCGCGCCGGGGCGGCGCGGTCCCGCCGCGCCTACGGGCTGTGCGCCAGCGGGGGCGCACGCCGCGCGTGGCCCACCAGGCAGCCGACAAAGTCCATGAGCGTGGCCGAGACACGCTCGCGGTGCCAGACCACGGTGATGGGCCCGAAGCGGATGCTGGAGTCGATGGCGATCTTCCTGAACAGCCCCAGCGACGCCATGTAGTCGGCCATGGATTCCGAACACACGCCCACATAGTCGCCCTTGTGCAACAGCGCCTGCATCATGGCCAGCGACGCCGTCTCGGCCTTCGGCACCAGCCATGAGGCCTCCTGCGCGATCAGGTAGGCATCCATCTGGATGCGCGTCAGCGTGCCGCTGGGCGGCATGACCCAGTTTTCGTGCAGCACGTCCGCGAAGCCCAGCCCCGCGCTGCGCGACCAGTACTTGCTGCCGTGCCCGATGACGACGGCCACCTGGTCGTCAAACAGGACCTGGTGGTCCAGCCCCGGCCGGTGGGCCCGCGCATCGAGCACGCCGATCACGGCATCGAGCGCGCCCGTCTCCAGCCCCTTGAGCAGATGGTCGAACGGCCCGTCGTGGATCGACACGGCCACATCGGCATGGTCCTGCTGAAAGGCGCTCACGGCCTCGGGCAGGCCGCCGGCGATACCCGCCCAGACACTGCCCACGTTCAGGCGCGGCACGCGTCCCTCGGCCATGGCGTGCATCTCCCGGCCCGTGCGGGCAATGTCGCCCAGCACGTTGATGGCCAGCCGCTTGAGCAGGTGCCCGGCGGGCGTGAGCTGCACCTTGCGCCCACGCACCACGAGCGCCGAGCCCACCACGCCCTCCATCTCGGCCAGCCAGTGCGACATGGCCGACTGCGTCATGTGCAGCCGCGCCGCCGCCAGCGTGAGCGTGCCCGCCTCGTCCAGCACCAGGAACGACTCCAGGTGCCGGACCTTGATGCGCCGCGCCCAGGACGTGCCTTCCGAACGATCAATCATGAACAAATCCTCATGGCCCCATTCTGCCTTTTCACTAGGCAATCAGCAGTATTCGTCATGACAATGTGCTCATCTTTTCTGTAACTTCCCCGTCGAGGTCACCGTGTTCAACACAATCAACAACGTCTCCAGGCTACTGATGGGCGTCGCTGCCGCAGCCGTCACGGCCACCGCCGCGCATGCGCAAGGCGCCTACCCAAACCGTCCCGTGCGCCTGGTGGTCTCGCAGGCGGCGGGCGGCAGCTCCGACACGATCGCGCGCCTGTGGGCAGAACATGCCGGCAAGGCCCTGGGCGGCACCATCGTGGTGGAAAACAAGCCCGGCGCAGGGGGGCTCATTGCCGCACAGAACGCGCTGAGCGCCCCCACCGACGGCTACACCCTGCTGTACGGCAGCGTGTCGCTCATGGTGCTCAACCAGTTCACCTACAAACCCCTGCCCTACAACCCCGAGAAGGATTTCACGGGCGTGGCCATGCTGACCACCGTGCCGATCGTGCTGTCGGCCAATCCCGCCACGGGCATCAAGACGCTGAAAGACCTCACGGAGAAGGCCAAGGCGGCCCCCGGCAAGCTCAACTTCGCGTCCGCCGGACTGGGCAATTCCACCCACCTCGCCGTGGAACTGGTGAATGAAGCGCTGGGCATTTCGATGACCCACATCCCCTACAAGGGCGAAGCCGACGGCGTCATGGCCACCATGGGCGGGCAGACCGAACTGATGGGCGTGGTGTATGGCACAGCGTTGCCGCACATCAAGGCCAAGAAACTCAATGCGCTGGCCGTGCTGTCCCCCCAGCGCGCACCCGAGCTGCCCGATGTGCCCACCCTGGGCGAGCTGGGCGTGAAGGGTTTTGACTCCCTGGGATGGAGCGCCGTGGTGGCGCGCGCCGGCACGCCGGCCGACATCGTGGACAAGCTCAACAAGGCCACGGAAAGCTTCCACAAGAGCCCCGAAGTGCAGGCCAAGCTCAAGACCATGGGCGTGATCGCCGTGTCCGGGCCTGCGTCGCTGGTCATGGAAACCACGGTGCGCGACGCCAAGGCCTGGGGCCCCACGCTCGAGAAGCTGAACCTCAGCGCCAAGTAAGCCCGCGCCCCGCAAGCCCCTCTCTCTCAATCCACCCCGTGCCGTGTCACTGATGCCGCACGGGGTTCGCCCTTGAATGCTATGAAAAAAGAAGCCATGGTGGTCTGCCCGCAGCCCGAGGCCGCCGAATCCGGTATCGACATCCTGCGCGCCGGCGGCAATGCCGTGGATGCGGCGGTCGCCTGCGCCCTGGCCCAGACGGTGGTCGATCCGCTGATGTGCGGCATTGCGGGCTTTGGCACGGCCGCCGTGTACCTGCCCGGCGCCCGGGTGCATGAGTATTTCGACTTCCACTCGCCCGCGCCGCTGGCAGCCCGGGAGAACATGTGGGAGCACCTGCTCGAAGGCGAGACCAAGGACGGCTTCGGCTTCATCTTGACAGGCCGCGTCAACGACATCGGCCCCCAGTCGATTGGCACACCCGCCACGCTCAAGGGCCTGGAAGCCATGCACCAGGCGCATGGCCGCCTGCCGTGGAAGCAGGTGGTGGAGCCCGCGATCCGCTGGGCCTCGGACGGTTTCTTTGTGCGCCCCGGCATGCACGCCTTCTGGATCGACGAGCCCGCCATGGGCCGCGTCGGCAACCTGGAGCGGCTGCAGTACTGCGAGGACAGCCGCAACCTGTACTGCCGCCCCGATGGCCGCCCCAAGCCCATCGGCACGCCGCTGCGGAACGTTGGCATGGCCAGCGTGCTGCGCCAGATCGCCGAAGAAGGCTCGCAGCCGTTCTACCGGGGCGATCTGGCCCAGAAGATGATCGCGCACCTGCAGTCGCTGGGCGCGTTGATCACGCTCGAGGACCTGGCCCGGTACGAGGTCACGCGCAACCCGCCGCTGGTGGGCAGCTACCGCGACCGCACCGTCACCACCAACCAGCCCCCCGGCGGCGGCGCCATGCTGCTGGAGATGCTCAACATCCTGGAGCACTTCGAGCTGCGCGGCATGGAGCACAACAGCCCCGAATACATCCGGCTGGTGTGCGAGGCGATGAAGAAGGCGACGGCCGACAAGGACCGCTGCATCGGCGATCCGAAATTCTTCGACGTGCCGCTCGACAAGCTCCTGTCCAAGGACATGGCCCGCGAGGCGGCCGAACAGATCCGCGCGGGCCAGCGCTTCAGCGTGGAGCGCGTGAACCCCGGCGCGCCCGTGCCACGCGACACCACGCACCTGAGCGTGGTCGATGCGGACGGCAACGCCGTGTCGATGACGCACTCGCTGGCCATGCCCTCGGGCATCATCACGCCGGGCATGGGCTTCCTGTACAACGGCTGCATGGGCGTGTTCGACCCGCGCCCGGGCCGTGCGGGCAGCATCCAGCCGGGCAAGAGCCGCTTCACGTCGTCCTGCCCCACCATGACGTTCAAGGACGGCGGGCTGGACATCGTGCTGGGCGCACCGGGTGGAACGCAGATCGCCATGGGCGTGCTGCAGGTGCTGCTCAACGTGATCGACCACGGCATGGAGATGCAGGCCGCCGTGTCGGCGCCGCGGTTTTCGTCCACCAGCAACGCCATCGACGTGTGCAACCGCATCCCGCGCCACACCACGCGCGCGCTCGAAGCCCAGGGCTACGCGGTCGGCCGCAACCCCTACAACTACACCATTGGCTGGGTTCACGGCGTGCAGGTGCAGCCCGACGGCCTGCACGGCGGCGCCGACCCCGGACGCGATGGCGTGGCGTACAAGCTGCGCATGGACGCGGCGCACTGAGCGCCAGCGGGCGGGCAGGCGGGCCCGCGGCGAAGCCGCGTCACTCGCTCCTCTTTGGATAGCTGGTGGCGATTCATCGATCAGCGCCACCCGCCTCTCCGGCCCCTGATCGGCCGCTCAACGTAACGCAGCGCAGGGCGGGGTGCGCGGGCCGGGGCGCCAAGGCATCATCGGCCCGCTCCCGGCATGCGCCGACCGGCTTGCCCCTACCTGGCCCGCAGCAGTTCGCCCACTTCCAGCAGCACCAGCTCGTTGTCATCGGCCTTGTTCGGCTCGCGGCTGCTGCTGAAGGGCAGGTTGTTGTCGTTGCCCACGACGATGTGCGTGCCGTCCACCACGTCCACGTTCTCGATGGTGAAGAACGGGAAGGTGAGCACGCCGTTGTTCAGCGGCTTCCGGGCCAGGCGCTGCGGGTCCTGGATGTTCATCAGGTCGATGTAGCCCACCTTGCGGATCTCGCCGCCCACGTTGGCGTCGCTCATCTCAACCTTGTAGACGCGCTTGAACTTGGCGAGGTCGTGGAAGCAGTCGGTGCGCTTGTGGCCTTCCGGGCAGGCCTTGTCGGCTGTGCCTTCGCCGTTGTCGCGTTCGATGATCAAACCCGTGGTGCTGTCGATCATGTTGAAGTCGCCGATCGCGTGGTGGTTGGCCTCCAGCACGTACTTCCAGTGGCGGCCCGTCCACTGCTCGCTCTTCACATCGAACTCCAGCACGCGCAGGTACTGCCTGCCGCCCACGTTCTCATACGCCTTGGCCTCATCGTTCCACAGCGCGCCTTCCAGCAGCGCATAGAGCTTGCTGCCGTCCCTGGACGCGGCCATGCCTTCGTAGCCCTTGGAACGCTTGACCTCGAACGGCGTGGGCTTGGCGTCCGGCGCGCCGGGCATCAGCACGCCGGGGGCGTCGGGCGAGCGCACCACCTTGCCGTCCACCTTGGTCTCGAACACACCCAGCACCTTGCCGTTCAGGTCGGCCTTGATGAGGGAGGGACCGAACTCGTCGCCGATCCACAGCGCGCCGCCCGCGAACTGGAAGCTCTCGGGGTCGAAGTCGGCACCGGTCAGGTAGCGCTGTTCCGTGCCTTCGTGCGTGATGCGAAACGGCACCTTCTTGTCCGGGTCGTGCAGGAACACGGTCTTGATCCGGTTGAACTGGCCGCTCTTGAAGTCCACGGCGTAGTGGTTGAGGTAGAGCATGAAATCCGGCGAATTGGCCTTGGCGCCCGCGCCGTTGTCGGTGAGGATCCAGAACGAGCCGTCGGCCATGCGCTTGATGCCCGAATGGCCCTGGATGGGCTGGCCCCTGAAGGGCACGGACACGCCGGTGTCGCGCCCGCCCGACTGGCCCATCACGGTGCCCACGGCCTCCACGCGGCGCGGGGTGGTGAACTTGCCGCTGGCCTGCAGGTCCTGCGGGGCGTCCTTGGGCGCGGCGATCAGCGTGAAGGCCGGCAGCACGGCGTGGCCCGCCAGCGTGGCGGGGTAGGCCTGCTGGGCGTGGGAAGGAACCAGGGCAGCGCAGGCCAAGGTGGCGCCAGCAGCAATGCGTGAGAGGTGAAACATGCGTCGACTTTGAAGAAACAAAAGGCGGACGATGCCGGGGCGGTGTGACAGGGAAGTGACGGAGGGCACACGCGCGTTCTTTTCTACGCACCGGAAAACCTCGACACCCCCCTTGCCGTGCGGGCGGGTGGTCCGACGCGGCTAAAAATCCAATATGATGGACAAAATCCCATTTGATGGAAATCCAATGCCCCTCTCCGCCGAGGACATCAGCGCCAGGATTGGCCGCCGCATCCATGGGCTGCGTGCGTCGCGCAACGACAGCCTCGACAGCCTGGCCGCCCGTTCCGGCGTGAGCCGCTCAATGATCTCCGTGATCGAACGGGGCCAGACCAACCCGACGGCGGTGGTGCTCGACCGCCTGGCATCGGCGCTGGGCGTGTCGCTGGGCGAACTGTTCGGCGAGGCGCCGCCCACCCCGGCGCGGGCCGCTCCGCTGGTGCGGCATGGCGACCAGGTGGAGTGGGTGGACCCGCAGTCCGGCTATGTGAGAAAGCAGGTGTCGCCCCCCGCGTGGCCCTCGCCGCTGCAGCTGGCGGAGGTGCGGTTTCCCGCCGGCGCGCGCGTGGCCTACGAGGGCGGCCGGCTGGACGGCTCGCTGCACCAGCAGGTGTGGGTGCTCAAAGGCCGCATGGAGATCTCGCAGGGAGACACGCTCCATGTGCTGCGCAAGGGCGACTGCCTGGCCGTGCGGCTCACGGAGCCCCTGGTCTTTTCCAATCCCGCCGACCAGGAGGCCCACTACCTGGTCGCTCTCTGCGATGTGGCCACCCACGGCCACCGCTGACCGGATTCCCGCCACTTTGTCCATCTCCGCCACCATGAACTCCACCACCACGCCCTCTCCCGACGTCCATCTCATCGACTGCACCAAGCCAGCGCATGCCAGCGCCATTCTGGACATCCTCAACGATGCCATCGTGACCTCGACGGCGCTGTATGACTATGTGCCCCGCCCGCCGTCGGCCATGGCCAGCTGGTTCGCCGCCAAGCGGGCCGGCGGATTCCCGGTGCTGGGGGCCGCCGATGCCCAGGGCAGGCTGCTGGGCTTTGCCTCGTGGGGCACATTCCGCGCGTTTCCGGCCTACAAGTACACGGTCGAGCACAGTGTCTATGTCCACAAGGACTGCCGGGGCCGCGGACTGGGCGCCTGGCTGATGCGGGCCTTGATCGAGCGGGCGAAGGCCGCCGACATCCACGCCATCGTGGGGTGCATCGACGCGGCGAACGCAGGCAGCATCCGGCTGCACCAGCAGCTGGGGTTCGTGCACACGGGCACGATGCCCCAGGTGGGTTTCAAGTTTGGGCGGTGGCTGGATGCGGCGTTCTACCAGCTCACGCTGGACACCCCCCGCACCCCCATCGACGGCTGACACCGCGGAGGGCGCCGCCCCTGGCAAGGGTGGGGCCTGGTGTCATGGCGCCCGCCCCCTGTCAGGAGGCGGCGCCCTCCTCGATGCGCACCAGCGTGCCGACGGCGACCCGGTCGAACAGGTCCATCACGTCGGCATTGGCCATGCGCACGCAGCCGTGCGAGGCGGGCACCCCGAGGGGCGATCCCTCCGGGCAGCCATGGATGTAGATGAAGCGGCGCAGCGTGTCCACCGCGCCGCCCCGGTTCACGCCGGGTTCGCAGCCGGCCAGCCAGAGGATGCGGCACAGGATCCAGTCGCGCCCCGGGTGCCGTGCCGCCAGCGCGGGCGAATAGATCTCGCCGGTGGCCCGCCGCCCGACGAACACCGTGCCCGGCGCGCAGCCCGCGCCCACCTTGGCGCGCACGCGGTGCTGGCCGCGCGGGGTGCAGCCGCTGCCCTTGCGTTCGCCCACGCCGTTCAGGGCGGTCGATACCGGGTAGCTGCGCTCGATGGCCCCGGCCACCACCAGGTGCAATCGCTGCTGCGCCACGTGGATGTGCAGTTCAGGCCCAGCCATCGGGGTCAGCCCGCCGCCACCAGCCCCGCGCCGTGCCCGCGCGTGAAGGCCTCTTCGAACACCGAGTAGCCCGACCAGTCGCTGTGCGCGAACGCCAGCCGCGCCGTGGCGGGGGTGGGAATCCAGGGCGTTTGCTCACCATTTGATAGCTGCCTGCGCTTTCCTGGTAAGCGCTGGAGGCCAATCTGACTTAAAAAGCCGAGCATCCCGGGCGTGGGGATGGCCATGGCGTGGCCGTAGCGCGTGATGTCCACGCGCGTGGCGCGCTGGCGCAGGTCGGGGTGGGGCACCGCCAGCGCGGCCAGGATCGGATCGGCCCAGTGCTGCCAGGGCTGGGTGGCGAGGTGCTGGCGGCCGTCGGGAGCATCGCCCAGCGCCTGGTAGTAGGTCAGCACCGTGGGCCCCGCGAGCACGGCACGCGCGTCCAGGCGCTGGTGTCCGGCGTTCACGTAGCCCAGGCCGCCCGCCGTGGGGTCGGCGTACAGAACGTTGTCCCAGGCGGGGGCGGCGCCGGGCCTGTCGGTCAGGGCACTGTCGATGTGGATGTTGGCCACGAGCCAGGGCGCCCAGCCCAGGCGCCTTGCGGCGCCGGTGAGGAACGCGGGCGGGTTTTGCACCACGCGCGCCGCCATGAACACCGGCAGCGCCACGATGCAGCGCGGCGCCTGCCAGCGCTCCACGCTGTCGGTGGCGTGGTTGAAGGCATCCACCTCCACGCCGTGGCGGTTCTCGGTGATGCGCAATACGCTGGTGGCGGCGCGCAGCTGGCCGCCACCTTGGGCACTGTTCTGCAGCGGGGCCGCCAGGCGCTGGGTGATCCAGCCATTGCCCTGCGGCCAGGTGAGCACGCTTTCGCGTGCCTCGTCCGCGGCCTCGCCCGGGGCGTGAAAACCATGGCGGCTCGCAAAGTAGTGGATGCCCGCCCATGCCGACACATGCGCGGTGCCCGCGCCGTAGTCGTCGCGGCAGCAGTAGTCGAGGTACCAGCGCAGGTGCGGATCGTCCAGCTCCTGCTGCTGCAGCCAAGCGTCGAACGTCACCGCATCCAGCGCCTGGTGCGCGGGTGCCAGGGGCTTTCTGGCGTCCAGCGACTTGAGCACCGGCATGGTGAAGCGCGCGGCCTTGGACTGCTGCGCCACGGCCTGCGCGAAGCGGCGGTACTGGGCCAGGGTTGCATCGTCCACGCCCTGCACCGGCAGCAGGCCTTCCTGCCATGCGCCTTCGAAGAACAGGCGCTCCTGCGGGCTGTGGCACAGGTGGCGCTCGTCGTAGCGCCAGCGGCCGGCCACGCGCTGGCGCAGGCCCAGCTCTTCCAGCAGGTCCTGCACTTCGCGCGCATCGTCGCCGGGCACCGGCAGGTAGTGCGCGCCCAGCGGGCAGGCAATGCCCTGCACGGCCCCGCCCCGGCTGTTGCCGCCCGCGCTGTCCTCCAGCTCCAGCAGCGCGAAGTCCGCGATGCCCGCCAGCCGCAGCGACCGCGCCGCCGCCAGCCCCGCCACGCCGCCGCCCGCGATGATGACCTGCGCGCGCCGCACCACGGCCGGCGCGGGCCAGGAGCCGGTCTTGAGCCAGTCGCGCAGCTGGTGGCCGCGCGCCATGTCGATGCCGGTGAAGCCGCCTTCCAAGACGCGAGGGGCCTTGTCGCAACCCGGCAGGAGCACCGCGGCGGCAGCCGAGGCGGCGGCGGTGGCTAGGAAATGGCGACGTTGCATGGCGTCAGTGTCTCCGGGTGTACGCAACGCCTGCGCGGCTTGCGACCGGCGCGGCCCAGACCAGCGGCCCCCGCGCAAGGGCCGCAAAGCCGCATTGGCGGCGCTTCGCTGGCGTGCGCTGGGGGCGTCCCCCTGCCCGCTGCGCGCAGCGCTGCGAGAGCGGGGGGAAGACGCGAAGCGGCTCAGGGGGGCTTCTCAATGTTTTCCCCACTCGCGCTCGTACGTGTGCACCAGCGCCTGGTTGGACAGCCGGTTCACCTCGGCGGGCACCCGCGCCATGTCGCGCGGAAAATCGAACAGCAGGGGCAGCGAGTCGGTGCCCAGAAACCGCAGGCCATCGGGCAAGGCCCCGGGCAGGCGCCAGGGCCTGCGGCTGGCGATGATGAAGCCCCATTCGCCAAAACTGGGCACATGGGCGTGGTACGGCGCGGCCTGCAGGCCCACGGACTCGATGGTCTGCACCACGGTCCAGAAGCTCTGGCGCGCCACCAGCGGCGACGTGGTCTGCACCACCGCATAGCCGCTGGCCGCCAGGCGCTTGTCCAGCAGCGCATAGAAGCTGTTGGTGTAGAGCTTGCCGATGGAAAAATTGGTGGGGTCGGGAAAGTCCACCACGATGACATCAAACGTGTCCGATCCCTCCTGCAGCCAGCCAAAGGCATCGGTGTTGACGATCTTCACCTTGGGGTTCTGCAAGGCGTTGCCGTTCAGGCGCGCGAGCGTGGGGTTCTCGCTGAAGATCTTTGTCATGGCCGGGTCCAGTTCGACCAGCGTCACGGACTCGACCGACGGGTACTTGAGGATCTCGCGCACCGCCATGCCGTCGCCACCGCCCAGCACCGCCACGCGTTTGGGCGCGCCGTGGGCCGACATGGCGGGGTGCACCAGGGCCTCGTGGTAGCGGTACTCGTCGGACTGCGCGAACTGCAGGTTGCCGTTGAGGTACAGCCGGTGCCCCACACGCCCGTGCGTGACCACGATGCGCTGGTAGGGCGATGCGGTGCTGAACACGATGCGGTCCTGGTAGAACTTGTCCTCGGCCACGCTGGTGATGTATTCGGCCCCCGCCAGGGCGGCCAGCAGGATGCCCAGCACCATCACGCAGGCCGCCAGGTGCGCCTTCAGACGCCGCAATTCATGCCGGAACAGCCACACCGCCCACAGCGCCACGGCCGCGTTCATCAGGCCGAAGAGCAGCCCCGTGCGGATGAGCCCCAGGTGCGGCACCAGCAGCAGCGGGAACGCCAGCGACACCGCCAGCGCGCCCAGGTAGTCGAACGTGAGCACCTGCGAGACCAGGTCCTTGAGCGCCACGTTGCGCTTGAGGATGCGCATGACCAGCGGGATCTCCAGCCCCACCAGCGTGCCCACCATGAGCACCATGCCGTACAGCAGGAAGCGGAACGCGCCCGGCGTGTAGGCGTTGGCCAGGAACAGGGTGGCCGGCAGCGCGCCGCCAACCAGCGCCACCAGCAGCTCGATGCGCAGGAAGTGCGCCGGCAGCTGCCGCTCGAAGTAGCGCGACAGCCACGAACCCACGCCCATGGCGAACAGGTAGGTGCCGATGATGGTGGAGAACTGCAGCACCGAGTCGCCCAGCACATAGGACGCGAGCGCGCCCGCGGCCAGCTCGTACAGCAGGCCGCAGGCGGCCACGACGAAGACGCTGGTGAGCAGGGCGATCTCGATGGGGCGGGGGCCGGAGCGGGCGCCCATGGCCTCGGGCGGGGAGGCGGGGGAATTCAGGTCGGATTGCAAGGCGGTCACCGGCGCGGCCCCGGGGGGAGCGCCGCTTCAGGCAAGGTGCGTCAGTGGATCGCCGCCGCCACGATGATGCTGATGCCCAGGCACATCGCCGCCACCACCAGGCCCAGCGCCTGGTTCTGCTTCTCGACGATTTCGCGCCACAGGTCATACGGCGTGATCTTGTCGACGATGACGAAGCACAGCCAGAAGATGACCACGCCAATCAGCGCATACAGGATGGACCCGAGGAACGCCGCGGGCCTGAGCCATTCGATTCCCATCATGATGTGATCTCCTTGAACGAAAAGGTTGCCGCCAGACAGGCTGGCGGGAAAGGTTGCAAAACTGCCGGCGCCCCCCGGGGGCTTGCGGCAACCCGGGGCTACTTGTGGCTGCCGCCGGACGAATACCCGCCATACGAGCCGCCCGAGCTGCGGTAGCTGGACGACGAGCAGTTCTCCACCCGCGGGTCGCAGCGGCTGCAGCGGCTGAGCAGCAACAGCAGGATGAGGATGACAATGGCGATGAGGATGACGGTGCCGCAGCCCAGCCCGGACTTGGCCACGAAGGGCCCCGGGTCGTCGCGCTGCAGCACGTCTTTCTTGTCGTCGAGCTTGAAGGCCTTGGCCACCGTGTCGCTGGCGAGCTTGTCGCCGGCCGACCAGGTGATCTCATTGGGGCTTTGCTCCATCGAGAGCAGGCCTTTGGCGCTGGCGAAGTCGCGGTTGGTGGTTTTCTGCCCGCGCGTGACCTGCCAGTAGAACTCGCCCAGCACATAGGTGGTTTCGGCCTCGTAGGTGTACTTGAGGTCGTACTTGGTGCCCATGTAGGTGGCCGAGCGCCCCGTGGCCGCCATCTGCGGCGCGCCCGTGGTGGGGCGCACCATGCTCCAGCCTTCTTCGGAATCGACCAGGAAGGCAAAACCGCGCTTCTGGTTGTAGAGCAGGTATTCGCTCCAGCCGAAGTGCTCGTCGTCGCCGGGCTCCACGCCCATGCGGTGCTGAAAGCCCACCACCTGCCAGTGCACGCCCTGCAGCTGGCCCTTGCTGCCCAGCGGAATGAGGGGCTGCACGGGCTCGTCCTGCTCGGCCGAGCGCAGCTCGCCGCCCACACCGCTGTCCAGGCTGATGATGCTGGCGCACGAGCCGCAGGTGACGCTCTTGGAGGTGGACAGCTGCACCTGCACGGGCGCGCCGCAGTGCGGGCAGTTGAACTGGCGGCCTTTTTCGTCCTTGGCCGATTCGTCCTTGAGGCCGGTGAGCTGCAGGTCTTCCAGCAGCACGGCCTTGCCGCGCTCGACGTTGGGCGGCGTGTGGCCGTAGTCGATGCTGACCACTTCGCCGTCGGCACTGCGCAGTTCGACCATGCCGAACGGATGGCCCAGCGGCGGCAGCTTGGGCAGCTCGCCCTGGGCCGAGATGAGCGATGCCTGGCCCGTGTAGGCCACGCTGTAGGGCTTGCCGTTGATGGCGGTGGTGCTGCCGATGCGAAAGCGCGCGGCCTCGGGCATCTCGCGGCCCGGGTCGATGGGGCGGGTGAAGACGTAGGCGCCGTTGTCCTCGCCCAGCGTGGCCAGGGTGCCGTCCTGCAAAAAGGCGGCCCATTCGGTCCAGGTGCCCGCGTCGCCCTTGTACTGCAGGCGGCCGATGAGGGTGAAGGGCACATCCTTGCCATCGAGCTGGATGCGCCCGCTGGCCATGAGCTGCAGCGGGCTGTGGTCGTCGAACAGCTCGGCCATCTTGCCCAGGCGCTGCAGCACGTCGCCATTGCGCACCACGGTGCTCTGGCAGTAGCCGCAGACGGCGTGCGTGGACTGCGCGCTGCGGAATTCAACCGGCGCGCCGCAGCCCGGGCAGGGCGCGCGGTAGTAACGCTGTGTGGGGTCGGTGGCCATCGGGGGGCTGCTGCCTGCGCCGCGCTACGCGGCTTTGGGGCCTTTTTGGCCTCTGGCGCTGATCCCTCCAGCGCAAGCAGCTATATTTATGATAGCAACCGGAATCAGACCAGCTTCTTGAGCAGTTCGGCCTTCTTGGCGTCGAACTCTTCCTGGGTCAGGATGCCCTTGGACTTGAGCTCGCCCAGCTTCTCCAGCGTGGCCATCACGTCCTCGGGCTTGACGCCCACTGCGGCCGCAGCAGCCGCCGCAGGCGCTGCCTGCGCGGCCGCACCGCCGCCTTGCAGGCCCTGCTGCAGGTTCTGCGCCAGCACCTGGCCCAGCGCCACGCCCGCGCCCAGGCCCATGGCGTCGCCCGCGATGCCGCCACCGCCATTGCCCGCGCCTTCGGCGAACTTGGGGATGGCCTGCGCCGTCTGGTACTGCATGAACTTGCCCATGTCGTTGCCGACCATGCCCATGCCGATCTTCTGGTCGAGGA